>JAFKKP010000037.1 GCA_017305515.1 Hyphomicrobiales bacterium
AAGGCAATACGGCCTTTCTAGATTCTTAATTTTCCCGAAAACAGGCCATTTTACCGTTATTTAGACGGTCTGGACGTCCACGACCCCGGCAACCGCCTTGATGGCGCCTGCAATCTGCGGCGAGACGCGGAATCGGCCCGGCAGCTTCAACTCCACCTCGGTCTGAAGATCGAGCATCATCACGACCGTCACCTCGCCCTCGCCGCTTGCCGGTGCTGACGTCGTCTTGGCGGGCTGGAAGCGGTTTCCGTTCGATGGCGGCTGGTGGCTTTCGAGCCGCTTGGCGATGGAGTCGAGCGGCTTGTCGTCGCGCAGGAAAATCCGAAGACCCTTTTGCGTTTTGGACGCGGCGCGATCGAGCAGTTCGGCGTGAAGAATGCGCGCGCGCACGTCCTCGTCCTGCAACTCTGCACCGAGCTGCAACAGAACCGCAGTGCCGGGCTCGAGCACTTCGCGATATTGCGCGAGACCTTCGGAGAACAGCACCGCCTCGAAATGGCCAGTCGGGTCGGACAGACCGATGATGCCCATCTTGTTGCCGGTCTTGGTGCGGCGTTCCATGCGCGACAGGATCGTGGCGGCGACACGACCTGCGGTCGCGCCCGTTTTTACAGCGCGCGCAAACTCGCTCCACGACTGCACGCGAAGACGCTTCAGCGCCACCGCGTAGTCGTCGAGCGGATGGCCCGACAGGAAGAAGCCGATGGCGTCGTATTCTCGGCGCAGGCGATCCGCCGGCAGCCACGGCTCGATATTCGGCAGCACGATGGCAGGTGCATCCGCCATACCGCCGAACATTTCGTTCTGGCCGATGGTCGATGCCTCGTGGCTGCGCTGGCAGGTCGCGATGACCGCATCCGCTCCCGCAAACACACGCGCACGATTGGAATCGAGCGTATCGAACGCGCCGGCAGCGGCAAGGCTTTCGACGACACGCTTGTTGATCGCGCGCGGATTGACGCGCGCTGCGAAGTCCGCAAGGGACGTGAACGCCTTGTCGCCCCGTGCCTCGACGATCATCTCCACCGCCTGCGCGCCGACGCCTTTCAGCGCGGCCAGCGCATAAAAAATCGTATCGCCGGATACTTCAAAGGTTGGGCCGGAGCGGTTGATATTCGGCGCCTCGACCTTGATGCCGAGCTTCTGCGCTTCGGCGCGAAATTCCGACAGCTTGTCGGTGTTGTTCATGTCGAGCGTCATCGACGCTGCTATGAATTCCACCGGATAATGCGCCTTCATGTAGGCGGTCTGATACGACACCAGCGCATAAGCCGCCGCGTGGCTCTTGTTGAAACCGTAGTCGGCGAATTTTGCGAGCAGCTCGAAAATCGTGTCGGCCTGTCCTTTGGAGATGCCCTTCTCGACCGCGCCGGAAATGAAACGCTCGCGCTGCGCGTCCATTTCCTTTCTGATCTTCTTGCCCATCGCGCGGCGCAAAAGATCGGCTTCGCCGAGCGAATAGCCCGCCATCACCTGCGCGATCTGCATCACCTGTTCCTGATAGATGATGACACCGAATGTTTCTTTCAGGATCGGCTCGAGCATCGGATGAAGATATTCCGGCTCCTCGTCGCCATGCTTGCGCGCGCAGTAGGTCGGAATGTTCGCCATCGGACCGGGGCGATAGAGCGCCACCAGCGCGATGATGTCCTCGAAACGGTCGGGGCGCATATCAACGAGCGCACGCCGCATGCCCTGACTTTCAACCTGGAACACGCCGACCACATCGCCGCGCGACAGCATCTCGAAACTCGGCTTGTCGTCGAGCGGCAGAGATTCCAGATCGACCTCGACGCGGCGCTGCTTCAGGAGCTTCACGGCCAGATCGAGAACGGTCAGCGTCTTGAGACCGAGAAAGTCGAATTTCACCAGTCCCGCAGGCTCAACCCATTTCATGTTGAACTGCGTCACCGGCATGTCGGACTTCGGATCGCGATACATCGGTACGAGTTCGCTCAGGGGCCGATCGCCGATCACAATGCCTGCGGCATGCGTGGATGCGTGGCGCGTCAGGCCTTCAAGGCGCATCGCGATGTCGAACGCACGAGCCACAACGGGGTCTTCGTCGCGGAAAGCCTGCAATTTCGGCTCGCCCTCGATCGCTTTTTCCAGTGTCACGGGTGCTGCGGGATTCTGCGGCACAAGTTTCGTCAGACGATCCACCTGCCCGTAAGGCATCTGCAACACGCGCCCGACGTCGCGCAGCACGCCTCGCGCCTGCAACGTGCCGAAGGTGATGATCTGGCCGACCTGATCGCGCCCATAACGCTGCTGCACATAGTCGATGACTTCGCCGCGCCGCTCCTGACAGAAATCGATGTCGAAGTCCGGCATCGACACGCGCTCCGGATTGAGGAAGCGCTCGAACAGCAATCCAAACCTGATGGGATCGAGATCGGTGATCGTCAGCGCATAGGCGACGAGCGATCCCGCACCCGAACCGCGACCCGGCCCCACTGGAATGCCTTCGGCCTTTGCCCATTTGATGAAGTCGGCGACGATCAGGAAGTAGCCCGAATAATTCATGCGGGTGATAACGCCGATCTCGAATGCGAGACGGTCGCGATAATCCTGTTCGCTGACGCCCTGCGCGAGGCCATGCGCCTTGAGGCGCTGCGTCAGGCCCTCCTCGGCCTGCTTGTGCAACTCCGCGCCTTCCGCGCTTTCCGCATCGGCCGCGTTCGCGCTGCCGACAACAGTGAATCGCGGCAGGATCGGCTTGCGGGTCAGCGGGCGGAACGAGCAGCGTTTCGCGATCTCCACCGTCGAGGCGAGCGCCTCCGGCAAATCCGCGAACAGCACCGCCATCTCGGCGCGGGTCTTGAAGCGATGATCGGGCGTGAGCTGGTTACGATCCGTCTCTGAAATCAGCCGACCGCCGGCAATGCACAATAGCGCGTCATGTGCTTCGTAATCGTCGGCGCTGGCGAAATAAGGCTGGTTGGTCGCAACGAGCGGCACGTCGTTGGCGTAAGCCAGATCGATCAGCGCATTTTCGCAGCGTCGTTCGGCATCGATGCCGTGACGCTGAAGCTCAACATAAAGCCGGTCGCCGAACGGCTTTTTCAGTCTGTCGAAACGCTTTTTTGCCAGCGGCGTCTGATCGGCGAGCAGCGCCTGCGCGACCGGCCCCTCCGGTCCGCCGGTCAGAGCGATCAGATGCTCGCTCTCGCCTTGCAGCCATTCGATCTTGATGCGCGGCGCTTCATTGACCGGCGTTTCCATGAACGCGCGCGAATTCAATTTCATCAGGCTGCGATAGCCCTCCTCGCGCATCGCCAAGAGCACGATGCGGGCGGGTGCAAGCGCGTTGCGCGCGCTCATGTCCTGATCACCGAAATCGACCGCGACCGCGCAGCCGGTGATCGGCTGAATGCCGGAGGAAGCGAGCTTGTCGGAGAATTCGAGCGCGCCGAACATGTTGTCGTTGTCGGTCAGCGCGAGCGCGGGCTGGTGATCTTTCTTCGCTAGCTCCGCCAGCTTCTGGATCGTGATCGATCCCTGGAGCAGCGAGTAAGCCGAATGAACGTGCAGGTGAACAAAACCCGCGTCGGTGCTGGCGGATTTCGGAGGCACGTTCTTGGTCGCTGAAGTTTTGGTAGCTTTGGACATCGGAACCTTCGGCGCGCGAATTGTCGGGTCTCGCCGCCCCGGCATGCCGACTCAGCCGCTCAATGGTGATGCGCCGATCCCCGCATGTCCACGCGGAACGCGCGCACGCCCCGAACCGTCATCGCTTTCCCCAAGGGACGCTCAAATCTGGGCGAAAACCTGCGCCCAGATGGCGACCATCCCGACGAAAAGCACGATGGATGCGAGGGCTGCGGCTTCTTCAACGAATGTCTTCAGCATGGCCGACTCCATAAGAACATATGAGGAACATTGTTCCTTTTTTGTTCTCAGAGTCAAGCACGCAAAATCCGTCTGTTTTGGGATGCCTAACAATGCGTGAATCCGCCGAAAACAGGCTGTTTTTAGCCTCAATCCAGCTCGACCACCTTGCCTTCGACCAGCGAAACCCGCCGGTCCATCCGGGCGGCCAGGTCCATATTATGGGTCGCGATCAGCATGGAGACGCGGGTCGCCTTCACAAGCTGGGTCAGCGCCTTGAACACATGATCGGCGGTGTGCGGATCGAGATTGCCGGTCGGCTCGTCGGCGAGAAGGACACGCGGCGCGTTCGCCACCGCCCGCGCGATCGCCACGCGCTGCTGTTCGCCGCCGGAGAGTTCTGCCGGGCGATGCGTTAGGCGCTCGGCAAGTCCAAGATAGGCGAGAATTTCCTGCGACCGCTTCACCGTTTCCTTGCGCGAAAGGCCGCGGATCATCTGCGGCATCATCACGTTCTCAAGTGCTGTGAATTCCGGCAGCAGGCGGTGTTGCTGATAGACGAAACCGATATCGGTACGACGGATTTGCGTGCGCTCGGCATCGGACAGGCCTGATGTTGCGGTACCGCCGACATAGACCTCGCCATCGTCCGCCTGCTCGAGCAATCCGGCGATATGCAGCAGCGTGGACTTGCCGGTGCCGGACGGCGCGACCAGCGCCACCGACTGGCCTTCCCACAAAGCGAGCTGCGCGCCGTCGAGGATGGTCAGCACCGCTTCGCCCTGCCGGTACTGGCGGCGGACATCGTGCAGATAAACCACCGGTACTTCCTCGCCCCCCTGCGCCATCCCCGTGCTCACTCGTATCTGAGTGCTTCGATCGGATCGAGGCGCGCGGCGCGCCACGACGGATAGAGCGTTGCAAGGAACGACAGCGTCAGCGCCATGATGACGACGGCTGCGGTCTCGCCGAAATCGACTTCGGCGGGAAGTTTCGACAGGAAGTAAAGTTCGGGCGAAAACAGTTCGGTGTTCGTCACCCAGGAGATGAACTGGCGGATGGATTCGATATTCATGCAGATCAGCATGCCGAGCAGAAATCCGACCAGCGTGCCGACCACACCGATGGCCGCGCCCGTAATCAGGAATACGCGCATCACAGAGCCTTGCGATGCGCCCATCGTGCGCAGGATCGCGATGTCCTGCCCTTTGTCTTTGACCAGCATGATAAGGCCGGAGACGATGTTGAGCGCGGCGACAAGAACAATCAGCGTGAGGATCAGGAACATCACGTTGCGCTCGACCTGCAACGCATTGAAGAACGTCGCGTTGCGCTGCCGCCAGTCCACCATGAAGATCGGCCGTTGCGCCGCTTCCGTCACGGCCTTCCTGAAGGCGTCGATCTTGTCGGGGTTATCCGTGTAGACCTCGATCGAGGTCACGTCATTGTTGCGATTGAAATAGGCCTGCGCCTCAGTCAGCGGCATGAACACGAAGGCCGCGTCGTACTCCGACATGCCGATCTCGAAGACGGCTGCGACTTTGTAGGGCTTGATGCGAGGCGTTGTGCCCATCGGCGTCACCGCGCCGCGCGGCGCAACCAGCGTCACGCTGTCTCCGGCGCGAAGTGACAATTGATCCGCAAGACGCCGGCCGATGGCGACGCCTTGTCCCTCGTCGAAGCCTTCCAGCGTGCCTTGTTTGATGTTCTTGGCGATCGAGGTGAGATTATTTAAATCCGCCGAGCGGATGCCGCGCACCAATACGCCTGCGGCATTGAACGGCGACGACGCCAGCGCCTGTCCTTCGATGATCGGCGCGGCAAGGCGGATGCCCTGCACTTTGTTGATGCGTTCGGCGACATCCTTCCAGTCGGTCAGCGGCGATTCCAGCGGCTGCACCAGAAGATGGCCGTTGAGGCCGAGAATCTTGTCGAGCAGCTCTTTGCGGAATCCATTCATCACCGCCATCACGATGATGAGCGTCGCCACGCCGAGCATGATGCCGAGAAAGGAAAATCCGGCGATGACGGAAATGAAGCCTTCCTTGCGCCGCGCGCGCAGATAGCGCGACGAGAGCAGCCATTCAAACGGCGCGAAAGGTGGGGTCCGGACTGGCTCGCTCATGCTGTTTCCACGATCCGGATTTCACACGAATCGGGCTAATTCTAGTCACGTAAAAGGCAGACCGCGACCGGAGCGGCAGCGATTTACTGTGTGAATCGTGCAATCGCCGCTTCAAGGCTCATAAATTCGCGTGAGCCGTCCGCACGCTTCTTGATCTCGACCTTGCCCTCGGCCAATCCCTTCGGCCCGATCAGAACCTGCCAGGGAATGCCGATCAGGTCGGCAGTCGCGAATTTGCCGCCGGGGCGCTGGTCGGTGTCGTCATACAACACGTCCACGCCCTTCTTCGTCAGCGCAGCATAAATCTGTTCGCACGCGCCGTCGGTGCCGGCATCGCCCTGCTTGAGGTTGAGCACAGCCACGCGGAACGGCGCAACCTCCTCCGGCCACTTTATGCCGTTCTCGTCATGACAGGCTTCGATGATCGCGCCGACCAGACGCGAGACGCCGACGCCATACGAGCCGCCGTGAATCGGCTTCTCCGCGCCGTCCGGCCCGGTGACGAGCGCCTTCATCGAGTCGGAATACTTCGTGCCGAAGTAGAAAATCTGGCCCACTTCGATGCCGCGCGTCTGCACGCGCTTGTCGGCGGGCACTTCCTTCTCGTAGCGCGCCGCGTCGTGAACGTCTTCAGTGGCCGCATACAATTCGGTCCACTGCTTGATGATCGGCGAAAGATCGCTGTCGTAGTTCACGCCCGCATCCGGTACCGGAAGATCGAGCACGTCCTTGTTGCAGAACACGCCGGATTCTCCGGTTTCCTCCAGCACGATGAACTCATGAGACAGATCGCCGCCGAT
>JAFKKP010000038.1 GCA_017305515.1 Hyphomicrobiales bacterium
GCCGAACAGCGTCTCCACAGTTTCGTTGCAAGGATGAGCGATGTCGAGCGTCAGCCGCGGCAGCAGCGTTTCAATCAGGCCGGCCTGATGAATACGAAGTTTGTGTCCCTTGCGGCGGCCGAAAAACGAACCGTGGGTGCGCTCGCCGTGAGGTGTTTGTTCGTCCGACATGGTTCAGACATGTGCCGCACTTCCGCGGTACACGCACGCGGAATTTTCAGCGTCGGCCCGGAGCTTCGCGCGATGCCATCTGCTCGACGAGGTCGACAATGCTGCGGCGGAGTTTGGGATCGGCAATGCTGGTGAACGCGCGCGCCAGCGCAAGGCCTTCGGACGTTGCAAGGAAATCCGATACATAAGCGGGTGAGGGCGCTTCGCCCATGCCGCCATCCGCGATTGCGCCTGCCGGTCCGCCCTCGAACAGGAACGACACCGGCACCTGAAGAATTTCCGCAATCTGTTGCAGGCGGCTTGCACCGATGCGGTTGGTGCCCTTTTCGTATTTCTGTACCTGCTGAAACGTCAGCCCCAGCGAGTCGCCGAGTTTTTCCTGACTCATGCCGAGCATGATCCGGCGCATGCGCACGCGGCTGCCGACATATTTGTCAACAGGGTTCGGCGCCTTCGCCGTCATTGAAAATCTCCACCAAGCGAAGTTGAAAATAAGAACTCGTTGTTGCACGCGATCAAGCGGGAATACGGCTTCATGCTGTGGCAGGTCAATCGGATGTCGAAGATTCGATGAAAAACTTGGGTTAAGTCCGAGTCCTCGATCTACATGCTCATACCGGCCCGCCGCCTGCCGCCCAAGGTTTCATAACCGAACTATCCAAGCAACTACGCTGGTTCAGAAACCTGGTTTCAACATGCGCCTGCGAATGATGAGCAGCAGTGTCATTGCCACAAAGATAGCGACCGGAATGTCTCTAAATCGAACGTAAGGCGTCGGTTCGCCGGCTGCTGGTAGACCAGAATCGAGTACACCTTCGACGCCGAGATCGAGGCGCGCCACAATCCGTCCCATTGAGTCGAACACGGCGGAAATTCCTGTGTTCGCCGAGCGGGCTATCGGAAGACCCTCTTCGATGGCGCGTAGACGTGCCTGTTGCAGGTGCTGGTAGGGGCCGGTGCTGATGCCGAACCAGCCGTCGTTGGTCAGATTCACGATCCAGCCCGGACGATCGTTGCCCGAAACGATGTCGCCTGGAAAAATCGCTTCGTAGCAGATGAGCGGAAGGACGCGCGGCGCTTTCGGCAATGCTATCGTGCGGCGAAGAGTCCCGGGAATAAATCCTCCGACGACCTTCGTCAGCTGTACGAAGCCGAGCCTCTCCATCGCGCGCTGAAACGGCAGATATTCGCCGAACGGAACGAGGTGCAACTTGTCGTAGACCGACAGGATCGTGCCGTCGTGATCGATGGCGTAAATCGAATTGTACGCGCGCGTAACTTGAGTGTTCGGCGGCTGGTCCGGCGGACGGATCGCGCCGGTGATTAAGATTGTGCCTTCGGGCAGAAGGTTCGCAATCTGCGCCATCGCGTCCGCTTCGCGCGCAAGAAAGAATGGAAACGCGGATTCCGGCCAGATGAGAATTGTCGCATCGCGAACGCCGGTCGATTGCGGCCCTGTCGCGCGGTCGGAAAGTGAAATGTATTTGTTCATCACCTCCTGCTTGGCCGCGTAGTTGAATTTCACGTCCTGCTGCAAATTAGGCTGCATCAGCCGCAATTTGACGTTGTCGACGAATTTCGTCGGATGGAATTGCAGGCGGAGCACGCCGAATGTCCCCATTGCGACAAGCAGTGCGAGTGACAGCGCAATCGGCATCCACGGACGGCGCGATTTTGTCCGATCGTCGATCAATGCGGCGGGACTCGCGAACACCGCGACTGCGATGAACGTCATTCCCCACAGCCCCACCAGCGATGCGCTTTGCGCCAAAGCAAGCGGCTCAGTCAGTGCGTAGCCGAATGCATTCCAGGGAAATCCCGTCAGGATATGTCCGCGTAACCACTCGCTGACAGTGAGTGCGCAGGCCAACGCGAGAATGCGCGAGGCGTCGCCGGTCCAGATGGTCCGCGCGAGCCCGAAACCGAACGCCATGAAAATCGCAAGCCCTGCCGGAAGGCCCATGACCGCAATCGGAAGCAGCCACGCGAAGGTCTGTGCATCGACCAGAAACGCGTAACCGATCCAATAAAGTCCGGCCAGAAAAAAGCCAAACCCGAACCACCAGCCGCTGAGTGCGGCGGCGAGAATACCGCCGAGCCGCCCTGCGCCGGCCCCGTCAATCAGCCAGACGGCCACCGGCATGGTCAGAAACAAAATCGGCCAGGCATCGAATGGCGCCATCGCCAGCGCAGAAAGCGCGCCGCTGACGAACGCGACGAAGGTTCGCTTCCATCCCCATGCGAGAACGACGTCGGATGCAATCGCGCGCAACGATTTCATTTGCTGCCCGCGCGATCGCTGGAGGCGCCGGATGTCGGCGCAGGTTGCGCGTTTGCGGCATCGGCTGCGGCCTCGCGGCGGCGCGTTTCACGATGCCGCAGATTGGATCGCTCCTTATGCGTTCCGATCCTGACACGTTTCACGCGGCGCGGATCGGCGTCTAGCACCTCGATCTCGAAATCGCCGGGTCCGGAAATCACTTCGCCGCGCACGGGCAGCCGTCCGACCTGCGTCACAAGATAACCGCCGAGAGTATCGACAGCTTCCTTCGCTTCGCCGATATCGAACGCTTCGCCGATTTCGGCTTTCACGTCTTCGAGGCTCGCACGCGCATCCGCTATGAACGAACCGTCCATCTGCTTCTCGACGGATGGCGCTTCGTCATTGTCGTGCTCATCGTCGATCTCGCCGACGATCTGCTCGACGATGTCTTCGATCGACACCAGCCCGTCGGTGCCGCCGTATTCGTCGATCACAAGCGCGATATGCACGCGCGTCGTTTGCATCTGCGCAAGAAGATCGATTGCCGGCATTGACGGCGGCACGTAGAGCGGCTTGCGCATGATGTCGGCGTCGGCCAGCGACACTCCGAGATTGACGGACTTCAGATCCAGACCGGCTGGAAACGGCTTCTTCCGCTTCTCGTTGACTGCCGGATCGACCTTCGCTTTCGATGTCATGAAACCGAGCAGATCGCGGATGTGAACGAAGCCTTCGGGATCGTCGAGCGTGTCGTTATAGACGACGAGCCGCGAATGCGCCGCGCTCTCGAACAGGCTCATCAGTTCGCCGCGCGATATATCACGCTTGACGGCCACGATGTCTCCGCGCGGCACCATGATTTCGGAAATCCGCCGGTCGTGCAGGCCGAGGATGTTGCGCAGCATCGTGCGTTCGATTGCGGAAAAGCTGGTCTCGTCCGGCGTCGTCGCATCGAGCACCACTTGCAGATCCGCGCGCGCCGATCCGGGCTTCCAGCCGAACAACGTGCGGAGCGCGCGCATCAGCCACAGTTCTGACGATGGCCGCAATACCTCGCCCTGTTGTACGGGAACGAGCTGGCCTTCTGTGCCCGTGGTTTGCGGTTTGTCGGAATCCTGGTCGGGCACCTAGTTCACCTGGCCTTCGATTGCGTAGGGGTCGGGAATGCCGAGTTGGGAAAGAATCCGCCGCTCAAGTTCTTCCATGACTTCCGCGTCGTCATCCTTTTCATGGTCGTAACCGATCAGATGAAGGAAGCCGTGAATCGCAAGATGGCTGAGGTGATTTTCAAACGGCTTGTGCTCGGCGTCAGCCTCGGCGCGCGTCGTCTCATAGGCAATCGCGATGTCGCCGAGCATGCGCGGGGCATCGTCGTCGTCGCGAGGGCCGGTCGGCTGCAAGGCTGGAAACGACAGGACATTGGTCGGTTTGTCGATGCCCCGCCAGTTCTTGTTGAGCGTCCTGATTCCATCGTCGTCGGTAAGCATGATCGCAAGTTCTGCGTCGAAGGTTTCCGCATCGACGGCTGCCGCCGCGGCTTCGATGGCACGATGGATGATGGCTTCGGCATCTCTTGCATCCTGCCAGCAACCGGCAGTGATAAGAACTTCGGTTTCGGGTGTATTCGACAAAGCCATCGGTCGCGGTCGTCTATGTTCAGTTCGATCTGATGATTTCAACGCGTCACGACTTCATTGGACCGGACGGTTTCGGCGCGCCTTCGTAGGCAGCGACAATGCGCGCCACCAGTTCATGACGAATGACATCCGCGCCCGTGAACTTCACCTGCGCGATGCCTTCGACGCCGTCGAGCAGCCGTGCGGCCTCTGCCAGACCTGACGGCTGTCCGTTCGGCAAATCGACCTGGCTTGGATCGCCGGTGATGATCATGCGGCTGTTCTCGCCGAGACGCGTCAGAAACATCTTCATCTGCATCGATGTGGTGTTCTGCGCTTCATCGAGAATGACACACGCATTCGTCAACGTGCGGCCGCGCATGAACGCCAGCGGCGCGATTTCGATCTCACCGCTCTGAAGCGCGCGCTCAACGATGCGGGAATCCATCAGATCGTAAAGCGCGTCGTAGATCGGCCGCAAATACGGATCGACCTTCTCGCGCATGTCGCCCGGAAGGAATCCGAGCCGCTCGCCGGCTTCCACTGCGGGCCGCGACAGGATGATGCGATCGACTTCCTTGCGCTCGAACAATTGGCACGCCTGCGCTACGGCAAGCCAGGTCTTTCCGGTACCGGCGGGGCCGATGCCGAACACCATTTCGTTGCGCTTGAGCGCGCGAATGTAGGAATCCTGTGCTGCGGTACGCGCCCGCACGGGGCGCTTGCGTAGGTTGATTTCCTCGAACTGGGATTTGGCGGATTTCGGATCGAACTCGAACAGCGAGCCCTGCGCGATGACGGCGCGTATCGCGCCTTCGACATCGCCCTGCGCGATGTCCTGGCTGCGCATGGCCTGCTCGTAAAGCATCTCAAGTACGCGCCGCGCGGCATCGCAGGTATCCTGAGAGCCTGCGATGGTGATGTGATTGCCGCGCGAGTCGGCGACAACGCCCAGACGGCGCTCGATCAGCGCGAGATTCTGTCCATACGGTCCGACGAGCGACGACGCGGCTCCATTGTCGTCGAAAGCGACGACAATCTGAGTCTCGTGCTGCTTTTGAAGATCGCGGTCGTTCTTGCGGCCAGGGACGAGGGTCGGTGAATCCGATGCGCTTTTTGGCAAGGGTTCAGGCTCCGTGGCTCATTGCGGGCGAGAAATTTTCGTTGCCGGTTCGTCGCGGCGACACAAGCGTGCCGATCAGGCTGTAGCGGTCGAGGCTTTCGATGGCGACAGGAAGGACGCGCCCCACAATGTCCGATGAAGCATAAACATGAGCAGGCTGGAGGTATACGGTGCGTCCGACGATCTGGCCATGATGACGCGCATCGCGCTCGAACAGCACGTCGACCGTCTTGCCGATCGCCGTGGCGTTGAAGGCAGCCTGCTGGCTGTCAATCAGCCCCTGAAGCCGCGCCAATCGTTCGTCCATCACGCGTGTCGTGACCGTCTCCTGCATATCCGCAGCCGGTGTGCCCGGACGCGGCGAATACTTGAACGAATATGCGCCAGCGTAACCGATTTGCTTCACCAGCGCGAGTGTTGCCAAAAAATCTTCCTCGGTCTCCGAGGGGAATCCGACGATAAAATCCGATGAAAATGCAATGTCTTCGCGCGCCTTGCGGAACCGGTCGATGGTCCGGCGATAGTCGGCAGCGGTATGTTTGCGGTTCATGGCCTCAAGGATTCGATCCGATCCCGACTGCACCGGAAGATGCACCAGCGGCATGACGGCCGGAATATCGCGATGTGCATCGAACAGCGCGTCATCGGCATCGCGCGGATGGCTGGTCGAATACCGCAAGCGCACGATGCCGGGAATTTCCGCGAGACGATGCAGCAGCGCGCCGAGTGAGGAGGGCTTTCCATTTTCGCCTTCGCCGTGGAAGGCGTTGACGTTCTGCCCGATCAGCGTGATCTCGCGCACACCGTTTTCGGCAAGACGCTTCACATCGTCGACGATGCGCGCGACCGGACGAGAAACTTCCATGCCGCGCGTGTAAGGCACGACACAGAAGGTGCAGAATTTGTCGCAACCTTCCTGAACGGTGACGAACGACGAAATGCCTCGCGCACGAATGGCATTCGACTTCGGTTGCGGCAGCCAGGCGAATTTATCTTCGGCGGGAAATTCAGTCTCGATGGCGCGGCCTTCGGATTTTGCGCGTTTGAGAAGTTGCGGCAGATGGTGATAGCTCTGCGGGCCGACCACGACATCGACAGCGCGCTCGCGCCGGATGATTTCGCTGCCTTCCGCCTGCGCGACGCATCCGGCGACGACGATCCGCATGTCGCGGCCGTTGCGCGCGGCTTCACCCTTGGCGTCGCGCAGCCGCCCGAGTTCGGAATAAACCTTCTCCGAAGCCTTCTCGCGGATGTGGCAGGTGTTGAGGATCACCAGGTCCGCATCTTCCGCGCTGGACGTTTCCACGAATCCTTCCGGCGTCAGCGTATCCACCATGCGTTGTGCATCGTAGACATTCATCTGACAGCCGTATGACTTGATGTGCAGCTTGCGCGGCTCGGTCATCGTGAGGCGAGGATGTCGTGGGTCGGCATGGCGCTCAGATATAGC
>JAFKKP010000039.1 GCA_017305515.1 Hyphomicrobiales bacterium
GTCCGCAAGGTGAAGAAGATGGTGCCGGCCTATTCGCTGCCGGATGCCGTCGCCTTCAACGACGCCCTTGCCGCCGGCAAAAAGCTGACGCTGAACAAGCCGAAGCTGACCGGCGACGATGTGGCGTTCCTGCAATACACCGGCGGCACCACCGGCGTGTCGAAGGGCGCGACGCTGCTCCATCGCAACATTCTGGCCAACGTGTTGCAGAACGACGCGTGGTTGCAGCCCGCGCTGAAGAAGCCGCCGATTGTCGATGAACTGTTTATCGTCTGTGCGCTTCCTCTGTATCACATCTTCGCGCTGACGGCCTGCTTCCTGCTCGCGGTCCGCGCCGGCGGCGTGAACCTTCTGATTCCGAACCCGCGCGATATGGCGGGCTTCGTCAAGGAATTGAAGAAGTATCAGGTCAATTCGTTCCCGGCCGTCAACACGCTGTATAATGGCCTGCTGCATACGCCTGGCTTTTCCGAGTTGGATTTCTCCAAGCTCAAGAGCTGCTTCGGCGGCGGCATGGCGGTGCAGAAGCCGGTCGCCGACAAATGGACGCAGGTCACTGGCGTGGCGCTGTCGGAAGGCTACGGCCTGTCCGAAACGTCGCCGACGCTGACCTGCAATCCGGCCGACACCGACAAGTTCTCCGGCTCGATCGGCATTCCAGTGCCTTCGACCTGGCTCTCGATCCGCGACGACGACGGCAAGGAAGTGCCGCTCGGCGAAGCCGGCGAGATTTGCGCCAAGGGTCCGCAGGTGATGGCGGGTTACTGGAATCGTCCGGAAGAGACCGCGAAGGTCATGACCAGCGACGGATACTTCCGCACTGGCGACATCGGCATCATGTCACCCGACGGCTACACCAAGATCGTGGATCGCAAGAAGGACATGATCCTCGTCTCCGGCTTCAACGTCTATCCGAACGAAGTCGAGGAGGTGATCGCGAGCCATCCGGGTGTGCTTGAATGCGCCGTGATCGGCGTCGCGGATTCGAAATCGGGCGAAGCGGTGAAAGCCTTCGTCGTGAAGAAGGATCCGAACCTCACCTCGCAGGACGTCATCGCCTTTGCGCAGAAGGAACTGACCGGCTACAAGGTGCCGAAGTTCGTGGAATTCCGGGCCGATCTGCCGAAGACCAACGTCGGCAAGATTCTGCGCCGTGAACTGCGCGACGAGAAGCCGAAAGCTGCCGCTGCTGCGGCGAGCTGATCGGTTCGCAAATCTTAGAGTGAAACGTCATGGCCGGGCTTGTCCCGGCCATCTACGTTTTAGGCCGCCCCGAATACCTGATGACGAAGGAAGAACTATGACGATTCCATCTCTTCCCACGCCCGCCGACGTTCTCTCCTTCTGGCGTCACGCCGGATACGATGTCTGGTACGGCAAGGACGATGCGTTCGATACGGTCGTGCGCACGCGCTTTCAGTTGCTATGGGAAGCCGCGCGCGACGGCAAGCTCGCTTCATGGCAGGACAGCGACGACGGCGCGCTCGCGCTCGTCATCGTGCTCGATCAGTTTCCGCGCAACATGTTTCGCGGCTCGCCGAAAATGTTCTCGACCGATGCGATGGCGCGTGCCGTCACGAATACCGCGATCGAACAGGGCCGCGACAAGCGCGCCGATTCCGTCTTGCGTGCATTCTTTTATCTGCCGTTCGAGCATTCCGAATCGATGGACGATCAGATGCGCGGGATCGAACTCTATCGCGCCGCCAATGACGCCGACGGATTGAAATGGGCGGAACTGCATGCCGATATCATCCGCAAGTTCGGACGCTTTCCACATCGCAACGCGACGTTGGGCCGTACCACAACGCCTGAAGAAAAGGCATTTCTCGACGCTGGCGGCTTCGCAGGCTGAACGATACCTGCCGCCCAACCAATTCTTAACGAATCCTTGCTAAGGCGAAACCCTGCCGCTTCTTGCGGCGCTTTCGGTTGGACACGCGATTCATGGCGATGACGGACGCGGCAAACTCAGCGCGCACGAATCTGATGCAGCGGCTGCGCGATCTGCTTTTCGGCAACAGCGACGCCTCGCTCACCAAGCGTCTCGCCGGCACCGTCTTTATCATCCGCGTGTTCAGCGCGGGCCTTGCCTATTTCAGCCAGGTGCTGCTCGCACGCTGGATGGGCGGATCGGACTACGGCGTCTATGTTTATGTGTGGACTTGGGTGCTGCTGCTCGGCTCGATGCTCGATTTTGGAATCGCGGTCGGCGCGCAGAAAGTCATTCCCGAATATCGCACCAGCGGCAACTACGCGATGCTGCGCGGATTCTTGTCCGGCAGCCGCTGGATGGTGTTCGCAGCGTCAGCATTGGTCGCCCTGCTGCTCGCCGGTCTTGTGAAGATCGCCTCACCCTGGCTGCGCGCGGATGAGATCGTTCCGCTTTATATCGGCTGCCTCACGCTGCCCGCTTTCGTTGTCGCCAATACGCAGGACGGCATCGCGCGCTCGCACGACTGGATGCGGCTTGGCCTGATGCCGCAGTTCATCGTGCGGCAGTCGCTCATCATCGGCTTTACGGCAGGCGCGTTCGTGCTCGGCCTCAATCTCGGCGCCACGGCTGCGATGATCGCAAGCGCCGCCGCCGTCTGGATCGCGATGCTTGGGCAGATGATCGTGCTCAATCGCCGTCTCGGCCAGAGCGTCGAGGCCGGGCCGAAGACCTACGATTTCCGGAACTGGCTCGCCGTCTCGCTGCCGATCATGCTGGTCGAAGGATTCTATCTGCTGCTGTCGTACATCGACGTGCTGGTGTTGCAGCAATATCGCTCGTCGGAAGAAGTCGGCGTCTATTTCGCGGTGGTGAAAACACTCGCACTGGTGTCGTTTATCCACTACGCGATGTCGGCGACGACCGCTCACAGATTTAGCGAATACAATGCATCGGGCGACAAGGAACGTCTCTCCGCCTATATCGCGCATGCGATCAAGTGGACGTTCTGGCCCTCGGTCGCCGCGACCGCCGTGCTGCTCGCGTTCGGCAAACCGCTCTTGTGGCTGTTCGGCGAACAGTTCACCTCCGGCTACGGCATCATGTTCGTCGCCGCTATTGGTTTAATTGTGCGCTCCGCCATCGGCCCGGTGGAGCGGCTGCTCAACATGCTTGGATTGCAGCACATGTGCGCGCTCGCTTACGCGCTGGCGTTCGTGATGAACCTTGTGCTGTGTATTCTGCTGGTGCCGGAATTCGGCGGTTACGGCGCGGCCGCCGCAACCTCCATCGCGCTGGTGTTCGAGACGATTCTGCTGTTCTGGATCACGCGAAAACGGCTGGGCTTCCACGTCCTGGCGTGGGGCAAGAAGGCGTAACAGTTCTTGTATGTCATACGCGGGCTTGACCCGCGTATCCATCATTTCAAAAGATGGATGCCGGGTCGAGCCCGGCAATGACGAAATGCTACGCCGCCGTCCATCCGCCGTCGATCGACAGATTCGCGCCGTTGATCTGGGCTGCATCGTCGCCGCACAGATACAGCGCCAGCGCCGCGACCTGCTCGGAGGTGACGAACTCCTTGGTCGGCTGCGCGGCGAGCATCACATCGTTGATGACCTGTTCGCGGGTAAGGCCCCGCGTCTTCATCGTGTCGGGAATCTGCTTCTCCACCAGCGGCGTCCACACAAAGCCCGGCGAAATGCTGTTGCAGGTGATCTTGAAGGTCGCAAGCTCCAGCGCCACCGTCTTGGTCAGGCCCGCGATGCCGTGCTTCGCCGACACATAGGCCGCCTTGAACGGCGAGGCGACCAGCGAATGCGCCGAGGCCGTGTTGATGATGCGGCCCCATTTGCGCTTCTTCATGCCGGGCACCACGGCGCGGATGGCATGAAATGCCGACGACAGATTGATCGCGATGATGGCATCCCATTTCTCGATGGGAAATTCCTCGATCGGAGAGACGAACTGGATGCCCGCATTGTTCACCAGCACATCCACCGAGCCGTAGGTCTTTTCGGCGAATGCAATCATCTCCGCGATTTCGGCGGGCTTGCTCATGTCGGCCGGCGAATGAACGCACTTCACCTTGAAATCCGTTTCAATAGCCTTGCGTTCCTTCTCGATATCCTCGGGAGCGCCCATGCCGTTGATGACGATGTTGGCGCCCGCGCCCGCAAAAGCACGCGCATAAGCGAGCCCGATGCCGCTGGTGGAACCCGTCACAACTGCCGTCTTGCCTGAAAGCGTACCCATCTTCGTCTCCTGTTACTGCTTGATGTGTTACGAGACGTGCTCGTCGGTTTCTTGGCTCAAATCGTAAGTCACCATTGTCTCGCCGGGCTGCGGCCGATTGAGCCAGTCCGGATGCGCCATTGAGACGTACACGTCGCGCTCGCCTGCGGTCCAGTGTTCGTTCATCGCAAGGCGCGAGAAATCGTAGTCCTTGCTTGAGGCTTCATGCGTCTTGCTGCGATAGATCAGATGAACCACCGTCACGGTGTTTTCCTTCGCAGCCTCGTTCAGCTTTGCGACCAGCGGATCGTCCTTGAGATTGTCCGGCAATTTCGCGATCAGCGCGAGCACAGCCAGCTTCGCGTCGTGAAGCCGCTTGGCCTTGTCGGTGTTCATGCGGGTGCGGCTGGAATAGCGGATGTCCTTTTCGCGCTCGGCGGCTTCCATCAGTGTCTGCGGCAGTTCTCCGCGCGCGCTGAAAAGATCGATCTGGAAAATCAGAAGATCGCGCGCAGTTTCCGCATCGAGCACATAGTCGAGCGGCGTGTTCGACGCGAGGCCGCCGTCCCAATAGTGCTCGCCCTCGATTTCGACGGAGGGAAAACCCGGCGGCAACGCGCCGGAGGCCATGATGTGCTCAGGACCGATCTTCTTGCCGAGCTTCCGAAATTCGACATTGTCGAAGTAGCGGAAATTTCCCGACGTGATGCCGACGGCTCCGACGCTCAATCGCGTCTTGCAGGAATTGATGAGATCGAAATCGACCAAATGCAAAAGCGTGTCGCGTAATGGAGCGGTGTCGTAATAGCTCTGCGATTGCGGCGAACCCTGCGGCCACAGCGGCGCCGGCGGAATACGCGGCACGAAGAAGCCCGGCGCGCCGAAGGTCGCGACCAGTGCCGCGCTCGTCTCATTGAATGCGGAGCGCACATGATCGGTCTGGATAAGGCTGCCCCACGGCATCGGCGATGCCGACGACACCAGTTCCCAGAATTCCTTCAGGCGCGGAACTCGCTTCTCGCGCGGATTACCGGCGATGATGGCTGCGTTGATCGCGCCGATGGAAATGCCCGCGATCCATTCCGGCTCAAAGTCGTGATGACACAGCGCCTGATATGCGCCCGCCTGATAGGAGCCGAGCGCGCCGCCGCCCTGAAGCACAAGAACGCGCTGGGCGATGGCGGGAGGCGTGGCTGCTTTGGTGTCGGGGCCGTCGGAACTCATGAACGCTGCTTGAAAATGACGCGGCATTCATACCGTGGCGCTAGTTTTGCGCTGCGTCAATCGCCCATCGGTCGCAGCGCGTCACGCGGCCGTTACCTATCCGCGGCCGGGTTCTGCGAGGATCAGTGTCCAGAAAACTTTATATTTCGAGTTTGGCGCGTATGTCGCTGCGATGCCCATTTTGGTGACATCGCCCGCGAGCATGTTGGCCTTGTGCGGCGGCGAATCCCGCCAGCCTGAAAACGCTTCCGCAAGCGTGTGATAACCGGCCGACACATTCTCGACAGCCTTCGCTGCCTTGTAGCCGGATGATTTGATCCGCTTGTCGAGCGGGCCGGTGACATTGTGGTCGAGTTTGTTCTTGGCGGCCATCGCCTGCGACTGCGCTTCGGCAAGACGCATCAGTTCGGAATCGATCTGCACGGCGCCGAGCCCGTTGTTCTGGCGAAAGCCGGAAATCATCGACGCCGCCACAGGCGCATCGAGCTGCGCGTCGGGGCTCGCCATGCTGACGTAAAACGCCGGCTGCTCGGTGGACTTCTGCTCCATCATACAGCCGCCCAGCGCCACGACGCCCATCAAGGCGACAATCACAAATCGCATGCTTTATGCCCCGTTCGCGATGCCCCGTTCGCGCGCAGTTGTTGCACATCAACAGTGGCTGAATGGTGAACGAAATCGCGATTTCGGGTCAGGATTTGGCGGGGAAAATCCGGTAGCGGCGGGGTTGCAGGCTCACCAGATCGCCCGGCTTGAGATCGCGATCGCGCGGCGCGTCGATCTCGACCAGCGTTTCTTCCGCGCCGTTATGTAGGATCACGTCGGCGCGCTGCGTTGGACCGAAGGCGCGCACATGCTTGACGTCGCCCTCGAAAACCCCGGTCCCGGCGGCGACAATCGCAACATCGTGACGTCGGATGAAAAGTCGGGAGGGGCCGGACGCAGCACCACGCGGATCGAGATTGAGCACCTTGTCGTTGAGACGCACCTTGCCGTCGCCGACATTCACGTTCAGCACGATGGATTCGCCGATGAAGCCGTGAACGAAGGCGGTTGCGGGATTGTCATAGACATCGCCGGGCGATCCGATCTGCTCGATGCGCCCCTTGTCCATCACGACAACGCGGTTGGCGACTTCGAGTGCTTCTTCCTGATCGTGCGTGACAAAGATGGACGTGACGTGAATCTCGTCATGCAGCT
>JAFKKP010000040.1 GCA_017305515.1 Hyphomicrobiales bacterium
GGTGTCAAGCAGCTCGAAGGCGACCCGTTCGCGGAGCCGGGCGATGTCAAGAAGGGCGCCGTCGTGACCTGCGAAGTCCTTGAAGTGAAAGACGGCGGCATCGAAGTTCAGATCACCGGCACCGACTTCACGACCTTCATCAAGCGTTCAGAACTCGCTCGCGACCGCGACGATCAGCGCACCGAGCGTTTTGCTGTCGGTGAAAAGGTCGATGCCCGCGTCATCCAGTTCGACAAGAAGGCGCGCAAGGTGCAGGTCTCGATCAAGGCACTCGAAGTTGCCGAAGAGAAGGAAGCCATCGCGCAGTACGGATCGTCGGATTCGGGTGCGACGCTCGGCGACATTCTCGGGAATGCGCTCAAGAAGCGCGAAGGCTAAATCACAGCCGGCACTGCGCTGTTTGAGACACCAATGAGGGCTCCGGGCGTTCCGGTGCCCTTTTTCTTGGCATCGTTCTGTAGCCGTCTTGTGAAGCGGACTGAGCCTTGTTCTCTCCAAATTGAGTTGTAATTGATGTAACCATTGCACCTCAAATCAAGGCTGCACCGACAATTCCGTTTTTCAGAAGAAGATGTGTGCGAGGAGACTTTCGATGCCGATCGAATCCGAAGTGATCGTGGACCGCCGCCGGATCCGCCGCAAACTCACATTCTGGCGTGTCATCGCCGCGTTGGGGGTCATCGTCGCGATTGTAGCGGTCGGCGCCCTTGCGACGCCGTCGGGCCGGGATGCGCTGACGGGTTCGCGCTCGATCGCGCGCGTGAAGATAGACGGATTGATCCGCAGCGATGCATCGCGCGTCGAGGCGCTTGAAAAACTTGAGAAGTCCACGCACCCGGCCGTGATCGTCCACATCAATTCACCCGGCGGCACCACCGCCGGCTCGGAGCAGCTTTACGATTCTTTGATGCGGTTGAAGGCCAAGAAGCCGCTCGTCGTGGTGGTTGAGGGGCTTGCAGCGTCCGGCGGGTATATCGCGGCGCTCGCATCGGATCGGATCGTTGCGCAGCAGACGGCGCTGGTCGGATCGATTGGCGTTCTGTTTCAGTACCCGAACTTCACCGACCTGATGAAGACGGTCGGCGTCAAAGTCGAGGAAGTGAAGTCATCGCCGTTGAAGGCCGCGCCCAATGGCTTCGAGCCGACCAGCCCGGAAGCGCGCGCCGCGCTCGATGCTCTGGTCAAGGATTCCTATGCATGGTTCCGCGGTCTCGTGAAGGACCGCCGCAACATGGACGACGCCACGCTTCAAACTGTCGCGGACGGGCGTGTCTTCACCGGTCGCCAGGCTTTGGGACTGAAATTGATCGATCAGCTTGGCGACGAGAAGACGGCCGTCGCCTGGCTCGTCTCTGAGAAGAAGATCGACAAGGAATTTCCGGTGAAAGATTACAAGCTGACGCCGCGTTTCGGCGACATGACTTTCCTGCGTACCGCGGCGGCCGTCACACTTGATGCTGTCGGTCTTCCGGCGTTCGCTCGCCAGCTCGAACACTCCGGTGTCGCGCAAGCCGTCGATCGCTTCGCTCTCGATGGCATGCTCGCGCTGTGGCAGCCGGCGTCGGGCAATTGAATGGCTGAATCGCGTTTCAGCCGTTTTGCGTTGCACGCGCACTCGGCGGGCAAGACCGGTTTCACTCGATTGTCACGCGATTTAGCCGCTACTTGTTTTCAATTAGCAGCTTGACAGTTCAAGGCTTTTTCAAGGAAATGGTTTGGCCGCACGCTACGGACTCAATATCTCGATGATCAAATCCGAACTTGTTCAGCGCATCGCCGAGCACAACCCGCATCTCTATCAGAGAGATGTGGAGAACATCGTGAATGCGATCCTCGATGAAATTGTCGCGGCTCTTGCGCGCGGCGATCGTGTCGAGTTGCGCGGCTTCGGTGCGTTCTCGGTCAAGCATCGCCCCGCACGCGCAGGCCGCAACCCTCGCACCGGCGCACATGTTCCGGTCGAGCAGAAGAGCGTGCCATTTTTCAAGACGGGCAAGGAAATGCGCGAGCGTCTCAATCGCGATTCCGGCAGCGACGGCGCTGCCACCTGATCTTTTCCTCGGCTATTCGATGTCGCGAGGACAACAGATGCTCCGCAAGATCGTCAACCTGTTGGTGATATTGCCGCTTGCAATCGTCTTCATCGTGTTCGCGCTCGCCAACCGGCATCTCGTGATGCTTTCGTTCGATCCTTTCGATCCCAGCGACGCAGCATTGGGCCTGAGATTGCCCTTATTCGTTATCGTCATCGCCTTTGCGATGGTCGGTGTGGTCGTCGGCGGCATCGCGACCTGGTTCGGACAGCGACATTGGCGCCGCGCAGCACGCGCCAACGAAAGGGACGCGCACGAGGCACGCACGCAACTCGCCGACCTTCGCGGGCGTACACTCGGCCACGGAGAATATAGCGAGGCGCAATTTTCCCCGCCTGGCAGCGGAAGCGCCCAAGCCGCCCCGCAGAGCTACTTTTACAAGGCAATCGGGCGAGACAAGCCCGGCGCGGCGTTGTAGAACGCGCCCTCAACCCGAATTCCCGGTCAGTCAGCCCTACGGGCATAACCTGCTTTTGAGACCATGTCGTTTGCGGTGAAAATTTGCGGACTGTCCACGCGCGAAACCCTCGAGGCCGCGCTGGAGGCGGGCGCCGACATGGTGGGTTTCGTTTTTTTCGAGGCCTCGCCCCGTCATGTCAGTCTTGGCACGGCGCGCGATCTGGGTCAGATCGTCAAGGGGCGCGCTCTGAAAGTTGCTCTGACTGTCGATGCCGACGACGCAACGCTTGCGAATATAGCTGAGACGCTGCAGCCGGACGTTCTGCAATTGCACGGAAACGAGAGCGTATCGCGCGTGCGCGACATCAAGCGGACGTTCGGCGTTCCGGCGATGAAAGTCGTCGCAGTTTCCACGGCACAGGATTTGGATGTGCTTCCGGGTTTTGCCGCGGTGTCGGATCGCATCCTGTTCGATGCGCGTGCCCCGAAGGACGCGACGCGGCCCGGAGGGCTGGGTGTACCTTTCGATTGGAATCTTCTCAAAAATTTGATGCTCGATATTCCTTTCATGCTGTCCGGCGGGTTGACGGCTGCGAATGTCGCCGAAGCGATCCGCATCGCGCGTCCTGGCGGCGTCGATGTTTCGTCGGGCGTCGAAAGTGCGCCCGGTGTCAAGGATATCGGGATGATCCGGGATTTCATTCGCGCGGCCCGCGAGGCCGATGCCGCCAAGCTCAACCAGAAAGTTACGAGCGTATGAGCATTTCACTGCCGAACTCATTCCGCTCGGGTCCGGACGAGCGCGGCCACTTCGGCATTTTCGGCGGCCGGTTCGTCGCCGAGACGCTTATGCCGCTGATCCTCGATCTTGAGAAGGCATATGCCGACGCCAAGAAAGACCCGTCGTTTCAGAAGGAAATGAACGGGTATCTGAAAGACTACGTTGGTCGGCCGTCACCGCTCTATTTTGCAGAACGACTGACCGAACATCTCGGCGGCGCGAAAATCTATTTCAAGCGCGAAGAGCTGAATCACACCGGCTCACACAAGGTCAACAATGTCCTCGGCCAGATCATGGTCGCACGGCGCATGGGCAAGAAGCGCATCATCGCCGAGACCGGCGCAGGCCAGCACGGTGTGGCGACGGCAACCCTTTGCGCGCGCTTTGGCCTTGAATGCATTGTCTACATGGGCGCGGTCGACGTCGAGCGGCAGCAGCCGAATGTGATCCGCATGGAAATGCTGGGCGCAAAGGTCGTACCGGTGCAGTCGGGTTCACGCACGCTGAAAGATGCGATGAACGACGCGCTGCGCGACTGGGTCACGAATGTCGCAACCACGTTCTACTGCATCGGCACCGTGGCCGGTCCGCATCCCTATCCGATGATGGTGCGCGACTTTCAGTCGATCATCGGCACAGAAACGCGCGCGCAAATGCAGGAAGCGGAAGGCCGCCTGCCGGATTCGCTGATCGCGTGTATCGGCGGCGGCTCGAATGCGATGGGACTGTTCCATCCCTTCCTTGACGATCCATCCGTGGAAATTTTCGGTGTCGAGGCGGCAGGCCACGGTCTGACGCAGCTCCACGCCGCGTCAATTGCGGGCGGGCGTCCCGGTGTCCTTCACGGCAACCGCACTTATCTCCTGATGGATGACGACGGCCAGATTCAGGACGCGCATTCGATTTCGGCCGGTCTCGACTATCCCGGCATTGGCCCCGAGCACTCCTGGCTGCACGAGACGGGGCGCGTGACATATCTCTCCGCGACCGACGAGGAAGCTCTCGCGGCGTTTCAGTTGCTGTCGCGTCTCGAAGGCATCATCCCCGCGCTTGAGCCGGCGCATGCCATCGCCAAGGTGATGGACCTCGCGCCGAAGCGGCCGAAGGATCATCTGATGGTGGTCAATCTGTCGGGACGCGGCGACAAGGACGTGCCGCAGGTCGGCGACATTCTTAAAGGTAAGAAAAAGTGACGACGCGCATCGACACAAAATTTGCCGAACTGAAAAAGGAAGGCCGCGCGGCCTTCGTCACATTCGTGATGTGCGGCGATCCGGACATGGCGACGTCGCTCGACATTATCAAGGCGCTGCCGAAGGCAGGTGCCGACATCATCGAAATCGGCATGCCGTTCACCGATCCGATGGCAGATGGCCCGGCGATTCAGGCGGCCGGACTTCGCGCTCTCAAGGCGGGCATGACGCTGAAAAAGACGCTTCAGGTCGTGCGTGATTTTCGCAAAAGCGACTCGGCGACGCCGATCGTGCTGATGGGTTACTACAATCCGATCTATATCTACGGCGTCGAAAAATTTCTCAGCGATGCGAAGGCGGCGGGTGTCGATGGTCTGATTATCGTCGATCTTCCGCCGGAAGAAGACACCGAGCTTTGCATCCCGGCGATGAAGGCCGGATTGAATTTCATCCGTCTTGCGACGCCGACAACAGATGACAAGCGGCTGCCTGCCGTCCTGGAGAATACATCCGGCTTCGTCTACTATGTCTCGATCACGGGCATCACCGGAAGTGCTGCGGCGAACGCAACGCAGGTCTCCGACGCGGTCGCCCGTATCAAGCGTCATACTAAACTGCCGGTATGCGTCGGCTTCGGAATCCGCACACCGGAGGCCGCGCGTGATATTGCGAAGGCCGCGAACGGTGCAGTCGTCGGATCGGCGCTGGTCGACGTGATGCGCGAAACGCTCGATGCGAATGGCAAGGCGACCGCTAAAACCGTGCCGGCAGTTGCGGATTTCGTTGCGTCGCTTGCGCAGGGCGTGCGCGGCGCAAAACAGGCCGCCGAATAGACTATTTCAAGCGTTTTATTGAACAGCGGCAGGGTTGCCGGTATGGGCGCCCGCGTCCATATAATTGATCGCAGCAAGACGGAGCCCGCCATGAACTGGTTGACCAATGTCGTCCGGCCGAAGATCCGAAATATTCTCAAGCGCGAGACACCGGAGAATTTGTGGATCAAGTGCCCGGATTCCGGACAACTCGTTTTCTATAAAGATGTCGAGCAGAACCAGTTCGTCATTCCCGGCTCCAACTATCACATGCGCATGGGCGCGATCGCGCGGCTGAAATCCATTTTCGATAACGAGACGTGGCTCGATGTGGCACTCCCCGAAGTCACCGCCGATCCGCTGAAGTTCCGCGACGAGAAGAAATATGCAGACCGCATCAAGGATGCGCGTGCGAAGACGAGCCTGCATGACGCCGTGAAAGTCGGCTACGGCAAGCTGGAAGGCAACGGCGTGGTCGTGGCCGTGCAGGATTTCGATTTCATGGGCGGCTCGCTCGGCATGGCGGCGGGCGAAGCGGTCGTCGCCGGGCTTGAGCTTGCGGTCGAAAAGAAATGCCCCTTCATCATGTTTGCGGCGTCAGGCGGCGCGCGCATGCAGGAAGGCATTCTCTCCCTGATGCAGATGCCGCGCACGACCGTCGCGATCCAGATGCTGCGCGAAGCCAAGCAACCCTATATGGTTGTTCTGACCAATCCGACGACCGGCGGCGTGACTGCGTCCTACGCGATGCTTGGCGATGTGCAGATCGCAGAACCTGGTGCGCTGATCGGTTTTGCCGGCGCGCGTGTGATCGAGCAGACTATTCGCGAAAAACTGCCTGAAGGTTTTCAGCGCGCGGAGTACCTCAAAGAACACGGCATGGTGGACATCGTCGTGCATCGCCATGACTTGCGGCCGACGCTTGCGCGTCTGTGCAGACTGTTGACGCGCGCGCCGGCTGCCGAAGGATTCGCCTCTGAGCGTCCGGCGCATTCGCTTACGCAGCCCGACGCACCTGCGGTTACGTCGCCCGCGTGACGCTGCCTGCGGCCCGACCTTCGCCTTCCTACGGCGATATTCTCTCGCGGCTTGCTTCCCTGCATCCGAAGCGCATCGATCTGACGCTTGAGAGGATGTGGCGCATCCTCGAGCGACTCGATCATCCCGAGCGAAAAATTGCACCCGTCATTCATGTTGCCGGCACCAACGGCAAAGGGTCTACCATCGCGTTTCTGCGGGCGATTCTGGAAGCCGCCGGATTGCGCGTGCATGTCTATACGTCGCCTCATCTTGTGTGCTTCAAC
>JAFKKP010000041.1:0-6558 GCA_017305515.1 Hyphomicrobiales bacterium
ATCGCGGCGCCCACCGCCTATAAGGCGATGCTCGCGCTGCTGGGCGATGATGGCGCGCCCCCTGCGCTGCGCTGCTGCGTCGCGGCAGGCGAGAATCTGCCCGAGCCGATCTGGCATGACTGGTATCACGCGACCGGCATCAAATTGATCAACGGCATCGGCGCAACCGAGATGATGCATATCTTCATCAGCGCATCCGGCGACGATATCCGCCCCGGCACGACCGGACAGCCGGTGCCGGGCTATCAGGCGATGGTGTCTTCGCTCCGGCAGGCAAGGGACGAGGACGGCAGGTCGCTCTGCCGCGCCGATCTCTATCTGGGTAGCTCCGGCTTCAACGCCCAGATGAAATATGCCGACCGCCGCAATTCGCCCTGCGCGATCATTCAGGGTGGCGACGAGAAGGCCAAAGGCATCGTTCAGATCAAGGATCTGATCCTTGGCGCGCAGGTCGGCGGCGATGCGAAAGACCGTGAGGCATTCCTTCAAAAGCAACAGGGCGAGGCGCAGATCGCTGTGCCGGAAGGCAAGCTCGTGGAAGAAGTCAAAAAAATTCTCACGCGCCACAACGTGCCGTGGGCGAAATAGAAAAACGAAAAGGGAGAGACGATATGCCTGAGATCACCGTGAACATGGCGTCGGGCCGCACCGACGAGCAGAAGGCCGGCATGATGCGCGACATCACGCAGGCTCTGGTGAAAAATCTCGGCGTCGATGCGGAGGCGGTCGTGATCCAGATCAACGAAGCGCCGCTGTCCCACAAGATGAAGGGCGGCAAGACATTCATCGAGCGCAAGGCCGCCGCGAAGTAGCTGCGTGGGCGTTCTCGATAAAGTCACCGTCGGCCTGCGCGGCGAGAAGATCGTCACTGTCACGCACGACATGACGGTTCAGCATTTTCTCAGCACCATGCCGGCGGTTTATTCGACGCCGATCATGATCCTGCACATGGAGATGGCCGGCACGGCGTCCATCGCGCCGCTGCTTCCCGAAGGTCACGTCAGTGTCGGCATGGGCGTGAATGTGAAACATCTTGCCGCAACACCTGTCGGCCGCGAAGTGAAGATCGCCTCGAAGGTGGTTGAAGTCGCGCCGAGGAGCGTTCTGTTTGAGGTCGAAGCCTGGGATGGCGACCGCAAGATCGGCGAGGGCACGCATCGGCGCGGCGTGGTCGATATGACGAAATTCGAGAAGCGGTTCGGCGTCAGTTGATCCGCCGTCGTGAATTTCAAGAATTGTTGAAATGGCTTTCGAGGCGGCGGCTATCGTAACCCGCAAAAGATGCTAGCTTTGCGGCATCAATGTTCGATGAGGCTCGAATGAAGGTCGTCCTGAGCGCAATCGTTGTGTTGCTGTTGTCGTCCGCAGCCTTCGCGCAGATGGGCGGCAAGAGCCGGCCGACCGGTGACAGCAGCGCGCCGAAAGCCGAGGACAGTCAGAAGCGCCGGGCCGCCGAGGACGCTGCGGCGAAGGCCGCCATGTCGAAGATTCCGGATTCCAAAGAGAAATACGATCCCTGGAAGATCGGGCGCTAGGACGTCATTGCCGCTTCGGCATCGCGTCGCGCATCTTCTGCAAATCCTTGATATTCATCTTGACGCCGCCCGGCATAATCATGTCGCCGGGCTTTTGATCGGCTTTGCATGGGCCGAGCCATTTGCCTTCCATCGTCGTCGCCACGTCGTGCGGCATGCCTGCGGGCCCGCCGCTGTTCTGCGACGTCATCTTGATGGTGTAGGCCGAATTGAAATCGCCGGTCACTTCCATGTGCGAGACCGACGTCATGCCGCCGATGTTGCAGGTGGAGTCGATCGTCATGCCGGTCGCTGTCTTCTGCATGTCCTGCTTGGAGCACATTTCCTTGTCGGTCGTCGCATCGGTTGAATGCTGAACGGTTTGCGGCGGGATGTGACCGCCGCTGCGATTGATCGTGACTTCCCACAGCCCTGCCTTGCGGCTCGGCATCTCGACCGGGTCGGCGAGTGCAGACACGCAAAGGGGCACGATAAGAAAAACGGGGATGACGTAACGGATATGTTTCCGTTGCATCGCGGGTCTCAGTAAGCAGCCCGAACCGGCGCGGTGCTATAGCCCGGATTCACCCAGACGCACTCGAAGGAGATATAGCCGCCTTCGTTGGCCTGCGCACCGAGAAGCCGTACACCCTTGCCGTAGCCGGCACAGTGGTTGACAGCGAGCGCCTTGACGTCCACGCCCTGCTGGAAGAGCGAGTAGGAAATGATGCCGCCGGTGTCGTTGCCCTTGAAGGGCGGCACCCAGTCGGCATGCGCGGGCGTGCCAAGTGTCACGCCGGATACTGCCAACACTGCAAGAATTGTCGCCCGCATCGCTCTCTCCATTCGACTCTCAGCGCACTTTAGTGCGGGCCACCGGACATTGAAAGAACGCGCGATGGAGCAGGCTGGGGGTAGTTTCCGACTGTTGCCGCGCTGCACTTGACCCCACACTGGCGGCGCGGCACCTTCCGCCGCAACAATTCGCACTGGGCTGTTCGATGAGCGATCTTTTTTTGGCGATGCGCAGGATTATTTTGCTGGCTGCGGTTCTGATCGGCGGCATGGCGGCTGTCGCGCCGGCTCAGGCGGCCAGCTTGATCGAGAAGGGCACCTATCTGAGCGGACCGCGATACGACGGTGACATGGGCCAGTGCGGCGAAGCACTCGGCACCATTGCGTCCCAGTTTGCCAGCAAAGAGAGCACGTTCTGGAATTCCAGCCTTCAGATCACCGGCTTCGCCGACGTCCACGAAGTTGCGTTCCGGCCGTGGGCGACCCAGAGCATTCCGCGCCGGTTCTGCGCCGCGAGTGCGATGCTGAGCGACGGACGCGCCCGTGAAGTGCACTACTCGATCATTGAGGACGGCGGCTTTGCCGGCTTCGGGTCGGGTGTCGAATGGTGCGTGGTCGGGCTCGACCGCAATTGGGCCTATAACCCCTCCTGCAAGGCCGCGAAGCCTTAAGAAGATCGGGGCGTCTTCTCATCGCGTGGTCTGGTGCCGGTCTTCACCCGCGCCTTTGTTCATGAAATGTTCTTGTGTTTCTTTGGCCCACTGCGTAGGCTGCCGGCAGGTTGGGTAAGGGGGCGTAGCCATGACTGGTTCGGAATTTTCGATGCGCTTTTTCAAGATCGCGTCATCCCTGCTGCTGGGACTGAAACTCGCAACTTGGACGTTGAGCAGTCCCGGTCTGGCACAGGACAAGCGGCAGAACGCGCCCGGTGAGTTCGATTTCTATGTCCTCTCGCTGTCGTGGTCGCCTTCGTTCTGCGAAGCGTCGAGCGAGCGCGGCAGTTCGGGGCGCAACACGAGGACTCAATGCGGAGGGCGGCCCTATTCGTTCGTCGTTCACGGTCTCTGGCCGCAATACGATCGTGGCTTCCCGAATTACTGTCAGCAGCCGGCGCCACGGCTCGAACGAAACCTGATGGTGTCGATGCTCGATCTGATGCCGGCACCCGGCCTGATCTACAACGAATGGGACAAGCACGGCACCTGTTCGGGCCTCAGCCAGCGCGCGTATTTTGAAATGATCCGCAAGGCCCGCGCGGCGGTGAAAATTCCGGCCGACTATCTCGATCTCGCCGACCCGAAGACCGTCGCGCCCGCCGAGATAGAAGAAGCCTTCATCAAGGCCAACCCCGGTCTCAGCAGCACCGCGATCGCTGTCACCTGCGACAGCAGGCGCCTGAGCGAGGTGCGCATCTGCATGAGCAAGGATTTGCAGTTCCGCGCGTGCGAGGAAATCGACAGACGCGCCTGCCGCCGCGATACGGTGGTGATGCCGCCTGTGCGCGGAGGCTAGGCGCAGCAATCGCGCGAGATAAGGTTACAATCGCATGGCGATGTCGTAACCCTGATCGCATGAACTATCGCCACGCGTTTCACGCCGGGAATTTTGCCGACGTCATCAAGCATATCGTGCTGGCGCGGATTCTCACATATTTGCATGAGAAGCCGGCAGCATTCCGCGTGATCGATACGCATGCGGGCGCAGGCCTTTACGATCTCACCGGCGAGGAAGCGACGCGAAGCGCAGAATGGCGTACCGGCATTGCGCGGCTGATGCAGGCGCGGTTCTCCGAATCCGTCGCCGCGCTCGTCGCGCCCTATCTCGATATTGTCCGCGCATTCAATCCGCAGCGCGATCTGACCGCGTATCCCGGCTCGCCCTTGATCGCGCGCGCGTTGCTCCGTCCGCAGGATCGGCTGGTCGCGTGCGAACTTGAGCCGAATGCACGCAAGCGCCTGATCGGCGCTTTGCGGCGCGACGAACAGGCGCGGGTCGTCGATATCGATGGGTGGACCGCGCTCCCTGCTTATGTGCCGCCTAACGAGCGGCGAGGTCTGGTTCTGATCGATCCTCCTTATGAAAACCGTGACGAATTCGAGAGGCTCACCGATGGCTTCGCGGCCGCGTATCGCAAATGGCCGACAGGAATTTACATGCTTTGGTATCCGGTCAAGGATCGCCGTGCGACCGACGAGCTTGCACGGCGCGTCGCGACCATTGCGAACGGTTCGGAGAAGCCGGAAGCAAAGTGCCTGCGTGTTGAATTCAGCGTCGCGCCTTCGGCGCCGGACTCCGGCCTCGTCTCGGCTGGTCTTTTGATCGTCAATCCGCCTTGGCCGCTGGCATCGGAGCTGAAGGCCATTCTTCCTGAACTGGAAAAGCCTCTTGGCGTGGGCGGCGCGGCACGTTTCAGAGTCGAACTGACGCGAACCTGACATCTTTGATAAGCGCCGTTACTGCCACGCAATCGCAACAAGCGCCGTAGTCAGTTCGCCCTGAACCGTATTATGCTGATGCCGTGATTGGCTAGCTTTACGGTCCGCGTCCGCGAATGGTCGCGGCGGAACGATAAAGGCTTCGAGCGGCTTCTGTTCTCATTGTCGCTCCAAAAAGGGCCCATGCTTCCGACAGTAATGCTTGGCCAGCCGATGCGCGTCGTCGTGTCGGCGAAAGCAGTGCGGGGAGGGGTTCCCGATGCCGATGACAGGTACGGTCAAGTTCTTCAATGCCGAACGCGGATACGGCTTCATCAAGCCGGATGACGGCGGACGCGATGTGTTCGTTCACATCACGGCTGTCGAGCGGGCGGGGCTGAAAGATTTGACCGAAGGACAGCGCATTACGTTCGATGTCGAGCCGGACAAGAAGGGCAAAGGCCCGAAGGCGGTCGACCTGGTGATTACGTCCTGACAGGGACGCGCCGGTAACGAGCAGGCGTGACTGATTGGACGACAACGGTGCACATGATCTGTCCGCGCCGGAAAACTTCTATGAGCTATCGCCAAACAAAAACCCCGGCACGAAGCCGGGGTCTGTGACGTCGCCTGTAAAGAGAAATTCTCAGAAGTGATAGTTCACGCCGAGGCGGATGACGCCGAACTGATATCCGTTCGGCAATCCGGTGATCGTGAAGTTCTTGTCCGACAGATCGACGTAGAGGTACTCCGCCTTCGCCGACCAGTTTCTGTTGAGCGCCATTTCGACGCCGCCGCCGGCCGTCCAGCCGATCGTGCCGTGGTTCTCGGTCAGGAAGAAGTTCTGTCCGGAGACTTCGCCGAACGCCAGACCGCCCGTGCCGTACACGAGCACGTTGTTGAAGGCGTAGCCGACGCGGCCGCGCGCCGTGCCGAACCACGGATTTGAGAATTTCCAGGGAGCAAACGTGTCGTCAGCACCGCTGATCTGAACGTCGCCTTCCAGGCCGAATACCCACGCGCCGTTCTGCCAGTTGTAGCCGGCCTGAAGACCGCCGAGCACACCGGACGGGCTCGTTAAGTTGTTGGTGATATCGCCCCAGCCGTATCCAAGGTTGGCGCCGATATAGGGCCCGACCCAGCTATAGACCTGTGGCTGCACCGCGTACGGCTCAGCGCGGCGGTAGCCCAAATCGGCTGCCTGTGCGGAAACAGCGACCCCCATCGCGGCGGCGACGATCGCCCCAAATGCCGTCTTACGCATCTCAACTCTCCTTACGCGAACTCTCGCTATCGCCCGTTCGTTCGTCCCCGATCCGCGACAAATTTCGCGGCGACGGAGCGCGTGGTTACGGATCCCCGCTTTTTATCTGTAAGATTTATTGAGAATTTTACGTTAAACACTCGTTAAGGCCGCTTACCGCCGCATTAACGTCCTTAAGAAAGCGTTACGATTCTGGCGGCGGCAGGGACGGCTTCGGGCCATTTTGTGCGATCTGCGATCTCTGGATGACGATGAACGCAGCGCCTAGATTTGGATCATGACGAACGACACCAGCAAATCGCCGGATCGCGTGGACGAACCTGCGTTGGATATGCCGGTTGCGGAACTGCCGGTCGAAAACGTGCGCGGCCAGGATGTCGATCCGGCGTCGCTGCAAGCCGATGACGAGGAAGAGTCGCGCCTGCCCGAGCAGATCGATGAGGCGGTCGATCTCGCCGACGAGGGCACGCTTTCGGCCGGGCGCGCGGCCATCGAGCGCGCTGTCAAGCTCGCGCCGACATCGCCCGGCGTCTATCGCATGCTCAGCGCCACCAACGATGTTCTCTACGTC
>JAFKKP010000041.1:6564-10884 GCA_017305515.1 Hyphomicrobiales bacterium
CGAATTGCTTCATACGCACGACCGACAAGACTTCCTGCGCGCATTGCGCGCATGATTGCGTCGACCGTTAATGTGGAGATCGTCTCGACATCGACGGAAACTGAAGCGTTGCTGCTCGAAGCCAATCTCGTTAAGCAATTGCGTCCGCGCTTCAATGTGCAGCTGCGTGACGACAAATCGTTTCCTTACATCCTGATTTCCGGCGACCACTGGGCACCGCAGATTTTGAAACATCGCGGCGCGCAATCGCGGCCCGGACGATACTACGGACCATTCGCGTCAGTCGGCGCAGTCAATCGCACCATCACGGCCTTGCAGCGCGCGTTTCTGGTGCGCTCATGCACCGATGCATTCTTCGAGAGCCGCACGCGACCGTGTCTTCTGTTTCAGATCAAGCGGTGCGCCGGACCCTGCACGCAGGAGATCGATTTCCCCGGCTACACTGAACTCGTGCGCGAGGCGAACGAGTTTCTCTCCGGTCGCAGCCGTGCGGTGAAGGAAGAACTCGCCATCGAAATGGAAAAAGCGTCGAACGACCTCGAATTCGAGCGCGCGGCGCTTTATCGCGACCGTTTGGCCGCGTTGTCGGCAATTCAGTCTCAGCAGGGAATCAATCCGCGCACGGTGGAAGAAGCGGATGTCTTCGCCATTCATCAGGAAGGCGGATATTCGTGTGTCGAGGTGTTTTTCTTTCGCACCGGACAGAACTGGGGCAATCGCGCCTACTTTCCGCGCGCCGACAAAACGATGCCAGCGGAGGAAGTGCTCGGATCGTTCCTCGCGCAGTTCTACGACGACAAGCCGCCGCCGAAACTCATTCTGCTGTCGCATTCAGTCGAGGACGAGGCGTTGCTTGCCGAGGCCCTTGGCGTGAAGTCCGGCCGCAAGGTCGAAGTCCTGACGCCGCAGCGCGGCGAGAAAAAAGAACTCGTCGCGCATGCGCTGACCAACGCGCGCGAGGCACTTGGACGCAAACTGGCTGACACGGCGACACAAAACCGTCTGCTGCAGGGCCTGGCGAATACGCTCGAACTGCCGCGGGTGCCCAAGCGCATCGAGGTCTATGACAACAGCCACATTCAGGGCACGAACGCGGTCGGGGCGATGATCGTTGCCGGGCCGGATGGTTTTCTAAAAAACCAGTATCGCAAATTCAATATCAAGTCGGAGGGACTGACCCCCGGCGATGACTACGCGATGATGCGTGAAGTCTTGGAGCGGCGCTTCAAGCGGCTTCTCAATGACGAGCCGAAGCCCGGCGGTATCCGGGCGCTCCTCACCAAGGACGATGACGTGCCGCGTTGGCCCGATCTTGTCATCATCGACGGCGGGCAGGGCCAATTGAACACAGCGCGGCAAATCTTTGCGGAGCTGAATCTGACCGATGTTTCGCTGATCGCAGTGGCAAAAGGGCCGGATCGCGATGCGGGCCGCGAGACGCTGTTCATGCCCGATCGCAAGCCGATCAAGCTCGAGCCGCGCGATCCGGTGCTCTATTTCATCCAACGGATGCGGGATGAGGCGCACCGTTTCGTCATCGGGTCGCACCGCAAGCTGCGAAAGAAGGACATCCGCGAGGCCGGTTTGCAGGAAATCCCCGGCATTGGCCCGTCACGCAAACGTGCTTTGCTTCACCATTTCGGGACGCTGAAGGAAATTGAGCGCGCGTCGATGGCGGATCTGGGTAAGGTTCCTGGGGTAAGCGCCGAGAGCGCCCGCAAGATTTTTGAATTCTTTCACCCAAATGGCGGCTGACGGCGTTACAAACGAGCCGCACGCGAATCTCTTGAAGTGCCGCGCGGGTTGACCTTCCCGCAACGGCGGTATTGGTAAGCCCGATGAACAGTGTCACGACACAGCCGACAAGGCGCTCCCTCGCTTTGCCCAACCTGCTCACTTACTCGCGGATCGTCGCCGTTCCGGTTGTTGTCGGCTGCATGTATGCGCAGTCGATTCTCGGTGCGCCGCTGTGGCTGCGTTGGGTCGCGTTGTTCTTTTTCATTGCCGCAGGCGTGACCGATTTTCTCGACGGTTACTATGCGCGAACGCTGAATCAGCAGTCCGCGTTCGGCCGCATGCTCGATCCGATTGCCGACAAACTTCTAGTGGCATCATGTCTTCTGATGCTGGCGGCCGACAACACCATTCGCGGCTGGTCGCTATGGGCCGCCATTGTCATTCTGTGTCGAGAAATTCTTGTTTCAGGATTGCGCGAGCACCTCGCCGCGATCCGCGTCAGCGTGCCGGTGTCGCATCTGGCAAAATGGAAGACGACCATCCAGCTGGTTGCAATCGGATTTCTGATCGCGGGAGAAGCAGGCGAAGCTGTTCTGCCGCACACCACTCTGATCGGTGTCGTGCTGTTGTGGATTTCTGCAATCTTCACAATCTATACCGGGTGGGATTATCTTCGCGCGGGAATTCATCATCTCATCGAGGATGACCGATGAAGGTTCTCTACTTTGCTTGGGTGCGCGAACGCATCGGCAAGGCGGAAGAAACCGTCGAGCCGCCCGCGAGCGTGCGCACTGTGTCGGACCTGATGCAATGGCTCGTCGCGCGCGGCGAGGAATACGCCAATGCGTTTGCGACGCCGCGCGTCATCCGCGCCGCCATCGATCACACGCACGTCAAACCGGATGCGGCGATTGCAGGCGCGCGCGAGATCGCATTCTTTCCGCCGATGACGGGCGGCTGACCGGCAATGTCGGTTCCGGTCACGATCCGCGTTCAGTCCATCGATTTCAATATCGCGGCTGAGATCGCCGCGCTGACGAAACATTCCAATGACATCGGCGCGGTCGTGAGCTTTTCCGGCATTTGCCGGGCTGGACAAGGCGACGATGCGATTTCGGCGATGACGCTTGAGCACTATCCCGGAATGGTCGAGGCCGAGATTGCGCGCCACGTCGAGCAGGCGGTATCGCGCTGGCCGCTCAACGGCGTCACCGTCATCCATCGCTACGGTCGCGTCGTGCCCGGCGACAATATCGTGCTGGTATTGACCGCGTCGGCGCACCGCGAGGCGGCGTTTCAGGCGGCAGAATTCCTAATGGACTATTTGAAAACCAATGCGCCGTTCTGGAAGGCGGAAGAACGTCTTGGCGGTTCGACCACCCAAACGAAATGGGTCGATGCCCAAGCGCATGACGACGAAGCAACAGCGCGTTGGAAAAAACCGTGAGCGCGCGCAAGCCACCGAAGAAAGCTGCCAAGGTAAAAAGCAAAACACAAAAGTCGAAAGCGAAATCGCCGAGGCAGAAGGAAACAGCCGCGTCGCTCGTGCGCGAAGCTGTTCGGCGCCACGCCAAATCCGATCTTGTTTTCGCGCATGGCACCGCCGATCCTGTCGCGGAAGCCGCGTTTCTTCTCTGCGAGACGGTTGGCGTACATCCGGCGGATTTCGACCGCATTGCCAAAAAACCCGTATCGCAAACTCACGCAAAACGTTTTCGCGAACTGATCGCGCAGCGCATCGCGACGCGTAAGCCGGCCGCGTATCTCATCAACAAGATGTATATGCTCGGACAGCCGTTCTACGTAGACGAGCGCACGATTGTTCCACGTTCTTTTATCGGCGAATTGTTGGATGCATATTTCGATGGCGGCAATCTGTCGTTGATTGAAGATCCTCGGCGTGTACGCCGCGTGCTCGATCTGTGCACAGGCTCAGGGTGTCTTGCGATTCTCGCCGCGCAGCGGTTTCCAAATGCGAAGATCGACGCCGTCGATTTGTCCGCCGACGCACTTGAAGTTGCCGCGCGAAATGTCGCGGACTATAGACTCAAGGATCGCGTCACACTTCATCGCAGCGATTTGTTCGATGCGCTCGGCGACGCCCGCTACGACCTCATCGTCACCAACCCGCCTTATGTCGATGCAGAAGGCATGGCCGGCTTGCCGCGCGAATGCGAATACGAGCCGGCGATGGCATTCGACGGCGGTGCCGATGGGCTCGACCTCGTGCGGCGAATTCTCGACCAAGCGAAACGTCACCTCACCGCAAATGGCGGGCTGTTGTGCGAGATCGGCCGCGGCCGCGAGAACCTCGATCGCGCCTATCCGAACTTGCCGCTGCTCTGGCTGGACACCGAAGATTCGGATGGTGAAGTATTCTGGATCGCGGCGGACGCGCTTTAGGCGCGCCTGCCGTCGTCACAGAACTTTTCTGATCCAGTTGTGCGGATCGGATGCGCGGCCGTACTGGATGTCGACGAGCTTCTTGCGCAATCCCATTGCCACTGGCCCCGCAGCGCCGCCGTTGATGACGAAGTCGCCGCTGGCAGAACGCACCTTGCCGATGGGCGAGATGACTGCTGC
>JAFKKP010000310.1 GCA_017305515.1 Hyphomicrobiales bacterium
GTGTCGCGGCGGGAGGCGGCCGCAGCAACGACATGAACGACGATATTCCGTTCTGATAAATCACAAAAAGCCCCCGTTTTACGGGGCTTTTTTTATGCATGCGGAAAGGCGGGAAGTCCCGATCGCGATGACCGTTTGCCCGTGCGGCTTTCGCAAAACCGCTTCGATGTTGCCGCGCGAGCCGATAGCATATCCAATAGCGTGACGTGCGTTTCGCAAATTGCCGCCGCCGCTTTCATCTGCCCACCAATGAGGAAAGTGCTGCATGTCTCTCGCGCCGCTGCTCAATGCGCCCTGGATCGTCCAGCTGCATGCGTTCGCTGCGATGGCCGCGCTCGTGCTCGGCGCCGTTCAGTTCGCAGCACCGAAAGGAACGCTGCCGCATCGGACGGTCGGCTGGATCTGGGTTGGGCTGATGGCGACCGTCGCCACGGCGTCGTTCTGGGTTCACGGCAGGCACGCCGCGCCGTTCGGTCTGTGGAGCCCGATTCATTACCTCTCAATATTCTCGCTGGTGATGCTGCCGCTCGCGGTATGGGCGGCGCATCGTCATCAGGTGAGGTCGCACAAGATCAGGATGATCTCGATATATGTCGGCGCGCTGGTGATCGCGGGCCTGTTCACTTTCGTGCCCGGACGCATCATGCATCAGGTCGCGTTCGGCAACTGAAAACGCCGCGCAAACCGCTTTTTGCGGCGAAAAAATCGCATTGATTTTGCTCGATTTTCCGTAAGGCGAAATTCTGACCGACTTGGAATCGAAAGGCGAAATTGCGGCGGCCAGGCGGGTCATTTTCCGGCTCTGGCCACAACACCGTAAGTAACTGATTCAAAAGCGGAATTTATGGCCGTCCCGGCGGGGTCCCGCGTTGGCGTCGCGTGCCGATTTCGCCTATATAACGAGAGCATTTTCCCACTCAGGATTCGCATTTTGGCCGACACTGAAGAACCGGATTCCGGCGCACCAGATTCCACCGACATCCGGCCCGTCTCCATCACCGATGAGATGAAGCGTTCGTATCTCGATTACGCGATGAGCGTGATCGTTGCGCGCGCGCTGCCGGATGCGCGCGACGGTTTGAAGCCGGTGCATCGGCGAATTCTCTTCGGCATGTACGAGAACGGCTTCGAGTGGAACAAGCCGTATCGCAAGTCGGCGCGAACTGTCGGCGACGTGATCGGTAAATATCATCCGCACGGCGACCAGTCGGTTTACGACGCGCTTGTGCGTATGGCGCAGGATTTTTCGATGCGCGTGCCGCTGATCGACGGTCAGGGCAATTTCGGTTCGGTCGATGGCGATATGCCGGCGGCGATGCGCTACACCGAATCGCGTCTCACAAAAGTTGCGCAGTCGCTGCTCGACGACATCGACAAGGACACTGTCGATTTCCAGCCGAACTACGACTCGTCGGAAAAAGAGCCGCGCGTTCTTCCCGCGAAATTTCCCAACCTTCTGGTCAATGGCGCGGGTGGCATTGCGGTCGGCATGGCGACCAACATCCCGCCGCACAATCTCGGGGAATGCATCGACGCCTGTATCGCGCTGATCGACGATCCGGCGCTCGGCCTCGACGATCTCATCAAAATCATTCCGGGTCCGGATTTCCCGACCGGCGGCATCATTCTCGGACGGCAGGGCATTCGCGGCGCCTACCATCTCGGCCGCGGCTCCATCGTGATGCGCGGCAAGGTGTCGATCGAGGAGATCCGCAAGGATCGTCAGGCGATCGTCGTTACCGAGATTCCGTATCAGGTGAACAAGGCTGGCATGGTCGAGCGCATCGCCGAACTGGTGCGCGAGAAAAAGATCGAGGGCATCGGCGATTTGCGCGACGAGTCGGATCGCGACGGCTATCGCGTCGTCGTCGAACTCAAGCGCGATGCCGTGCCGGAAGTCGTGCTGAACCAGCTCTACAAGTTCACTCCGCTGCAAACCAACTTCGGCGCCAACATCGTGGCGCTGGATGGCGGCCGTCCACAGGTGATGAACCTGAAGGACCTGCTGACGGTGTTCATCGCCTTCCGCGAGAATGTCGTTTCGCGGCGCACGAAGTTTCTGCTCAACAAGGCGCGCGACCGCGCGCACATCTTGGTCGGCCTCGCAATCGCTGTCGCCAATATCGACGAAGTCATCAAGGTCATCCGCACCTCGCCCGATCCGAACACTGCACGCGATACTCTTATGTCGCGCGAGTGGCCGGCCAAGGATGTGGCGGCGATGATTTCGCTGATCGACGATCCGCGTCATCGCATGACCGACAAGGGCACGGCGCGCCTGTCGATGGAGCAGGCCAAGGCCATCCTCGATCTGCGCCTGCAACGCCTGACCGCGCTCGGCCGCGACGAGATCAAGGAAGAGCTGGACAAGCTCGCGGTCGAGATTGCCGACTATCTTGAAATTCTGCGCTCGCGCGCGCGTATTCAGGGCATCATCAAGGATGAGCTGAACGCTGTGAAGGAAGAATTCGCAACGCCGCGCCGCACCGTCATCATCGATCAGGAAGGTGAGGTCGAGGACGAGGATCTGATCCAGCGCGAAGACATGGTCGTCACCGTGTCGCACGCCGGTTACGTCAAGCGCGTGCCGCTGTCGGCCTATCGCGCGCAGAAGCGCGGCGGCAAGGGCCGCTCGGGCATGGCAACGCGCGAGGAAGATTTCGTCAGCCGGCTGTTCATTGCATCGACGCACACGCCGGTGCTGTTCTTCTCGTCGCGCGGTCAGGTCTACAAGGAAAAGGTCTGGCGTCTGCCGATGGCCGCACCCAATGCGCGCGGCAAGGCGATGATCAACATTCTGCCGTTGGAGCAGGGCGAACGCATCACCACGATCATGCCGCTGCCGGAGGATGAAAAGTCCTGGGGCGAACTCGACATCATCTTCGCGACGACAGGCGGCACCGTTCGCCGCAACAAGCTGTCGGACTTTGTGGATGTGCGCCGCTCCGGCATCATCGCGATGAAGCTCGCCGACGATGAATCCATCGTCGACGTTCAGATCGCCAAGGAAAGCGACGACGTGCTGCTGACCGCCGCCGGCGGACAGTGCATCCGCTTCCCGGTCAACGATGTGCGCGTGTTTACGGGGCGCACTTCGATGGGCGTGCGCGGCATTGCGCTCGGCAAGGGCGACAGGCTGATCTCGCTGACGATCCTGCACCATCTCGATGCGTCGTCCGAGGAGCGTGCGGCCTACCTGAAAATGCGCCGTGCGGTCGCGGGAGAAACTGCGGAGGAGGCGGCTGACGCCGATGCCGAGGAAACATCGGCGACGGTGCAGCTCAATCAGGCGCGCTACGCGCAGATGTCAGCGGCCGAACAGTTCGTTCTCACCATCAGCGCGAACGGCTATGGCAAGCGAAGCTCGTCCTATGAATACCGCACAACCGGACGCGGCGGCAAAGGCATCGTCGCTATGGCGGTCAACAACCGCAACGGCAAGCTCGTCGCTTCATTCCCCGTGGATGAAAGCGATCAGATCATGCTCGTGACGGACGCGGGACAGTTGATCCGCTGCCCGGTCGAGGGCATTCGCGTGGCGGGCCGCTCGACGCAGGGCGTGATCGTGTTCGACACGGCGGACGACGAAAAGGTCGTGTCCGTCGAGCACATCACGGATGAAGCCGAGAACGGCAACGGCGGTTAAGCACTAGAGCCTGTCCGTCGTCACCGTGCGGACCTGCGAAATGCCTTTTGGATTGGCGCTGTTGAGGCAGGACGGATCGAAGTTGGGCCAGTTCTGCGAGGCGCAGGCGGGATCTGCCCAGGCGACGCTCTTCTGCGCGGGCGTGCCGGACATTTGCGGATTTGCGTTTGCGGACGGCGCAAAGCTCGGGAAGATAGCCATGCCCGCGCCGACGAAGGCTGCGATGGCAAGGGCTGCAAGCGCCTTGTTGATTCTGGCGACGGTTTCCGGTGCCAGCATGATCGTGGTCGGCGTCATGGTCATCCTCGTTGCGTGCCAAAGCGTTGTCGGCGGGATGACGTTCGGCGCGGACAAAAGTTCTGTTAACGGCTCTGGATCGGCGCAGAAAAATTTCGCAATCATGCCGGAACCGGTTGCCCTTGCGGCACAAGTCCCGGCGGGCTAGGAGGGTTCATGCCTCGTGTCGCGCTTTATCCCGGCTCGTTCGACCCCGTGACCAACGGCCACCTCGACGTGGTGCGTCAGGCCTGCGCGCTGGTGGGTCGTCTCGTCGTTGCGATTGGCATTCATCCCGGCAAGGCGCCACTGTTCTCCGTCGAGGAGCGGCTGGAGATGCTGGCTGAGGTTTTCACGCCGATTGCGAAGAACGCCGGCTGCCAGTTCGACGCCGTGACGTTCGACGATCTCACCGTAACCGCCGCACAGCGCGCGGGCGCGACCATTCTCATTCGCGGCCTTCGTGACGGAACCGATCTCGACTACGAAATGCAGATCGCCGGCATGAACCAGACACTGACGCCGGATGTTCATACCGTGTTTCTTCCGGCCTCCGCGACTGTCCGCCCGATCACCGCCACACTGGTGCGCCAAATCGCCAGCATGGGCGGCGACGTGTCGCACTTTGTGCCGAAGGCCGTCGCGACCCGCCTGAAGAAGAAATTCGCCGGCTGATTTTTCCCGGCTTCATACCATCGGAGTTTTCATGATCCGCATTCTCGCTTTGCTTGCCGCTTTCGCTGTCGCGACGCCTGCGCTCGCGCAGAAGCTGCCTTCAAACCTGGACAAGGACAACGCCATCGTCATCGACACGACGAAGGGCCGCGTGGTGATCGCGCTGCGCACGGATCTTGCGCCCAAGCATGCCGAACGCATCAAGCAGCTCGCACGCGACGGCTATTATGACAACGTGCCTTTCCATCGCGTCATCGACGGCTTCATGGCGCAGACCGGCGACGGCAAGAATTTCGACGGCACCGGCGGGTCGAAATATCCGAACCTTGCCGCCGAGTTCACTTCGACGCCGTTCAAACGCGGCACCGTCGGCATGGCGCGGGCGTCCGATCCGAATTCGGCGAATTCGCAGTTCTTCATCTGTTTTGCCGAAGCATCCTTCCTCAACAACAAGTACACCGTGGTCGGCGATGTCGTGCAGGGCATGGACGTCGTGGACCGCATGAAGCGCGGCGAGCCCGTATCGAATCCCGACAAGATGATCAAGGTTCAGGTCGCTTCCGACGTGAAGTGATCGTTCCTGCATAAAGAACATATCGCGCGACTGATGCGCGCCAGCGACGGAGAATTCAAATGGCCGACAACGACAACACTTTGATTTTGGAAACCACGCAGGGTCCGGTGACGATCGAGATGCGTCCCGATCTCGCGCCGGGTCACGTCGCGCGCATCAAGGAACTGGTGCGCGAAGGGTTCTACGACGGCATCGTGTTTCACCGCGTGATCGACGGCTTCATGGCGCAGACCGGATGCCCGCAGGGCACCGGCACCGGCGGCTCCGGCAAGAAGCTGAAAGCCGAGTTCAACGCCGAGCCGCATCTGCGCGGCACCGCCTCGATGGCGCGCGCGGCCAATCCCGATTCCGGCGACAGCCAATTCTTCATCTGCTTCGACGATGCGCCGTTCCTCAACAAGCAGTACACGGTGTGGGGCAAGGTCACGTCCGGCATGGAGAATGTCGACAAGATCAAGCGCGGCGAACCTGTGTCCAACCCGGACAAGATCGTCAAGGCGCACATGGCCGCCGACGCGGCATAATCGCTGTTTCATTCTGACGAATTGCGGATGGCCGGGCGTTCCCCGGCCATCTACATTTGAGCGACATGCGCACCGATCTTTTCGATTTCGAATTGCCCGACTCCGCGATTGCGCTGCGGCCTGCCGTGCCGCGTGACGCCGCGAAAATGCTGGTTGTGCGTCCGGGCGAGGTGCTGATCGATTCAACCGTGCGCGACCTTCCTCAATTCCTGCGCGCGGGCGATCAGCTCGTCGTCAACGATACGCGCGTGATCCCGGCGCAACTGACAGGCCGCCGCATCGGGCGAGAGACCGAACCGAAGATCGACGTCACGCTCATCAGGCGTCTCGATGGCTCGCGCTGGCAGGCACTGGCGCGTCCCGCAAAGAAACTCGCCGTCGGCGACGGCGTGCGTTTCGGCAATGAAGGCCGCGTGTGTCTGCTCGGCAATCTCGACGCGCAGGTTGAGTCGAAAGGCGACAACGGCGAGATTACATTATCGTTCTCGTTTCACGGCCCCATTCTCGATCAGGCGATTTCCGATGTCGGCGCGCCGCCGCTGCCGCCTTACATCGCTGGTAAGCGCGCGCCGGACGACAGGGACATCGCCGACTACCAGACGATGTTTGCGGTGAAGGAGGGCGCGGTCGCAGCCCCCACGGCGGGTCTGCACTTCACGCCGGAGCTTGAAGCCGCGCTCACATCCAAAGGTATCGGCCTGCATCGCGTCACGCTGCATGTCGGCGCGGGGACATTTCTGCCGGTGAAGGCCGACGACACGTCGGAGCACAGGATGCATGCGGAGTGGGGCGAGGTCAGCGCGGAAACAGCCGGTGCGCTCAACGCCGCGCGCAAAAACGGCGGGCGCATTGTCGCAGTCGGCACTACCTCGTTACGCCTTCTGGAAAGTGCGGCGGACGAGAACGGCACGATCCAATCGTTCTCGAAAGATACCGCGATCTTCATCACGCCGGGCTATCGCTTCAAGGCGGTCGATATTCTGATGACGAATTTCCATTTGCCGAAATCGACGCTGTTCATGCTGGTCTCGGCATTCATCGGCCTCGACACGATGAAGGCTGCGTACAGCCACGCCGTTCAGAACGGCTATCGCTTTTACTCCTATGGCGACGCCAGCCTGTTGTTTCGTGCGGCTTGATTGTAGAACCGTCGCATGACGCTCCCGAACCATTTCACCCTTCACGCGCAGGACGGCGCGGCGCGCACTGGCGAGTTGAAAACGCCGCATGGTGTCGTGCGCACGCCGGCCTTCATGCCGGTCGGCACGGCGGGCGCGATGAAGGGCATTCACTGGCGCGAGATTCGCGACGCGGGTGCCGACATCGTTCTCGGCAACACCTATCATCTGATGCTGCGCCCAACCGCGGAGCGCATCGCAGCCCTCGGGGGTCTACAGAAATTCACCGGCTGGAACGGGCCGATGCTGACCGATTCCGGCGGCTTTCAGGTGATGTCGCTGGCGAAGCTGCGCAAAGTCACCGTGCAGGGCGTGACGTTTTCTTCACACATCGACGGCAACAAATATGAACTGACGCCGGAACGTGCGATCGAAATCCAGCGCCTGCTTGGCTCCGACATCGCCATGCAGCTCGACGAGTGTGTGCGTCTGCCCGCAGAACGCGCCGACATCGAGCGCGCGATGCAGCTGTCGATCCGCTGGGCCGAACGCAGCAAGCGTGCATTTGAAAGCGCGCGCGACGGTCACATGCTGTTCGGCATCGCCCAGGGCGGCGACGTCCCTGAGTTGCGTCGTGAAAGTGCGCGGCAACTCATCGACATCGGCTTTCATGGCTACGCCATCGGCGGTCTCGCGGTGGGCGAGCCGCAGGAAATCATGCTTGCGATGATCGAGGAAGTCGCGCCGTTGTTGCCGCAGGATCGTCCACGCTATCTGATGGGCGTCGGCACGCCGGACGATATTCTGGAGGCGGTCGCGCGCGGCATCGACATGTTCGACTGCGTGATGCCGACACGCAACGGACGGCACGGCCACGCGTTCACAAGGCGCGGAATCATCAATCTGCGCAACGCGCGCCACGCCGACGATCCGCGCCCGCTCGATGACGAAAGCAATTGGCCGTCGGCGCACAATTATTCCCGCGCCTATCTGCACCATTTGGTGAAATCGGATGAGGCGCTCGGCGCGATGCTGCTGTCGGAAGTCAACATCGCCTATTATCAGGACCTGACGCGCGGTATTCGCGAGGCGGTTGCGGCGAAATCGTTCGAGGCGTTTCGCGCGCAGACCCGCGAGAACTGGTCACGCGGCGACATTGCGCCGCGCTGAGTTGTCGTCAGTTGCAAATCGGCTTGATCTCGTGGACGGTCACGAAACCGTAACCGCAGGTGTCGCAACTCCACAGATAGCTCACCTCGGTATCGGACAGCGCCGACGCTTCCGCCGAGATCATCTGATCCGAACAGATCTTGCAGATCGGCTTGCGGCTGTTAATCGGCTGCGCGCGCAACGGCAGGTCCGATTGAAGTTCAGCGATTGCTGGCATCCCGGCCTCCCTTTTGAATCGAGTGCGATGGGTGCACCCTACACCCGAAAGTTTGACGGTGTCGCAACACAAATGCGTTCCTTTTGGGATATTGTTTTTACGGCGATGCAGCGTTTCGCGCGGCGCAAATAATCGTTAGTTTGCAATGGTCACGGATGCGGCATCTTGCGCTGCGTTGAATCAAGTTTTGGAGAGTTTTATGGACAAGCCCGGACGCGGACGGATTTACGACAGCATCGTTGCTGCAACCGGCGACACGCCCGTCGTGCGGCTCAATCGGCTGCCGCAGCAGCGCGGCGCGAAAGCAACCATTCTGGCCAAGCTGGAATATTTCAATCCGGCGGCGAGCGTGAAGGACCGCATCGGTGCCGCGATGATTATTGCGATGGAAAAGGCCGGCATCATCAACGCCGACACCGTGCTGATCGAGCCGACTTCCGGCAATACGGGAATCGCGCTGGCGTTCGTCGCCGCCGCGCGGGGCTACCGGCTGAAACTCGTGATGCCGGAATCGATGTCGATCGAGCGGCGCAAGATGCTGGCGTTTCTCGGCGCCGAGATCGTGCTGACGCCCGCGGCCCAAGGCATGAAGGGCGCGATTGCCACTGCCGAAGAACTGATCCGCACCACGCCGAATTCGGCGATGCCGCAGCAGTTCAAGAATCTCGCCAATCCCGAAATTCATCGCCGCACCACGGCGGAAGAAATCTGGAACGATACCGGTGGCAATATCGATGTGTTCGTGGCGGGTGTTGGCACCGGCGGGACGATCACGGGTGTGGGGCAGGTGCTCAAGCCGCGCAAGCCGTCGCTGCGCGTGGTTGCGGTCGAGCCGGAGGAAAGTCCGGTGCTGTCGGGCGGCACGCATATGCCGCACAAGATTCAGGGCATCGGCGCGGGCTTCGTGCCGGACATTCTGGATCGCTCGGTGATCGACGAGATCGTGAAAATCAATAGCGCGACCGCAATTGAAACCTCGCGCGCACTGGCGCGCACGGAAGGTATTCCGGGCGGAATCTCATCCGGTGCAGCGATTGCCGCCGCCATCGATCTCGCCAAGCGGCCGGAGAACAGCGGCAAGACCATTCTGGCCATCGTGCCGTCGTTCTCCGAGCGTTATCTGTCGACCGCATTGTTTGAAGGAATTTAAGATGTCCGACACGCCACGCCGTCCGCGCACATTAAGCGACGCCAAGACCGAGGCCGAAAATGCTTTCAAGAAAGTGACGGTCAAGCCGGTCGAGGAACTGCCGAAAAAGGCGGCGTTGCCGGGCGTGAAGGAGCAGGTGACGTTGCGCATCGATCAGGATGTGCTGGAGCACTTTCAGGACGGCGGAGCAGGGTGGCAGGATCGCATCAACGTCGCGCTTCGCAAGGCGGCGGGATTAGCTTGAAGGTTAAGCCACGCGATTCTTGCGTGCAGCTTCCTTCTGCGCGTCGAAATCGCGGCGGCGTTTTGCGAGATCGTCGGCCGACATGCGCGCGACATTGTTGTAGTCGAGCTTCCACGACGCGTCGTCGCTCCAGCGCAAAGGCGACTGTACTGTAGTCTGAGGACCTGGTGCTGTCTCCAGAACTTTCAGCGCAAGCTCGATGGTGAGCGCCTGCGAGGCCAAATCGTGCGGCTTGCCGGCGGAATTGCCGAGCGGGAAATCGCTGAACAGGAATCGCGGCACCGCTGCGTGCTCGACGATGTCCTTCGCGCAGCCCATCACAACGGTCGAAATGCCGTTGGCTTCCAGATGCCGCGCGATCAGCGCCGTGGTCTGATGGCACACAGGACAGTTCGGCACCAGCACCGCCGCCTCGACGCCGTCGGCGATGCAGCGCGCGAGAATCTCCGGCGCGTCGGTTTCCACCGTGACGCGGTGGCTGCGATTGGTCGGCGCGCCGAAAAATCGCGGCGCGAGCTGAAAGCGGCCTTCCGCCGCCAGCCGCCGCATCTGCGACAGGGGAAACCAGGTGTTGATGTCGGTCGCCGACGTATGTTTGCGGTCATAAGCAATATGGGAAATCCGCAGATCGTGATCGCGCGACGTGTCGCCGTCATAGACCTCGTAGAATTTCGCAGCTCCGTTATACGCCGCCCCCGGACCCTGGTCGCCCTTGGACGGATCGAGCCGCGCTGCCGTGGTGATGAGCGCGATGCGCGTTTGCGCCAGCGGCTTCCTCAGCGGCTGAAAGGGTGCTGCGACATTATGCGCCCAGCGATAGGGCACGTCATAGCCGATGGCGAGATAGTAATCGCGCGTCCGCTGCATATAGGGAACGGGGACGTCGAAGTCCTGAATGGCGTTTTGATCCAGATCAGTCATGCGGACAGATTTCGATTCTATTCAGCGAACGGATTGGGCTACGATAGCAGACATGAACTGCGCGGCGCGGACAATCGCCGCATGACCAATATGCATTCGCCTGCAAAGCCGACGAGGATCATCGCCCGATGAGCGGAAAAGACAAGAAGCCGAGAACGCCGGAGCGCAAGCAGCCGAACAAGCAGGACGCCGACGATCTCTACGACGACGGCGACATTGCTACGCCCAAGCGCCAGATCAGCGAGGACGAGATCAAGGAAGAGGAAGACAAGCGGATGTAGTCTCGCTTGTGTCCGTGCGGATCACATCCCGCTCAGATCCGAGGGCACGTTTCCGAACGACCGCAGCACGGTTGCGTCCTTGAACTCGCCGATCATCGGATCGCCGCACCGGCTGAAAGCGACAGCACCGACAACGCCCGGCGTCCGCGCCAATGCCTCGGCCCGGCGCATCGCATGCGTCGGGCCCTGAAACTCCTCGGCCGTGCCGGGCGACACCTCGCCCAATTCATCAGCGGTGAAGGGCAGAGCGACGTAATAGGTCACATCGGTCATCGTGCGTCTCCCAATCGAATTGGGTTGCTATTGTTCATGTTTTGTTCTAGTTGTCAAGGCACGGAACCGATGAGGAAAATCCGCAGTTGAACCAAGGGGCGGCGGCCTTGACCCTTGGGGAAGCGGCCCCTACACACCGCGCGAGTGAGCGCGTAGCTCAGGCGGTAGAGCACGTGACTTTTAATCATGGGGTCGAGGGTTCGAGTCCCTCCGCGCTCACCATTGTTTTATAAAGCAAAATTCCATTTCTTTTAGTTTCAGCTTTTCGATGCGGTGCTCCAGGGTAACAGATGGGGTAGCAGATCTCGCAAAAAAAAATCCACTCAAACCACGTGTGCCCGCGAGCCTCCTGAGCCGAGTAAGTCGCCCGGAGAGTTGCCGTCCAAACGCAGCCGTTACTCGACAAGGGCTTCCGTGTTCGGCGGCCCTTGCGGAATACGTTCCGATACGAGCATGCGCCGCAGGTACGTGTGTAGTGGTCTCTCGTGTCGGGCGAATGCTCAACGAAAAGGTGCATCGTGGCAGCACGGCGAATCCGATTCTATAGTCGATTCATCGTGTGTCTTATTCCGGTTACTCAGAATCGCTTTACGCAAATTGAAGGTAATCCGAAATGTCTGAGACCGTAGATCGGCTCAAGAAATTTATCTCCTACGTTGAAAAACTTTCAGGTGACGAAAAAGGCGAAGCACAAGTTTTTTGCGACCGGCTTTTCCAAGCGTTTGGCCATGATGGTTACAAAGAGGCGGGGGCTACACTCGAATATCGGGTGAAGAAGGGCTCAGCTACAAGTTTCGCAGATTTAATGTGGAAACCGCGACTTCTTCTAGAGATGAAGAAGCGCGGGGAAAAGCTACATCTCCACTATGATCAAGCTTTCAAGTACTGGCTCAACTCAATGCCGAATCGACCACGGTACGTGGTCCTTTGCAATTTTGATGAGTTGTGGATTTACGATCTAGAACGCCAATTGAATGATCCTGTCGACAAAGTCGATGTGACCGATCTAATTGATCGATACAGTGCGCTAAATTTTCTATTCCCACACAATCCAAAACCGCACTTTGGAAACGATAGAGAGGCTGTATCGACTAGAGCTGCAACGCAGATGGCGGAACTTTTCCGTCTGCTCACCCGGCCAGTTCGCCCCAAAAAAAAGAACGATCCGGCAATCACGCGGGAACAAGCTCAGCGCTATTTGTTACAATTGTTAATCGCGCTTTTTGCTGAAGATATCGATCTCCTTCCTAAGAATATCATTGAAGCCTTAGTTGAAGATTGCCTTCAAAAGAACATGAGTTCTTATGATCTGCTTGGCGGATTGTTCCAGCAGATGAATAATCCCAAGTCGGCAAGTCACGGGAGATACCAGGGAGTTCGATACTTTAACGGCGGCTTGTTTTCCAAAATTGAGCCGATCGAATTGACGTCATTCGAACTGGAGCTCATCGGCGCGAACGATGGTGCTGCTCAACAGAACTGGTCAAAGGTAAATCCAACAATATTTGGAACGCTGTTCCAGAAAAGTATGGACGCCGAAGAGCAGCACAAGAGAGGGGCCCACTACACGTCAGAGGCTGACATTCAACGCATCATCGAACCTACAATCACTAGGCCGTGGTTAAATTTGTTGGAGAAAGCGGAAACTGCAAAGTCCCTGGTTAAGTTGCGCTCGGAGCTTCATCAATTTCGCGTTTTGGATCCAGCGTGCGGCAGCGGAAATTTTCTTTATGTTGCATACCGTGAGCTCGCCCGCATTGAAGCAAAAATTCTTCTGAAAATACGTGAGGTGATGCCGGAAGAGGAATTCGCTAGCAAAATCGATACTGCTCTCGGAATCAGCCCGAAGCAATTTTTTGGCATCGAGCTCGATCCTTTTGGAGCCGAGCTTGCGAAGGTCACTCTCATGCTAGCTAAGAAACTAGCGATAGATGAGCTAAATCAAACATTGCAGTTAGACGATGAGAGCTTTTCGCTGCACGCCGATGCGGCGCTTCCATTAGATAATCTGGATAAGAATATCAAAAATGCCGACGCGCTATTTGAGAAATGGCCGAGCGTTGATGCCATTGTTGGTAATCCACCTTATCAGAGTAAAAATAAGCTACAGAAGGAATACGGGCTCTCGTACGTAAACAAGCTTCGTGACGCATACCCAGAAGTGTCAGGCTTTTCTGACTATTGCGTCTATTGGTTCCGTAAAGCGCACGATCATTTAATGGACGGTCAACGCGCCGGGCTCGTTGGCACCAATACGATCCGTCAGAATTACAGCCGTGAAAGTGGGCTGGATTACATCGTTCAAAATAAGGGGACTATCACCGAAGCTGTTTCAACAATGGACTGGTCTGGGCCAGCGGTGGTCCATGTTTCAGTGGTGAATTGGATCAAGGGCCCCGAGCCTGGTCTGAAGCGTCTATACTTGCAGGAAGGAAACGACCCGGACGATGGCTGGAGTTATACAGACCTTGAGGTGATACCCTCGTCATTGTCATCGTCCCTTGACGTCACATCTGCTGTGGCGCTTTCGGCCAATTCAGCGCGCGGCGGCTGCTATCAGGGCCAAACCCACGGTCATGAGGGTTTCTTGCTGGATGCAGATAAAGCGAAGTCAGTCCTCCATAAGCATCCAGAATACTCAAAAGTGTTGTTCCCTTTTTTGATTGCCGACGACTTAATTGGCGAGATTGATGCGCGACCAACGCGATACGTTATCGATTTCCTAGGGCTGACGCTCTTGGAAGCGCAGAAGTTTAAAGAGCTCTATAAGCGCGTTGAATCAAAGGTCTTGCCCGACAGAGAGAAGGCAGCGAAGGACGAGAAGAAGAAAAACAAGGCCGCGTTGGCTGAAAACGCAAAGGCCAAAGTGAACCATCACCACGAAAAATTCTTCAACAACTGGTGGCAGTTGTCATGGGCTCGCGAGGACCTCCTCAGGTCGATTCAAAAGCTGCCGCGTTATATTGCTTGCGGATGTGTAACAAAGCGACCTATTTTTGATTTTGTAAGCTCCAAGATTCATCCGAATGCGGCACTACAAGTGTTCCCATATAGCGACGACTATTCATTCGGAATTCTTCAGTCGTCTCTACATTGGCGCTGGTTTGTTGAGCGATGCTCTACGCTAAAATCTGATTTCCGATACACGTCCAATACGGTTTTCGACAGCTTTCCTTGGCCGCAGAAGCCTACTCTCGCGGCAATATCAGCTGTAGCAAAAGCGGCCGTCGAACTCCGAGATATGCGAGCGGCGGCAAGGACGAAGCACAAGCTGTCGTTGCGCGAGCTTTATCGGACTTTAGACCTTCCCGGAGAGCAGCCGCTCAAGAAGGCGCAAGAAAAATTGGACAAGGCCGTTATGGCTGCTTACGGAATGAAAAGTGACGAAGACCCACTTCGTTTCCTGCTGGATCAAAATCACAAATTAGCGAAGTTGGAAAAGAAGAAGATTGCGATACAGGGCCCCGGGTTACCCACTATAGCTAGCTCGGAAAAGGCACTAGTTACGAAAGATTGCGTCACGCCGTAGCGCGCTTTTTCGGCGGTGTGCGCTTTCATTCACGTCCTAAAGCAGCCGAGACTGCTTCTCGAGCGAGTGTACCCAAGCGTGCTCTCGGGTGGGATCGTTGACCAAGCCAGTTCGGAATATTAGCGCCTTGCGAGGCGAAATGCTCCACATGCACTACGGTGATCTTCCCATCTGAATAGGCGACGTCATTTACTGTAGACCATTTTCCGGGCCGAGCAGCTTCGATGGCCTTACGTGCTGCCGCCACGTAGCTCCCGCGCGCGCCGAGGCCGAACATTATGACGAGCTTAGTCCGCGAAGGTAGATTCCTGAGAAATCTCCCTGCGCAATTTTGTGAAATTCTCTGACCAAACGTTGTAGCCATAAATTCATCGATCATGCCTCCGCTACCAAGCCATTTTGCGCTTTTGGAATCTAAGCGTTCAACAGTGCAACGAATGAGCGAGCCCCACCCGAAGCGGCCATGCCGATCGGCGATGAGATGATCAACTAAGAGTTTCAATTCATCGGGTTCTACTTGCGGCAATAGTCCGACATGCGCCAGTATTTTACCGACCTGCTTTCGTCCTTTTCGATATGGAATGTCGTCGTGCGGAACGGTGCTAAGAGCTCCAGCCTGGCTAGGGCCTTTTGAAAACCACATAACCAAGATTTCTGGCTCAATGTTACCCCAAGCGAGTGGATTGGCGGTAATTCTCCAAGTCCTATCATCGCTCTGTGTGCGTGTTACGTCGAAAATAACGTTCGCGCCGGAATGACAAAGCGTGCACGCAATTTTTCCATGTGCGGGCAGCAGCGAAGCATTCTCAGATTTTTGCATCGTCGAATATTGTCCCGGCTTCAGCGTTAATTCACTGCGCAAAGTGCAGCTGCGGCAACGTGTTCACTTTTCTCCGCAGCTTCAATCCTACTTTGGTCAGTTAATCCGAATTGGAACTTCATCAACGCTTCTGCGCCACGCAGAACGTCAGCCATCGCGTTTTCCAGCCGATCTGCAAGATCAACCTCGGCAGGAAAGCGCGTCTTTCGCCACAATACCAAAAGCATTTCTTTTTCAGCCTGTGTAAGTCCAGTGAGGATTTGCGGAGCGTTTATCGCTGCAGCGAGAACAGCGTCCTCGCTTGAAGCAATCGCGTGTGACAAAGCCTCTTTCCGTTTGACAGCTGACATGCTTGCCAAGGTTGCGCGAATCTCAGCTGCGACCATGGTGCCGGGAAGGTCTTTAGGCTGCGGCGGGGCCGCAATCTTTTCCATAATGGCGGATCGCTTTTTATTTGCTCGTTCGACCGCAACATCAACTTTCTTGGCCACCACTTCCCAAATCTTATAGATAGTTTCGCGAGCATTTTTTTCATTGGCGATTGGTGTGGCCATCTGGTTTGCCATGATGTTCGCTCGAACGTCGAGCATTTTTGCTGCGGCTTCGCGTCCCGCCAAGGCTGCATCTCGAATTGCTTCGATTTCAACATCTGACACCTTCAGATTTGTCGTCGCATCCCGCGCGAAGTGACGTTCGATAATGTCCTCATGCATAGAGAGGGGGATCGATTTCATTTCCTTGGTCATCGAATTGTCTCCTGCGCCACGCGCGCTTACGGGGTTGATCAAAATTCATTTCAACGCGGCCATTGGCATCAATGGAGCCGGTCCAGATGGTTTGCTTTGGTTTTCCGGCGACGGTGCAAACGCCCATTACACAATTTGCAAGATCGTCGTGAGCTCGGGGAGCATGATCTATGACATCTCGTCCGGCCCTTCCGTGCCGGCGCTCAAGGCCGGCGATCTGGTTGATCAAGCGATCATTATCTACGAGGCGCACAGTCCGCGAATTGAGACGTGGCAGGCTCTCAATGTAGATTTCGCTCTTGTTAAATTTCGAAAGTCGATACCGTACGCCGTGTTTCGCAAAGTGTTCGCGCGGATATTCTCCAGCGTAACGATCGCCATTAACCTCCTTAATTTTGGGGACTTATATACTTGACTCCCTCGCCTAAAAAGGGTAGTTAACTACTATACCTTTTGAGGGCGATTCTTATGAGCCGTTCTACCATTTCCACTTTTCAGCTTTTCAAACTTTTCCCAGACGAGGCTGCGGCTCGGAAATACCTTGAAGGCCGTCGCTGGCCCCAAGGGGCGATTTGCCCTCATTGTGCGGAGGCTAAGCGCATCACCCCGCGAAAGAACGGTTTCTATCGCTGCAACGCCTGTAAGGCCGATTTTACCGTCCGCACCGGAACGATTTTTGAGCGGTCGCATATCCCGCTGCATAAGTGGCTGTATGCGATGTACCTGCTTATGACTGCACGCAAGGGCGTCTCCAGCCTTCAACTCGGCAAGGAGATCGGCATCACCCAAAAGTCAGCTTGGTTTGTCCTGCATCGCATCCGCGAGGCTTGCGGCAACGACCTTACCGTTCTGAGCGGCATTGTGGAAATCGACGAGACCTACATTGGCGGCAAGGAAAAGAACAAGCACTCTGGAAAGAAGCTACGCGGCGGGCGCGGCGCTGTCGGAAAGATTCCAGTTGTGGGTATGCGCGAACGTGGTGGGCGCACCAAGGCAAAGCCGGTCAAGGGTACTGACTCGAAAAGCCTGCATGCGGTCGTTCACGAGCACATCGAAGGTGGCTCGACGCTGCACACTGACGAGCACGGCGGTTATCTTGGTCTAGGCGGCTCTCACTACACGCATGAGCGCATCATCCATAGCGCAGGCGAGTACGTCCGCGACGGTGTTACCACGAACGGCATTGAAAGCGTTTGGGCAGTCTTGAAGCGCGGCCTTCACGGCACATATCACCATGCCAGCGAAAAACATCTGGCTCGATACGTTAACGAGTTCACGTTTCGCTTGAATGATGGCGATGTGAAGCGGCACACTCTGGAACGTCTTGCGAGTCTTGTGACGGCCGCATTTGGGCCGCGCATTACCTACAAGGAACTGACGGCATGAGCGACGCTCTAAAGCCGCTCGACATAATCGCTGATATTGTTCTCGCCTTCCGTCCGGGCAACAAAGCGCCGCGCCCGAAAGCAGAACTGACAACCGATTTTTCGTTTTACGAATTTTTCGCGGGCGGCGGGATGGCCCGTGCTGGACTCGGTGCGCGCTGGCGCTGCCTGTTTGCAAACGATTTCGATTTCAAAAAGGCGGCGGCGTACAAGGATAATTGGGGCGAGAAAGGACTCGTCACCAAAGACGTATCGAAGGTCACGATAGGCGAACTGCCGGGCCACGCCGATCTGGTCTGGGCGTCATTTCCTTGTCAGGATTTGTCGCTTGCTGGCATGGGCGCAGGGCTTCGCGGCGAACGATCAGGCACGTTCTGGCCTTTCTGGCAGTTGATGAAAAAGCTGAAAGCAGAGGGCCGTGGGCCGCGTGCTATCGTTTTGGAGAACGTGTGCGGCACTCTCACGTCGCATGGCGGTAAAGACTTCACAGCGATTGCTGATGCTCTCTCGGCGGAAGGTTATCGCTTTGGTGCAGTGGTAATTGATGCAGCGGATTTTGTGCCGCAGTCGCGCCCAAGGTTGTTCATCATCGCAATAGCGGAAGGCGTTTCTATTCCCGCGAATTTGCAAGGCGTTGACGCATCGCTCCTTTGGCATCCGAAGGCGCTTCAAGTCGCACATCTGCGATTGAAAGATAAATCGAAGGCGCAATGGGTCTGGTGGAAGATGCCAGCACCGCCGCGCCGTAATAGCCGCTTTGTCGATTTGATTGAAGAAAACCCGCAAAGCGTTTCATGGCACACGGCGGCCGAAACAGCGAAGCTCATAAACATGATGAGCGACGTAAACTTTGACAAAGTCACCGCTGCGAAAAAGTCCGGTCAGCTTCTCGTGGGCGCGGTCTATAAGCGCACGCGGCTAGACGACGATGATGAAAAGGTGCAGCGCGCTGAAATTCGTTTCGACGATATAGCGGGATGCCTTCGCACATCATCCGGCGGCTCAAGCCGCCAATCCATTGTCGTTATCAAGGGCGATTCCGTGCGGTCGCGTCTGTTGTCAAGCAGGGAAGCGGCTCGACTTATGGGGCTTCCCGAAGAATACAAATTGCCGAAAAGTTACAACGAGGCATACCATCTGATCGGGGACGGCCTCGTCGTTCCAGTTGTGCGGTATCTTGCAGAGCACCTGCTTGAACCGATCTTGATGGATAGTCATGGCAAAACTGCCGCCACCAAAACCGCCGTCAATACCGTGCGAAAGACGCCCCGCTCTAAAAGAGCAAATTGATGAGTTTGCGGAAGTTCTGAAAACGCAGGCACACACGCTCGGAACTCACGGTCTCACTGAAGAAGAATTTTATAACAGCGGTCTGTTGGCTGGAGCGATCCAACGTATTCGCGGCCAATATTCAGCGTCGATGTTCGATAAGCGCGATTTCGTCAATCGCGTTTTGTACCACATGCAAGACGCTGGCTACATCAAGGAATTTGAATCGGCTGGCAGCAAGAACCGCCATGACTATTCCGTCGTGATGGCGAACGGTCGCATCGCAGTTATCGAACTGAAAGGCTGCATGGACGGAAACAACACGATCATTTTTGAGCGACCGCCTCACGCTCAAGAATTTATCATCTGGAGTGTGTGCATCAGTGAAAGTTCCGATCCACGGTTAAATGCATGGTCAGGGATTCACACGCGGTTAGGCGTGCAGATGATCGACAAGGACGCTCAAGTTGACGGCCTGATTGTCTGGGACTGGTTGTGCGGCACGCCCGCGCGACCTTGCCCTAAGCTGGCGCGGTTGCCGGGGCAGCGCCTAACCACTGTGGGTCAATACAAACTGACGCCACCATGCATCTACATGTTTCCGAGAACGATACCGAGTGTCAGAAACAATCCCAATCCAGAGCCGCACCGGCTAGAGGACGTGTCATTTCTGGCAGCAGTCAACGAGTGCTTCGGCGGCTATTTCGACGAGATCAACAAAGTGCGCTTTATGGTTGGCCACAAAGGCACGGATACCGTGCGGACTACGTCCATTGAGCGGAACGGCCAAATCCAAGTGGAATCAAAGGCCACGCCGATCCGTCGCAAGTAAGGGACTCAAGTATATAAATCCCTAATTTTGTACCGGCGCAGCAGATCGCAGAACTCTGCAATCGCAGCTGTTGGACTGAATGGAGGTCTGATTTCGCGGACCGCATCAATCACAGCCATTTCGTTTTCGTGATGTGCAATCGCGAGGGTCATTGCATCTTGACCTGACCCTCCGGCGGGATCGGTGAATGCAAAATAGTCGAATTTGGACGAAGGGACTCGCTCTCTTACTCCGGTGTCAACACACGCTTCAACAACTTCACGAAGAATGTAGCTCTCAATGTCGTCGCGAAACTCCCCGAGCCATTCGGCTCTCGCGCGTGCCGGATCACTTGCCATCGCTCGATCAATTACTTTTTGATCAAGTGACGGATTGAAGTCTCGTGAACTTCCTTTCAATACAAGTAACGATGGGTCGCTGTTAGCGCCGAAGTTGCTTCGGTAAATATCCCAAAGAACGCCTGATTTACGGTATGGCGAACTCGCAATTAGGAGAGGGCCTTTAGTCGTTGCCAAACTTGGGCGGACGGCGTTGAGTATTTCAGTATCTGGATTTGCGCTTCCGCTACCGTCGTCGTTGAAGAAGGCTGTCTCATCCGCCAACACTGCAACGCACGTCACACTGCGCAACTGGCGGAAGTTTGCGGCCCTTACCTCAATATCAATTCCGTTTGAAAGCGAAATGCTGTCTGTAGTGCGCTTAACGACACACGGTTTCAACTCAACACTTTGCTCGATGATCCCGGCACAATAATCGAGCGCTACCCGACTCTGCTTCTGATTGGGTGCAATCAGCAGGACCAACCCTCTCTCTCCATACGCCAAGACCGGACTGTGATCGCATAGGGCAGCGATGTAGACGGCAATTGTACTTAGAGCTCGCGTCTTACCCCCGCGCCGCCCAACGATGGCTGCCATCTCTTGCACGGGGCGGGTTGGGCTTTTTGGGCGGCCCGTAAGGCGCGTGAACAGCGCCAGTTCACCCCTGGAAAGTTCTTCTCCCATCGCAGCGAGCATAACGACGCGCCAGGCTGCCCAAGAGTTGCCGCGAACGGCTCGCCCCAGGAGGCCGTCCAATTCCATGGCTTTTCGAAGTGAAATTAGCGGCTTCATCAAGAGCACTCATCGGCATTCGGAACAGCAGGCGTTGCGGCCCCGTCACCGTTGTCCGCGTTTGTTTGGAGTTCTCCAAACGGTGCCTGCTGTCGCGGCTGCCGATTCTTTGAGATTGATTGAATGCGATCCCGAAGGCTGATCGATGCATCGTCTTTGTTGGTTGCAAGAGACTGGAGTGCACGTTGAGCCGTGTTCTCAAGTCTTGCGATGGCGTGCAGGTCAGCATCTATGCCCGCTAGAGCGCGCTCTCGAGCTGTCCGTGCGATAGTCAGTAACTCGGCAGCTCTTTCGATTTTAGCGATTTCAACAGGTGTTGCCTGACTTCCCGCTGCTTCAACCAACAAGTTCGATAGGACCCGAACGCCGCGCCAAGCGCGCGTTCGGCGATCGATTGCTTTCGCACCTTTATGTGCCTCACATGCATCCTGAAAGAGCGCCATTTCCATCCGATATGTTGTCGGCAACCGATGTGTTTGTTACCCGAGAAGTAACCCCGCGAATCTAATAATTCAAGAAAGCCCTTATTTTATTGGACTAACGCGGCCTAACGTCGTGACTAAATATCACCGGGTCGTGATGATTTTTTTATTTTGAGCCGCGTTTGTGCCTGACACGGTAATCATCGCTGTTGAGTAGTTTGAGCGCGACAGCGCGATCAATCAGAACGGCCAATCATCTCTCATGAAGTCAGGAACATACGTATCCGAATTTTCGTCCTGCATTTGATCTGCATAACAGGGGGCCGTCGTGGACGGCCCCTTATCGTAGTTTGCATAATGCCCCGTCATCGACGCGGTGTTCTTTTCGCTTCGATCACGGGGTAGTTTCCTGCGACGCGTGCGTAGGGTCGCCCCGCCGTCGTCGCGGGTACCAGGCCCCATTACGGTTGCGGGTGCATGGGCGGCAATATTTCTTGAAGGAAAGATGTAGCGCAGCGTACGCCCTTTGCGCTGGACGTGGACGCGAATGATCGCTCCACCATCAGATAGTTTCTTGAGTGCTTTCTGAATCGCTTCTGTCCCAACGCCCATATATTCTGCAAGTGTGGGATCCGTCACCCAAGAGTAACCTGCACGAAACATTAGGCCCTCGAGCAACCAGGCAACTCTTATTACTGCTGAATGTTCGGCAAAGAAGTTGACTACCCCTAAGCGCCAAATCATCACGTTGTCAGGAAATGAAGCCATCGCTTCACTTGGAATTTCGTTTTCCAGAACGAAGAACTTTAGCTTTGATGTCATGTGCGAACTCGCGCGAGATCGATGCGCAAGACCGCGCGAGCCGACCCATTGGTTTTGAGTTGCTTAGGAGGCCGAAGTGGAGGGAAACGCGCAGCGGCGTTCCCAATCCTCAAGTTCGCTCAGTTTCCAGAATCGGTTGCGACCGAAGTAGGTAGGCTTCGGAAAATTGCTTTCTGAGGCATTTATCCGACGCCAAATCCACATGTCGGAAACGCCGCCGTACCGTGCGCGCACGTCTGCCGCTCGTAAGAAACCATCAGGCGATTTGTTCATTCGAAGTACCTCTCGTTGAAACGAGAGATAGATAGATCAGATACGGAAAGAGCATTGCAGGGACAAATTCGAGTTCATTTGTCCTTCTTTTTCTTCCGTGAGCGAGCGATCCCTTTCTCAAGGGCCTCGGGTGATTTTTTGAACTGCGCGGCAGTTTGCTCGGTTGCTTCGATCCAGCTTCGCCCCTTGTGACGTCCGGTCTCCTTAAATCCCTGGGACAAAGCTTTCCGATGATTGTCAGCAGCCAAGCTCTCCCGCACGGTCTTTTTCGGCTTTTTTTCGCGCTTGAGGGGTTCAACCTCGAGTTCGTTAACAGCCCGAATAAAGAGGTCACGCGTTACGGGGTCTTCAAGAACGTGACGATGCTCAGTCGCAATTACACCGAGATAACTCACATTGTGAGAATTTCGTATGCGTTCCATTTTTTAGCTCGCAATTTTTATAATTTCAGTTTCGGAGGAAAGGGTGTCGAGAAAGTCCGCCCACTGGATGAGCGCAAGGCGTTTCTCAGGAAGGAAATGGTGACGCTGGTAAACCGAAACAATACCCGCAAATGAACCAGATACGTGGTTCAATACCTTCTCAACGACCGGCAAAGGCACGCCAAGGCGCGCCATACCGGTTGCGACGGTTCGCCTAAGGTCGTGGAACACCCAGTCCTCGTTGAGATGAGCGGACGCATCAAGACGCATCTTGAAGCGCGAAAAGCCGGAAATTGGCGAGTATCCCGTTTCAGTGAAAACGTATTGTCCGTTCCTTGGAACCGACTTCAAAACCGCCAACGCTTGTGGCGACAACGGAACGATGTTTGTTCGTTTGTTTTTTGAGCGTGCGGCCGGAATGGTCCAAAGCGCAGCCTCAAGGTCCAATTCACGCCACTCCATTCGAGCGACTTCATTTCGCCGCTGACCTGTTAGCAGCAGTATCTCGAAAAAAACGGAAAAAGGATAAGCGTCTATTGCGGCACGTTGCCGAAGGACTCGAACCTCCCGATCGGAGAGGACGCGCTCTCTTGGATTTTCTTTTCCCGGCGGCTTGATCCCGAGGCATGGGGAGGTTGCAAGTTCGTCTTGTTCGACGAGCCAATTGAACATTTTTCGCACAACAGCGAGCGTTCGATTCGCCATAATCGGACGGCCGATAGAAATGGCTCGAACGAGAGTTAGTACGTCAGCCTTCGTTATTTCGCGAATACTCCGTCCTGCCCATTCAATTCCCGCGGTGCGCTTGAGTGTACGTTCAACCTCGTTGGCAGATTTTAAAAATGTTTTTGCATACTGCGAAACGAACATCTCGAGTGCGTCTTCGAAGGTGAGACCATTGGTTTGATTTGAGGAGAGGGCGCTGCCAGGGTCGCGCCCGGACTTCGCAATATTTAAGACGTCTGTGGCCAGTTCGCGCGCGCGGTGAACCGTCATCGGACAGCCGATTGCTGCAACTCCGAGTCTGTCTGTCCCAAGACCGGATGCCTTAAGGCGATCGATTTCTGACTTAGACAGAGCTGGCCCAAGCGTGAATTTTTTTGACACGACCTTCGCGCCTTGGCGGAGTCGGAAGCGGACAGCGAAGCTTTTGCTGCCGCTAGGCTGAACGATAAGATAGAGACCGGATTGTGCGGCATCAGCGATTTCACGTCGTACTGCGTGCGGCTTCGCCAGCTCAATTGATTTGTCCGTTAGGCGCGAGGGCAATGTGACCTCCGGGGTAACGATGGGGGTAGCAAAACGCTGTGTTTGGAAGCGTTCAACATCGTTCCCAACGTAGAAGCTCGCTCCTAATATGAAAAGAGTCTCAATAGGTTGAGTGTTAGCTCGCGTTTGCGAGTGTTAGGTTCCAAAACGACTTTTAATCATGGGGTCGAGGGTTCGAGTCCCTCCGCGCTCACCATTTGCAATTGAAAACGCGGCTGACTCGCTCGCAGCAATTGCCAGCATACGCGCTTGCTCTCCCTCATAGGTTGCGCTTGGATGTTAACCGGGTCTGGGGAGGCTCCCATGCGTATTTTTCTGATTTCGGCGATTGTCGTCGCAGCGTCCGGATCGTGCTTGGCTGCCGAGATCAAAACTATCGCGGGGAAAGACGGCCGATCTCTCATAACTTTATCGGGCGAGATCAACGTTGGCGACGCCGACCTTTTTAAGGCAGCAGTCAAATCCGCAAACGATGCCGGTAAATTTGTCGCAAATATTCGGCTGAACTCTATCGGCGGTAATTTAGTGGAAGGTGTCAAGCTCGCCGATACTGTCCGTTTTGGCAAAATCTCAACGAACGTTGGGAAAGACGCTACCTGCGCCTCGGCTTGTTTTTTAGTTTTTGCCGCTGGTGCCACCAAATTCGCAAATTACACGGCGCAGATCGGTGTGCACGGTGCATCGACTAGTGGCGGCGAAGAGGCCGGTGATGGCACCGTTGCAATGGCGCGAGTTGCAAAAGAACTGGGAGTACCAGCCGCGATTATCGGTCGGATGGTTGTGACACCACCAAGCGAAATGGTTTGGCTAACTCCCCAAGATTTGCAATCAATGGGTACGTCAATGCTTGGTAAGCCTGACCAGTTGGCGGCGGCGACTTCTTCTCCCTCTGCGGCACCATCGCAAACTAAACCAGGCGAACCGCTTCAACTCGGGCGAGACGTAACAAGCCAGAATACGTCTGCATCACTTTCGCCGGAGGAAAAGTGGAAGAGGCTTGTATCGGGCGCTGTTGATTTATCTGCCCAGCAAAATGGCGGAAAAGCACGAACCGTTCGGAATTGCCAACCTGAGCTGAAACTTTGCAACACAGGCGTTTACTTCAAGTTAGATGGTAACGACGCGGTGCTCCTCAAGCGTGAGGACGTAAACGGCTACATTGTCAAAAAAGAGCTGTGTACATTCAATTCGTATGGCGACACGCGCTGGTGTTGGAACGTCGACACAGACAAGCGGCATCGAGACATGAAAGATAGTAAAGGAGAGTGGAACAAGGTCGCTGATGACTAATCGGTTCTGTTATCAATCAGACCGCTTGAACGCGAACGGCTTCGCTCCGCCGCGCAAGGCGCCGGCATTTTCGCGAAGTTGTTTCCGCAATTGCTTTGCCTGCAAAAGAGCTTGCTTGATGTTTTTGTCGGGCGAATCTTCGTTGAAGAAAATCACGCTTTCGCAGCTGGGACACTGGCGCGAATAACCGTCCTGCAAGCGCCGGGCCTTGTCTCGGAAGTTTGACTTGCACCGCACGCAGCGAACTTGAACCGAGTCATCCATAGCCGCAGCCTTTCGCTGGACGAAAGTGGCAAATAAATCTTAAGGCATGTCTAAAAATGACGGCCCTTAAGACGGCTCTTCACATCGCCGCTAGTGCGATCTGCCGCGCTTTTCTGATCTGGGCCGTTGACGCTTGTTGTTGTATTCTCTCACTTCCTATTCGCATCGCCGCCACGGAGGATGCCATGACCGTCCTGTTTAATCGCCGCAAAATTCTGGCCGCCGGTGGCTCGATGTTCGCAGCCGGCGCTTCGGGTCTTCTGTTGCCTGCGCGTGCGGAAGGTCTCGCGCCGACGCCGTCGATGCCGGGCGGAGCCAATAATTATCTGAAAGGCGCCGCCATCGTCGATAAGATCGGCAAGGGCGGCTTCTGGATGTCGGGCACCGTGCGCCGCGCGGGCGACGGCGCGCCGCTCGCGGGACAACGCATCCAGATCTGGGCGCACACACCCGAAGGCCAGGAGAGCGAGCCGCAAAGTCACGGCGCAACGCTCACCGACAAGGACGGCAAATTCCGTCTTGAGATGCCGCAGATCATTCCGATCTTCGGCCAGCCGCACGGCCATCTCGCCTATGACAGCGGCGAGTTTAAAACCGTCTTTCTGCGTCCGGTGATGTCGAGCGTGAAGGACACCAGCCTCGAAGCGCATTTCGTGCTTCAGCCCGCCTGATTCAAACAGGACCGATGCGATGAGAGGAGCTAGGGCGACCCTCATTTGGGCCGCGCTTGCGGCTGCGATCTGCGTGCCGATTGCTTTGGCGGCGATGAGTCCACAGATCGAATGGCGCGGGCCGGTTTACATCGCGGCGGGATTCGCGGGCATCGTCGCGCTGTGTCTCGTCCTCATTCAGCCGCTGCTGATCGCCGGATATTTGCCGGGACTGGCGGCGTTGCGCGGGCGGCGCATCCATCGCTGGATCGGCGGCGCGCTGGTTGTCGCGGTGATCGTTCACGTCGCGGGGCTATGGATCACGAGTCCGCCGGACATGATCGATGCGCTGACCTTTGCATCGCCGACGCCATTTTCGCCGTTTGGCGTCATCGCGATGTGGGCGATTTTCGCCGTCGCGCTGCTGGCGTTGTTCCGCCGCCGGCTTGGGTTGCGGCCGCGAACGTGGAGCATCGCTCACATGGCGCTGGCCGTTGTGATCGTTATCGGCGTCGTGGCGCATGCCGTGCTGATCGAAGGAACGATGGAGACGGTATCGAAAGCGGCGCTTTGCGCGCTGGTTTTGGTCGCAGCGACCAAAGTGATCGCCGGCCTGCCGATATGGAAAAAGCGAAACCCGTCGCGCGGGTGAAATGTTGCGGCTACTTTTTATCCGCAGGGCGATAGCTTAAATCACCGACATTCATCGATGTATACGGCTGCACCGAGCGGTCGATGGTGTGCGCCTTGCCGTAGATCATCGCGACGAGAATCAGCATGAGCAGAAGAAGGGGCGCTTTCATGGCGCCGAAATCTATCACGCAACGCGTGCGCGAGCTTTCACGCTTGAGTCACGAGGCCGTGACGCGCGGCGAATCTTGTCAGTAAAACCGTCCGCCGCGCTGCCGATAATATCCCGGCGGAGGCGGCGGTTCGGGATTGCGCTGAATGCCCCATCCGAATCCGAAGAAATCGTTGTTGCCCGCGAGCAGGGGATCGACCGGCGGCGTCGGCTTGCGCGTGATGAAGCCGCCCTGTGGCTGGTTGCTCAGCACGGCGACAAATTCGGTGCGGTAGTTTGTTTCCTTGCTCAGCGGCTCGTCGGAAATCACGATCGAGGAGCGCGGCAATGCCGTCGGGCCGATGCGATCCAAAATGTCCTGAGGAATCGTGATGCGATCCAGCGCATCCTTCGCGTCGTCGCCACCATCGATGCTCACCACGCTCCAGCGCAGGCCGTCGCTGTTGCGCGCCATCGCCGTGAAGACATGCGTGCCGATTTTGCGGCCCGGATCGCGGATCGCAATCGGCGCTTCGATGGTGGTGTCGAACACGTCGCCGCCGCCGTCGGGCGCGGGTTTTCGCGTATTGCGGCGGACGTAAATCTTTTGAGTGGCGCGGCTGATATAGACCGACACAGGTTCGAGCGCGAGCTTGGCATCGGCGGCTGCTTTCGCCGTATCGACTTTCTTCTTCGCGGCGGCCTTGGCTGCGTCTTTCGTGGCGTTCGCAGCCTCCAGCTTCGGCGCGATGTCGGCCTTGCCGGCGTCGAGCTGGGTTGTGGCATCGGCCGCTTTGGTCGTGGCCTTCTGCTTGAAATCTTCGGCGCGTGTTTTCGCGTCGTCTGTCTTGGCGTCAGCAATCATCTTGTCGGCGGCAGCAAGTTCGGCGTCGGCGCGCACTTTCGAGGTTTCGAGTTTTTTGAGCGCGGCGTTCAGCGCGGCAATCTCGCGCGGCGCCTTTGCTGCGGCTTTTCTGGTTTCGTCGGCAAGCGCAGATGCCTCGGTTGCTTCGCGCGCGAGCGTTTGCGCTTTCGCCGGTGCGGCGTCGATCGCCTCCGGATTCGGCTTCAGCAGCGCGGGATGGGAAATCTCGACCGGCTCGGCGTCGTTCGGCGAGATGATGACGCGCAGGCCGATGGACGTTTTATCGAACAGCTTTTCCGCAAATCCATACGGCATGCGCACGCAGCCGTGCGAGGCTGCATATCCCGGCAACGGGCCGCCATGCAGCGCGATGCCGTTCCATGTGATGCGCTGCATGTTCGGCATCCATGCGTCGTCATAGAGCGTGGAGTGGTGATCCTTGTCCTTCTCGATCACGGCAAACACACCGGCGGGCGTTTCGCGGCCCGTGGTGCCGGTGGAGACCGGCGCGCGCAGAATCCAGCCTTCGGAATCGTAGAACGTCACCTTCTGCGACTTGATCGAGACAATCGCTATGATCGGCGGCCCGGCGTCGCGCTGGGCTGCGGCTTCGACGGTCGGCGGCGGACGGGTCGGCTTGGAGACGGCGGCGGTGGTTAGCGCGAGGAGAGCGACGGCTGAGGAAAGGGTTGCAATGGCAGGCGTTCTCCAGGTCCGCGTCGAAGCGGTGAAATCGCCCGTCATAGATAAAACTCCGTGCCTGCCGTTGCGTTTCATACCCCGTTCAAGGGGCATCGAATCGCGATCTTAGCATCACGGAATATGGGTGTGTCACCCTGCTATTTCACGGCCTTGTCGATGGCCTTTTTGTTCGGCCATGCGAAGCGAATGAGCGGGCTGCCGAAGGCACGCTTCCAGACGCTGAGAAAGCGCGGAAACCACGAATGGGCGACGGCGCTGCGATAGGCCCATGTCCGGTACTGGAGTCCGTCTTCCGACAGAAGCTCCTGATAGCCGCCATGCGTTTCGGTCGCGTGACGAATGTGCCGCAGAATGTCCTGCGCATGGCTGCGATATGTTTCGATCCCGCCGGCTTCGTCATAGTCGAGCATGCGATCCGCGAATTCGACATTGAAGGTCGGCCACGACGAGCGGCCCTGATAGGACGGGGTCGCGATCCGGTGAATCATCTTTTTCAGCGGATTGTCCACCGAGACCAGAAAGTGCGACGTGTTCGGAATACGAAAGCGCGGTTCGTTCAGGACAAAATCTGCGGTCGCGGCGAACAGCGCGCGCTCGTTCTCGTTTTTCAAATCCCAGAAGCCGCGCAGCACATTGACGAAATCCAGCGCGATCGAAGAAGCCGGGGCGTGAGACGGACAGTCGAGGCTGTGCGTAATGTAACCGTCCCGGCCGAACAGTTGCAGAAGCTCGGTCTTATATTGCGAAAGCGTGCGGCCGAGGACGGCCTCGATCTCGTTCTGCGCGATCACACCCAGCGCGATGGCACGCTGGAATGTCGCGCAGACGCTTGAGTTGGTCACGAAACGCAGGCGTTCAGCGCGGGTGTCGGTCGCCGCCGAACGCGGCGCGCGGATGTCGCACAAGAGCGATTGCGTGCCGTCGCGTTCGTAAGGTTCGAGACTTTTCGCCAGATCGTGCACCGATTGTCTCAGATCGCCTCGATAGTCCTCGAGCAATCGGGTTCCGATCTGCGCGGCCCTTGTCATGTCCCTGAACAGAGACGGTCTTTGATCTGCTGTCAGGAGTTGTTCGAGGCCTGCGAGAATTCCGAGAAGCGTGTCGGAGGGAAGCGCAAAATAATTGGCTCCGATATGATGGCCGCGTCCGAGAGGAATGAGCGTCGTCGTGATCGTGTTGGCGCGGACCGCGCCCAGCATCAGCCGCACGCTCTTGTCCAGAAGATGAATTCGCCGCGCGGCATCCTCGGCATCGATGATCGTATCCGGATCGAGCACGTCGGGATAGAACCAGGCGAAGTCGCGCGGATAGTAAGCGGACGCATGCGGCGCGCCTGTGACGAGGAAGGCCTCGGTCGCGGCGAAGGCGCTGTCCATCGAATGACGGTAAAGCTCGTCGATGTTTTTCGATTTGAAATGCGATTTCCGCAGCAGCCGGTCGGACAGAAAATTCGCCGTCTGCAAGCAATTGGCGACGCAGCTTGCCGTGAGGCCCACATAGAACCGATGTTCGGATTCGGGCGAAGCGGACTCATCCGCGATACTGCTCACATCATTCCCTTTGCACGACAGCCGATCGTAACGTCAGGCGCGATTCGTGTGACATCCATATGTCGGGGCCTCACGACAGGTCAACATCCCCGGCAGATGCTGTGAAGCGTCCTGAACATCGCTCTGTCGTCTTCTGTCATGGGCGGGGATGCGATCGCGGCTTTCTTGGCAGCTTCAGCGGTCTTTGCTTTTGCCGCGCGCTCTTCATCCTGCTGCGCATAGCACGCCTCGCGCTCGTGCCGCTTGTCGATAAAACGGCATGTCTCGGCGCTGGCCATCGTCGAATACAAAAGCGATACAACGATAGGCAGGCAGGCGAACTTCATGCTGGTTTGCCGGTCAAAGCGAAATACGCGTCGGATGCAGCGGCAACGAAGAGTTCATTTCGCGCGATCCTCTCGCATGCAATCGAGTCAAATGATATGAGCTCAGTTTAGCCGCCGCGCGCTGCGATGTATATCGCAAGCGGCTGCGGTCGTTGGTTTCAGGAGCCTGAATTTGAGAATTTTGCTCCCGATATTATTGATTGCGTGGGTGACGCCGTGCGCCGCCCAGTTCGTCGACGGCAACCGCGCGCTGAAGGAATGCGAGGCGGCGGACAAAACCTCGATCGACTTCTTCATCGCAGGTGTCGTGGACACATCCACCCACGACAAGCAGGCGCTTATCGCGAAGAGCCTGCAATATTCGATGGCCACGACGCCGGTACCTGCGGAATTGACGAAGGGCATTCTCAAGGAGATGCGCACCTTCTGCATCAAGGACACCGCCGACTGGCAGCAGATTCGCACGACCGTTTGCAATTATCTGAAATCGAATCCGAAGCTGCTCAATTCGTCGGCAGCGAAATCGGCGACCGATGCCCTTGCGGCGGCATATCCATGCAAGGCCGGCTGAAAATCGCAGGCATCGTGTTGCGCCGCAAATCGCGACTTTAGTCCAAGCTGTCGTAAAAATTTCCCTCGTGCGTGTTTGCAGTTAAACTCTCGCAGACGCGGCGGAGTTGTGTAAACTTTCGCGACCGACGGACCGGAAAAATCCGGCTGGAGACAACGATAAGCGCGCGAGGCTGATCGCCCGCGCCGGGGGAGATAATGGCGAACGATTTGAACGCAGACTCGGCGGTCTCCGCCGAGGCGCTGGCGAAGGCCGAGGAATACGTCCAGCAGGAAGAGGGCGCCGGCAACAGGCTCACGGGCCTGACCGCCACCATCGTCACCGGCATCGCCGTGGTGATGACGCTGTTTCATCTCTATGCGGCCTACGACATCGTGCCGACCCAGCAGCTGCGTTACATCCATGTCGCGTTCGTGCTGCTGCTGAGCTTTCTTCTGTTTCCGCTCGCCGGACGTTTCAGAAATCGCATTCAATGGTTCGATGTGGTGCCCGCGCTCGCAGGCATCGCCATCATCGTCTATGCGCTTGCGGGCGGCGATAATTTTCTCGACCGCGCAACGGTTCCCGATCGTCTGGATGTGATCCTCGGCGGCATTTTCATCGTGCTTGTGCTGGAGGCCGCGCGCCGCACCACCGGCCCGATCATGCCGATCGTCGCGATCCTGTTTCTGCTCTACGCCTATTTCGGCCCGTATCTGCCGCCGCCCTGGACGCATCGCGGCTTCGATGTGGCGCGGCTTGTCGGACATCTGTTCATCACGCTCGAAGGCATTTTCGGCGTTGCGGTCGATGTGTCGGCAACGCTCATCATCATGTTCACGATCTACGGCGCTGTGCTTCAGCACTCCGGCGCGGGAAAGTTCTTCATCGACTTTTCCCTTGCCGTGATGGGCGGCAAACCATCGAGCGCGGGCCGTGCCGTTGTCGCGTCGTCGTTTCTGCTCGGCGGGCCGTCGGGATCGGGTGTCGCAACGACAGTCATGATCGGCACGGTCGCGTGGCCAATGCTCAAGAAGGCGGGCTTCGAGCGTAACGCTGCCGGCGGATTGCTGGCTGCGGGCGGATTGGGCGCAATCATCTCGCCGCCGGTACTCGGCGCTGCCGCGTTCCTGATCGCCGAATTTCTGAAAATCAGTTATCTCGAAGTCATCTGGATGGCGACCATCCCGACCTGCCTCTATTACCTCTCGCTGCTGTTCATGGTCGAACTCGATGCGCTGCGTTTCGGCGCGCGGGAAGTCGCGTTCAAGCAGGAGATGACGATCTGGGGCATGACCAGGAAATACGGCTTCCATTTCGTCTCGCTGGTGGCTGTCATTGTGTTCATGGTGATCGGCTATTCGCCGATGCTGGCTGTATTCTATTCCACCATTCTCGCATTCGGCATGAGCGCGCTCGCGCCCGACACCACATTGGGTCCGCGCAAACTGCTGATGGGGCTGCTCCTGATCGGGATCGGATTCGGGGCGCTGTGCCTGCTGCCGGGCATCGGCACGTCCAAACCGGCTGAGTGGTTCGAGACTTATTTCCCGGTTCTGATCCTGTGCCTGATCGGCGTGCTGTCGCTGGTCGGTCTGTCGCAGGCGGGCCAGCGCGCGATTCCATCGACGAAGAAACTCACCGCTGCAATGGCCGACGGTTCGGTCGGCGTGCTGAGTGCGGCGACGACCTGCGCTGCCGCCGGCATCATTGTCGGTGTCGTCACGCTCACAGGACTGGGATTGAAGTTCTCGTCGATCGTGATCGACTTCGCAGGCGGCAGTCTTCTGATGACTGCAATCTATACGTCGCTGGTGGTGTGGATCATCGGCCTCGCAGTGCCGGTGACGGCGTCCTACATCATCTGCGCGGTGATCGCTGCACCCGCGCTCATCAAGCTCGGTGTGCCCGATTACGCCGCGCACATGTTCATTTTCTATTATGCGGTATTGTCGGAAGTCTCGCCGCCGACCGCGCTGTCGCCATTCGCCGCCGCTGCGATCACCGGCGGCGATCCCTACAAGACGACGATGCAGGCGTGGAAATACACATTGCCCGCGTTCCTCGTGCCGTTCGTGTTCGTCTGCGATCCGCTCGGTATCGGACTGCTGCTGAAAATGCCGAAGGGCGGCTCGATTGCCGACGTCGTCTGGATCGTCGCGATCACAGGCGCGGGCCTCGGAGCACTTTCGGTCGCCGCGCAGAACTGGGCACTTCGCCGCACCACGCCGGTCGAGCGCGGACTGTTTCTGCTCACCGGATTGTTGCTAGTGTTCCCGAGTCTTCTGGAGGCGATGACGGAACGCGTCACCGGATTGGACATTCCGCATCCGGCGCCGTTCGGTCTTGCGCTCGGTGCGGTGCTGCTGTTGTGGCAATGGCGCAGCCGTGCGCCGGCTGCTGCGGCGTCGAGTTAGAGTTTGCGCGAACAAGAAAAGCGAAACGGGAGAGGGACGATGATGAAACTGAAAATTGCCGTCGCGTGCGTGGCGGCTGTATTGGCAACCGGAATCGTGCACGCGCAGCAGCGCACGATCGCGATCGGAACCGGCGGTACCGGCGGCGTCTATTATCCGCTCGGCGGCGCCATCGCCAACGTGCTGTCGAAGAACATGCCGAATATGCAGGCGACCGCGCAGGTGACTGGCGGCTCCGTCGACAATCTCAAGCTGATCGGTTCAGGCCAGAGTGAAGTCGGCTTCTCGATGGCCGACGCCGCCATCGACGCTCTGAAGGGCGAAGACAAGTTCAAGGGCAATCAGGTTCCGTTGAAGACCTTGATGGTGCTCTATCCGAACATCATGCACGTCGTCAGCATGGAAGGCACCGGCGTCGAGAAGATGGCCGACCTGAAAGGCCGCCGCGTGTCGACCGGAGCGCCGGGTAGCGCCACCGAAGTGATGGCGTTCCGCGTCATCGAGGCCGCAGGTCTCGACAAGGACAAGGACATGAAGCGCGAGCGCCTTTCGGTTGCGGAGTCGGTCAACGCTTTGAAGGATCGCAAGATCGATGCGTTTTTCTGGGTCGGCGGTTTACCGACGGCGGGCGTGACCGACCTTGCCGCGACGCCCGGCGTGAAGATCAAGATGATCGATCATTCGGATCTCGTCGCGGCGATGAACGCCAAATACAACAATCTCTATTCGACCGCCGTCATCAAGGCCGGCACCTATCCGGGCCAGGACAAGGACAATCAGGTGTCGGCGGTGTGGAACATTCTCGTCACCAACGACAAGATGTCGGATCAGGACGCCTACAACATCGTCAAGCTGATCGTGGACAAGAAGGACGATCTGGTCGCCGTGCATAAGGACGCTGCGAGCTTCTCCGTCGAAAACCAGATCAAGGCAAACTCGCCGATCCCCTGGCAGCCGGGAGCGGAGAAATTCTTCAAGGAACGCGGCGCCAAGATGTAAAACGCGGGGCGCTCATCAGCTACCGAACTGGAGAAGGCCGCGCACATCCTGAGCGCGGCCTTTTCTTCGCGTGATTATCGGCGGTGGACTATTCTGCGGGACGCGACGCGCTGGCGTCGTGCAGGACTTCGGCGGGTTGCTTTGCGGAGACCGGCACCGGCAGGGTCTCGCGGCGCAGACCGATCAGTTCGGCTGCGCGCACGCTCGAGCGGCTCCAGAATGAGAACGCGTTGATGCGCGAGTTCTCCAGAATGGCGATGCCGACGGCCGAGAGGAACGGAAGACTTTCAAGAACGAGCACCACCGCGAAGATATTGATCTCGCGAACTTCCTTGGTATTGAACACGACAAGCACGACCGCGCCGATAATCAGCAGCACGCCGATCACCGCTTCCCAGAACGCCTGGAATTCGACCGACATGCGCGACAGGCCGCCTTTCGACGTGCGTGCGAAGGGAAGGTGATCGGTAATCAATCCGTTCGCGACCGCGCGCGAGACGGTCCACTGCACCGACATCGCCGTGAACATCGCGCCGATCATCTGGCCGAGCTTCACGTTGACGCGCTTGCGGTACATCGAAATGAAATGCACCAGCGAGACGATGAAGGATGCGATGATGGGAAGCGTCAGGATTTTGTCCGGGATCGCGATGTCGGCGAACGACACGATAGGTACCCAGATCAGATTTAGAATCGCCACGATCACGCCGAGGCTTTCCGCGCCGAGCCAGTTCAGCCAGCCGAGAGAAAATTCGCGCTTCTGATCCTGCGACAGGCGGCTCGCGCCGGGCAGAAAGCGTCGCCAGTGCTTCTTGACGATCTGGAATCCGCCGTAAGCCCAGCGGTGCCGCTGCTTCTTGAAGGCTTCATAAGTGTCCGGCAGCAGACCGTAACCGTAGCGTGCATTCGTATAATGCGTGGTCCAGCCATGCTCGATGATCGCAAGGCCGAGATCGGTGTCCTCGCAGATCGTGTCGCCGGCCCAGCCGCCGGCCATATCCATCGCCGTGCGGCGAATGAGACACATCGTGCCGTGAACGATGATGGCGTTGGCTTCGTTTCGCTGCACCATGCCGATGTCGAAGAAGCCGGCGTATTCGCCGTTCATCGCGTAATGCATCAGCGAGCGATCGCCGTCGCGATGATCCTGCGGCGCCTGCACAAGGCCGACATGCGGATCGGCGAAAGCTGGCACGAGGTCCTTCAGCCAATTCGGCGTGACGACATAGTCCGCGTCGATGATGCCGATGATCTCGGCATCGACCGCCGTTCGCGCCATCGCAATCTTCAGCGCGCCGGCCTTGAAGCCTTCGACCTTCTCGGCGTTGATGAAGATGAATCGCTCGCCGAGCGTGCGGCAGTGATCCTGAATCGGTTGCCAGAATGTCGGGTCGGGCGTGTTGTTGATGATGACGACGCACTCGAAGTTCGGATAGTCGAGCCGCGCGACGGCATCGAGCGTTTGCTTGAGCATTTCCGGCGGCTCGAAATAGGCTGGAACGTGGATCGACACCTTCGGATAAACGCCATCCGCAGGCGCGGGCAGGCCGGCGGGCGGAATGAGGCGGCGAGGGCCCTTGCCGAACGCGATGGTGGCGATTTCCTCGATCCGCGCCATCGCTATCAGCACCAGCGGCACAAGGAGGATCAGGCCGAGCGTCAGCGCGAAAGCCGAACCGAACACGAAATAATGGGTATTCCAGTAAGCAAAGACCGTGGCGACCCACGCGCCGACGCCGCTGGCCGCAGTGGCAAGCACGCCGGCCTGGAGGACGGTCGCGTTCGCCAAACGAAGAATTGGCAGTGACATCAGGATGCCGATGAGGACCGCAATCGTCGCGATCTTCCAATAATCGGCATCGACTATCGGGCCGGTCCATGCAAATTTCGGTTCTCGCGATGCATTAAGAATGCCCCAGTAAGGCCCTACACCACCTTCAAAAAACTTCCAAGGCTGATCGATCGCTTCGACGATATTATAATCCATTCCCGCAGCTTCGGCGCGCGACACGAAGTTTCGTAAAACGGACGCCTGCTCGAACGGGCCGGGGTTGGCGTTCTTGAGGTTATAGCCGGCGCTCGGCCAGCCGAATTCGGCGATCACGACGCGCTTGCCGGGGAAGGCGTCCCGCAGCAGCTGATAGAGGTACATCGCCTGATCGACGGCCTGCTTGTCGGTGAAATTTTCCCAGTAAGGCAGAACGTGCGCGGCGATGAAATCGACCGACGAGGCAAGCTGCGGGTAGTCGCGCCAGATGTTCCAGATTTCGCCCGTGGTGACGGGGACGGTCGTCTGTTTCTTGACGCTTTGAATCAATTCGATGAGGTCGTCGACCTTCTGCTCGCCGCGGTAGATGGTCTCGTTGCCGACGACGATGCCGATCACGTTGCTGTTGTGCTTGGCGAGGTCGAGGGCGGACGAGATTTCGCGCTCGTTGCGTTCGGTATTCTTGTCGATCCAGGCACCGACCATCACCTTGAGGCCGAACTCGGCCGCAATCGGCGGAACCAGTTCAACGCCACCCGTCGACGAATACAGACGAATGGCTTTCGTCATCGTCGAGAGCTTCTTCAGATCGGCGCGGATTTTCTCGACATTCGGAATGTTATCGACGTCGGGATGCCCGGTTCCCTCGAACGGCGCATAGGAGACGCTGGGCAGCATGCCAGTGAAGTCGGGTGCCTGCTGCTGGTCGCGGAATACGCCCCAGAGTGCAGCATGGAGCGCGGTGACGACAAACAGAACAGTGACTACGGCGCGCATCCTCAAAGACCAAACGGGGGCGATATTGCAGGGTTCCGAACCTGTCCCCTAGGTTCGTTCATTGCTACGGCTGAAACGTACAATCCGATGCCGCGCAGTCTAACACCTCTTAGGCTTGCATGGCCTTTTGAGGGCGCATCCCAGCCAACAAATTCGGACCCGATCGCGTTCCCCGAACTTACTTCTTTTCGGGTTTTTCAGGTGCCGCCGGAGGGGATGGAAGCACCGGCACCGTCACGCCCTGGGGCTGCGCATTGGGGTTGATCCAGCACGCATGGACCCGGCCATTGAGGGTTTCGGCGACCTTGGGATCGATCTGTCCGCCAAATCGCACAAGGCATCTGAACGTCGCCTGAACATGCCCGCCGGGGCAGCCGAAACGGTCGTAGAGATCGAGATGGCGGAACGCGGTGTCCAGATCGTCGCGCCACATCAGACTGACGATGCGGCGGCCGAGCCAGACACATTCGGGGTTGCCGGCCGGCCCGTTGATGGTCTTGGCGGCTTCGACGAATTCATCGGTCTTGCGCTGGCCTTCTTTCGCCGCGTCCGCAGCCGCCTTGGCGTTCTGCGACTGGTCTGCCTGAGGGGCGCTGCTTTGAGCGTTCGCCGCGCCAATTCCAATCAGAAGTGCGACTGCGGGGAGGGCAAACATCCGAAGCACTTTGCTGCGCGATACGCCGGAAACACGACCCCCAGAAACGCTCATGGATATCCTCAATCTCATTCGACGCTACAGCGACCAAGCTGCGTGCCCGGTCAATACGGCGGAAGCATGCCTCGATCGGGTGCGAATCCCATGACGGACATTTGCATTTTTGTCCAGCAATCGGGAAATTTGCTGCCATTTTGGTAAAGGGGTGCGGCGAGAAGTACGGGGGCCGTGCCTTTCCTACACTTGGCACGGCGCGGAACACCGGCTAATCGACGGGACTTTCCCGGAGACCGGTCCGATTTCCCTTCGCACGCCGCTGGCCCTTCTCGCCCTGTCCCTGATTGCGATTGCCGCGGTGTGGTGGTGGCTGGCCACGCCCGTGACGCTCGCGCGCGCGCCGATCGATCCGGCCGCCAAGCTCGAATGCGTATCCTACGCGCCGTTCCGCGGGTCGCAGAACCCGCTCGAACTTGGCCTCATCATCCCGCCCGAGCAGATGGCGCAGGACATGGCGCAGCTCGCCAAGATCACCAACTGCATCCGCACCTATTCGGTCGGCAACGGCCTCGACCGCGTGCCTGAGCTGGCGCAGAAGGCCGGGCTTAAGGTGATGCTCGGCGTGTGGGTCGGTACCAACCGTCTCGACAACAAGATCCAGATCGAACGCGGCATCGCGCTCACCAAGCAATATCCCGGAACGATCACCGCGATCATCGTCGGCAACGAGGTTCTGTTGCGCGGCGAGATGACCTCATCCGATCTCGTCGCCAATATTCGCTTTGTGAAATCGAAGGTCTCCGTGCCGGTGACGTATGCGGACGTGTGGGAATTCTGGCTGAAGAATCGCGATGTCTACGACTCGGTCGATTTCGTCACCATTCACATTTTGCCGTATTGGGAAGACTTTCCGATCAAGGCGAGCTACGCGGCGAACCATGTCGACTCGATCCGCAAGCGGATGGCGGTCGCGTTTCCAAATAAGGAAATCCTGATCGGCGAAACCGGCTGGCCGAGCACAGGCCGCATGCGCGAAGGCGCGCTGCCGTCGCGCGCCAACCAGGCGCGTGTGGTCTCGGAAATTCTTGAACTGGCGCGCGTGCAGAAATTCCGCGTCAATCTGATTGAGGCCTACGACCAGCCGTGGAAACGGATGTGGGAAGGCACGGTCGGCGGCCATTGGGGCCTGTTCGACGCCGCCACGCGCGAGATCAAATATCCGGCCGGCATTCCGATCTCGAACTTCCCGCTGGCGATCTACTACGCAGGCGCAGGCATGCTGCTGTCCGCGCTGGTGTTCGGCGTATCGCTTTTGACGCTGCGGCATCGGCCGTGGTCGCCGCGCTTGAGTTCATGGATCGTCGTCGGCATTTCGGCGACGGTCGCAGGCTCGCTGCTGGGCGTGGCTTTCGAGAAGATGATGGTCGAGAGTCTCGGCGTCGGCGGCTGGATCAAGGGAATCCTGCTCGTCGTCTGCGCGATTGCGTCGCCGCTGATCGTGGCCAACACCGTGATGTATGGCCGCAGCCTGCCGACATTCCTCGAACTGATCGGGCCGCGCGAATATCGCACCTCGTCACGGATGCAGCGATTGCTTGGCGTCGTTCTGCTTGCGACCGCTGTCCTGGCGACGGAGACTGCGCTCGGATTCGTGTTCGATCCGCGCTATCGCGATTTCCACTTCGCAGCGTTCTCGATGGCCGTCATTCCGTTCTTGCTGTTGACCGCCATCAACCGTTCGCCGGAAGGATCGCGCACGATCGCGGAATCGGTTTTCGCCGGCACTCTGGCGGCGTCGGCGATCTATACGATCTTCAACGAAGGCCCGCAGAACTGGCAGTCGCTGTGGACGTGCGGAATCTATTTGCTGTTCGCGCTTACGCTGTCTCGGGCGCGGGTCGCGCGAATCCCAGAATAAGCAGTCCAAGCGCCACGCCGGAAAGTCCGATGTTGTAGAGGACGATTCCGAAACACGCCGCGACCAGTCCAACCGTCAGCGTCACGATCGACGGGCGGATCAGATGCAGCACCGCGACGATCAAAGCGACAATCCCGAACACGTAGCTCTTGAACAGATACGTCATCAGGATGCGCGTCTTGCACAGCATGGTCTGCAAACCGGCTTCGCATTCTAGCCGCACCTGCGTGAACTCGATCGCCATGTAGCGCAGATAGATCGCGTATCCGATGGTGAGAAAGCCCACGACCAGGATCCACTGCACTT
>JAFKKP010000042.1 GCA_017305515.1 Hyphomicrobiales bacterium
TTCTCGCGTGCATCGACTCCGAAGACCTATGTGCAGGATCAGCTCAAAGCGCAGAAAGATAAAGTCTGGAAGCTGATTGAGCAGGGCGCTGTGATCTATGTCTGCGGCGACGGCAGCAAGATGGAGCCGGGCGTGAAGAAAACGCTGATGGACATCTATCGCGAAAAATCCGGAGCGGATGAAAACGCCGCCGCGCAGTGGATCGACCGGATGGGCACCGACAATCGCTACGTGCTCGACGTCTGGGCCGGCGGCTAGTTTCCGTTCGCGCATGCCGATGCCGCCTGCGGCGCAGAAGCGCGCGGGCTGAAACGGTGGAGCGCGGGGAGGCGCCAGGATGTGTGCGAGACATCCTTAGAGGCAAGCCTTGCGATCGGCTCGCCTCGCGCGGTTTGCAAATGAGTTTGCGAGACTCATCCGCGAACCGTGCGCGCCCGTCGGCGACAGGCGCTGCGCCTCCCGGCGCTCCACCGTCGTCTTAAGGTTTGCGCAAAGGGTGATCGGTCCTCCGCGCGATTCTTGCCAAGGAATATAATCCTAGAAGCGGAATTGTCAAGCCGGTTTTATTTTCTGTCATCGCCGGACTTGTTCCGGCGATCTCGATTCTCAAAGCACCGTGCCAAATTGGTCGAGATTGCCGGGTCAAGCCCGGCAATGACAATCTTGAGTGCTGGTGCACGAAGCGACTGTCGCAACGACTCGGCAATGACAATGGCTGCAAATACAACCGGCAGCGATTATGGGTCCCCGCCTTCGCGGGGACGACGAAAAGTAGAGCTAATGCTTCGTCACGCCGTGCGCGTGATCGGCGATGCCGCCGATCACCGCCGGCCAGAATTTCTTCGGCAGCGCGTGGCCCATGCCTTCGATCAGCAGAATCTTCGCGCCGGGAATGGTCGCTGCGACCGCCTTGCCGTGCGCGACCGGCACCAGCGGATCGGCGATGCCGTGAATGACGAGTGTCTTCGCCTTCACGCCGCGCAGCCGCGAGGTGCGGTCGCCGGATGCGAGGATCGCGCGCAATTGCCGTCCGACACCTGCGGGATTCAAGCCGCGTGCATAAGTTTTCTCGGCGCGCTCGCCGTCCTTCGCTTCCTCTTCGGGAAAGCTGCCTGCGCGGAGAATTTTCCAGTTCGACGCGAAGCGCTGGACATACTCGTCCTTGGTCTTCGGCGCGGGCGCGAGCAGCATCGCCATCGCTTCCTTGGTCGGGTTCGGCAAACGCGGATTGCCGCTGGTCGCCATGATCGAGGTCAGCGACAGCACGCGATCGGGATGAAGCATCGCGATTTCCTGCGCGATCGCGCCGCCCATCGAGAGGCCGACAATGTGCGCCTTTTTGATCCCAAGAACATCCAAAAGACCCATCACGTCATTGGCCATGTCCCAGAGCTTGTAGGCGGACTGCGGCGCGATTTTGAAAATCCTCAGCTTGAGGAAATCCATCGCGGTCAGCGGCTTGCCGCCGTTCATCTTGGTCGAGAGCCCGATGTCGCGGTTGTCGAAACGGATGACGCGGAAACCGCGCGCGGCGAGATCGCGGCAGAAATCGTCTTCCCAGAAGATCATCTGCGCGCCGAGGCCCATGATGAGCACCAGCGGCTCGGCATCGGCCGCGCCGAAAATATCGTAGCAAAGCTCGATGCCGTTGGACTTCGCCATTTTCGGCGGCTGATAGGACATGTCGGTCACGCTCGTTCTCTCTCAAGTTCCATTCGTTAATTTCTATGGCATGCTTTGTCGCCGGGCAGAAGAGCCGCAAACCGCCGCAGCGCGGCAAGGGGCGCCATCGCTGTTGACCGCGATTGCGGCAGGGTATGGAATGACAAAAAAAGACGATGCGTCCATGCAGGCGCTCGCTGTGACGGGGAGGGTTTTATGGCCGACAAGCCGAACGATCCTGTGCAGTTGTGGCACAGCATGCTGGCGGAGATGGAAAAGGGCTTCAACGCCATGGCCACGCAGGTCATGGGTTCGGAGCAGTTCTCCAGGACCGCGCATCAGTTGACCGGCGCGTCGATAGGCGCGCAGAAGACGATGGGCGACATGATGGAGAAGTATCTCGTCTCCATGAACATGCCGAGCCGCGCGCAGATGGTCAGCATGGGCGAGCGGCTTCAGACCATCGAGGCGCAGCTCAACGAGATCAAGGCCATTCTCTATCGCGCGCATCCCGAAGCAATGACCGACGGCGGCACCGGCGTGCCGCGTCCTCCGCGCACCAAGCAGCCGCCGTCGTCCGGAGGCAATTCCGCATGAACGCCAGTGCTGCAAATGCGGCTGCGAGTGCCGCGCCGTTTCCCGACGCCGACGACATCAGCAAGCGCATCCAGTCGGAAATCGAGCGCACGATCCAGCGCAGCATCAAGGGCGTCGAATATATTTCGTCGTCGGGGCCGACGCTCGGCTCGACGCCGAAGGACGTGCTGATCTCGAAAGGCACGATGAATCTCTATCACTACCGCCCGCTGTCGGATGAAATCTACCGCGTGCCGATTTTGATCGTGATGGCGACCACCAATCGCGGCTACATCCTCGACATGGTGCCGGGGCAGAGCTTTATCGAGTTTCTGCTCAAGAAAGGCTACGACGTCTACATGCTTGACTGGACCGCGCCGCGTCCGGACGAAAAGTCGCTGCGGATGGAGGACTACGTCCTCGATTTTATTCCGCAGAGCATCAAGAAGGTTCAGGAAGATTCCGGCGAGACCGATGTCAGCGTGATCGGCTACTGCTTCGGCGGCGTGCTGTCGCTGCTGTATCAATCGACGCATCTCGACGGGCCGATGAAAAATCTCGTCTGCTTCACGACGCCCGTCGATTTCCGCGAAATGAAGCTGTTCCAGAACTTCTCGGACAAGCGTTATTTCAACGTCGACCAGCTGGTGGACACCATCGGCAACGTGCCGCCGGAAATGATTTTGTCTTCATTTGAAATGCTGCGGCCTGCGTCGCGCGCGGTGAGCCAGGTGACGCTGTGGGAAAACATCTGGAACGACGAGTTCGTCAAATCCTATCGCATGTTCGACCGCTGGGCGGTCGATACGCTGCCGCTGGCCGGCGAATATTTCCGCACCACCGTCAAGGATCTGATGTGGGACAACAAACTGTTCGACGGCACCATGAAGGTCGGCGGCAAAACGGCAGACATTTCCAAGATCAACGTGCCGATATTGCATGCGGTCGCCGAGCACGATCACATCGTGCCTTATGATGCGGCCAAGCACCTCATTCCTAAAGTGGCGTCGACGGACAAGACCGAAGTCATTCTCAAGGGCGGACATGTCAGCCTCGTGGCCGGCGCGAACGCCATCAAGCGGCTGTGGCCGAAACTGGATTCCTGGTTGAGCGAGCGATCGACATGAGCAGCAAACGTACCTATCCCCGCCGCGTGAAGACCGAGGCGGGCGAGATCGAATTCCGCCACATGACGGCGGCGGACGAAGCGGCAGTCTTGGCGTTCGCCAAAAAACTGCCGGTCCACGATCTCTTGTTCATTCCGCGCGACATCAGCAATCCGAAAGTGCTGGCGGCGTGGATCAAGGAAATGGAGCGCGGCGGGCTGACGAGTCTGCTCGCCGTGAAGGGCAGCGAGGTCGTCGGCTGCGGCACCATCGTGCGCGATGAATTGTCGTGGTCGCCGCATGTCGGCGAAATCCGCATGGTGGTCTCGAAGGATGTGCGCGGCACCGGCGTCGGCCGTTCGCTGTCGCAGGAGATCTTCGCGCTGGCGCTGGAGATGGGTCTGGAGAAGATCGTGGCGCAGATGACGGTCGATCAGCGCGGCGCGATTGCGCTGTTCGAGAGCCTCGGCTTCAAGGCCGAAGCCCTGCTGCGCGGACAGGTGAAGGACAAGACCGGCAAGACCTACGACATCGTGGTTCTGGGCCATAATGTCGCGCAGGTCCGTGCCCAGCTTGAGGCTTACGGCGTCCCCGCTGCCGTAAGCTGAATAAAATCAGCTACTTAATTGATCACAGGTTCGTGATATCGCGTTGCAACATCGTTGTTGCGTCGCACCATTAAGCATGCCATATAGGCGTCACCCCGGGCCATTCGGACGGGGCGGGCCAATCGCTCAAACACCTGAGGATGGAGACAAACATGACCAATTCTTTCAACACCGAGACCGTGATCAACAACGTCAAGACCGCTTTCCAGCCGGTCACTGACGCGATCAGCAAGCTCCAGAACATGGAAGTTCCTGAAGCTGCGCGCGACTTCGTCAAGAAGCAGGCTGCGACCGCGCAGACCCGCGCTGCCGAACTCCACACCAACTCGGACAAGATGACTTCGGCCATCGAGACCGCCGTTGCCGGCTCCGTTTCGGAAACCGCCAAGATCGCCCGCAACGTTTCGCAGGCCGCTCTGGCCGACGCGCAGGCGCTGTTCACGACCATCGAGAAGCTCGCTTCGGCGAAGTCGATCAACGAAGCCGTCCAGATCAACACCGATGCGCTCAAGGCGCAGGGCGAAGTGATCGTCGGCCGCGCGAAGGCCACGACCGAATACCTCGGCAAGGTGATTGCTGACGGTGCGAAGTCGGCTCAGGACAACTTCGCAAAGGTCACGAACTTCGCGAAGTCGGCCTAAGTTCAAGTTCAGTTCCGCATCCTAGCGAAGGCCCGCCAACGCGGGCCTTCGTCTTGTCGCCTGCGTCGTCTTTGAAACGGACGGCGTCCGGGTGCATTGTCGAATCCGGCGTGTTGCCGAATTTGGACCTGCGGTGAACAGCGATGGCCGACGCCGATAAATTCGTGCTGGTGGCAGATGGCGGCGATATTTCCCGCGCCGCAGAACTGCGCCGCATCAAGTTTCTCGCCACGCTTGTGCTTGTCGCCAGCGTCGGCGTGCTTGTCGTTGCCAAAATCTTCGAGCGGCAATATCCCGCGCTCGGCTATCTCGCGGCATTCGCGGAAGCCGCCACCATCGGCGGGCTTGCCGACTGGTACGCCGTGGTCGCGCTGTTTCGCAGGCCATTGGGATTGCCGATCCCGCACACCGCGATCATCCGGCAGAACCAGCACCGCATCGCCGACAAGCTCGGCGAATTCATCGAGGTGCATTTCCTGTCCGCGGCGCCCGTGAACTCGAAGCTGCGCGAAGTGGATTTCGCGAAATTCATTTCCGACTGGTTGCAGGACACCAAGAAAAGCCGCGACCTCGCGCGCTTCATTCTGCGCCTGCTGCCGGCTGCGCTCGACGCCGCCGAAACCTCCGGCCTGAAGGATTTCGTCACGAGGCGCGTGCTGTCGCAGGTGAAAGACATCGACATCGCGCCATTAGCTGCCGGTGCGCTGCGCGGGTTCTTCCGCGACCGGCGGCATCAGAGCCTGCTCAACGATCTGCTCGCCGCGCTCAACGACACCGTGTCGAAGCCTGAAACGCTGGATTTGTTGCGCGACAAGATCCGCAGCGAATTGCCCACGCTGCTCAGGCTTTATCGCGCCGATGCGTTTCTGCTCAAGCGCATCGCGGCGTCTGCGACGACTTTCCTCGAGGAAGTCCGCAACGATCCGGCGCATCCGTTCCGCGACGAGTTCGACCGCATCCTGATGCAGTTCGTGGACAAGCTCGAACAGGAACCGGTGTATTCAAACAAGCTCGACGAATTGAAGCGCGATCTTCTGGCACGGCCCGAACTCGCCGCCCTCGGCAACGACATCTGGCAGAACGTCAAGCAATTCATCGACCGCAGCGCATCCGGCGACAGTGACGTGCTGCAGAATCATCTGACCAACGTGCTGGTCGAGGCGGGCAAGCAGCTCGCCGGCGATAGCGAGATGCGCGGTGAGATCAACAACGGCATTGTCGTCGTGCTGCGCTCGTTCATCGCCGATCAGAAAAGCGGCGCGTCGCGATTCATTTCCGATCAGGTAAAATCCTGGGACATGAAGCAGCTTATCGATCTGATCGAGATCAATATCGGCCGCGACCTGCAATACATCCGCTTCAACGGTGCGCTGATCGGCGGGCTTGCGGGTCTTGCGCTCTACAGCGCCGAAAAATTCATCAGAACGCTTTGAATCGATGAGGATTGCCGAATTGTCGCAGTTGTTTGAAACGGAACGAAAGGTGCGGTGCAACGGTTGCACTTGAGAAAATAGCCCCATAGCTTTCGGGGGTTGGTTCGGCGAAAGCCCGAGTCGCGTGCGAAGAGTCTTTTGAAGATCTTAACGCGGGATTGCCTGAGAGGGATCTCGCAGCATGAAAGGAATTGAAATGTCCGCCACCATGACGCTTCAGCCGCCGTCGCGCACGCTCATGCTTCTTGAAGCGCGCGCCATCAATGAATTCGGTGCGTTCGTCGCCAGCCTGCCGCTGCTGTCGATGACGGCGAAGGGCGACGGTCATCCGGTGATCGTGCTGCCGGGCCTCGTCACCAGCGACACGTCGACAGAGCCTCTGCGCTCGTTTCTCAAGAGCCGCGGTTATGCCGTGAGCGGCTGGGGATTGGGTCGCAATTTCGGACTGCGCGCGGGAATCC
>JAFKKP010000043.1 GCA_017305515.1 Hyphomicrobiales bacterium
AAACTTTCAACTTGGATGTCACAAAGTCATGGCGTAAGGGGAACAAGCAAACCGGATCGCATCCAGTCACCTGCATAGGTTGGATCGACGCCAAGGCTTATGTGGAATGGTTGTCACGCAAGACCAAAACGAACTATCGGCTACTGACGGAGGCAGAATGGGAATATGCGGCCCGTGCTGGGACGACGAGCAGCTACAGCTTCGGCGATGACAAGAGCAGCCTCTGCACATATGGCAACATTGCTGATCAGACTTACAAGCGTACAAGCGTCGGAAAGAATGAGGACATCGAACAGTGTAGCGACGGCTATGCCTTCGCCGCACCTATAGGCAAATATCTGGCCAACGCATTTGGCCTTTATGATATGCACGGTAACGTGAGCGAATGGACAGAGGACTGCTGGAACGATAGTTACGATGGTGCCCCAACCGATGGTACTGCGTGGAACAGCGGGACTTGCAGTAGCCGCGTCCAGCGCGGCGGCAACTGGGATTATGATGGTGGGTCTAGCCGATCGGCCGCTCGCACGTATGGTTCCATCCAAGGTAGCGGTTACAATTTCATCGGCTTCCGTGTCGCGAGAACCCTTCGATAACCTGCATCGACCTGCAAGCATCGGGTCAAATGCGTCCTCAGCAGTAAATTTCGCAGCAGCAACTCTAGCCGTGTCATCATTTTCAGCATTCGCCGAAAAGCGCGTCGCGCTCGTGATCGGCATGTCGAAATATCAGAACGTCCCCGCGCTCACCAATCCAGCGCGCGACGCCGCCGCGATGGGCGAAGTCTGCAACTAGCGCCTACTTCGCAAGCGTGTCCATTTCCGCAACAATGGCCTCGCCCATTTGCTGGGTGCTCACCATCTTGGCGCCGTCCGACTTGATGTCGGCGGTGCGCAGACCCTTCGCGAGCACAGCCGCGACCGCCTGATCGATCAAGTCGGCTTCCTTCTGCATGTCGAAGGAATAACGCAGCGCCATCACGAAGGACGAGATCATCGCCACCGGGTTGGCCATGCCCTTGCCCGCGATGTCCGGCGCGGAGCCGTGCACCGGCTCATACAGCGCCTTGCGCTTTTTCGTTTTCGGATCCATCTCGCCCAATGAGGCCGACGGCAGCATGCCGAGCGAGCCGGTGAGCATCGCGGCAATATCCGAGAGAATGTCACCGAACAGATTGTCGGTGACGATGACATCGAACTGCTTGGGATATTTCACGAGCTGCATCGCGCCGGAATCGGCGAGCTGATGCTCGAACTGCACGTCTTTATACTCGCGGCTATGGACCTGCGTGACGACTTCCTTCCACAACACGCCGCTCTTCATGACGTTGTGCTTTTCCATCGAGGTCACCTTGTTGCGGCGCTTTTTCGCAAGCTCGAAGGCGACGCGCACGATGCGCTCGATCTCGTAGGTGTCGTAGACCTGCGTGTCGATCGCACGCTTCTGGCCGTTGCCCAGATCCGTGATCGTCTTCGGCTCGCCGAAATAGACGCCGCCGGTGAGTTCGCGCACGATCATGATGTCGAGACCTTCGACGATCTCTTTCTTCAGGCTGGAGGATTCCGCAAGCGCCGGATAGCAGATCGCCGGACGCAGATTGGCGAACAGCGCCATGTCTTTTCTCAAGCGCAGCAGGCCCGCTTCAGGGCGGGCCTCATAAGGAACGTCCGCCCATTTCGGTCCGCCCACCGCGCCGAAAATAACTGCGTCCGCTGCCTGCGCGCGAGCCATCGTCGCATCCGTGATCGCGACTTTATCCGCGTCGTAGCTCGCGCCGCCGACGAGGCCGTCCTCGGTCTCGAACTTCGCGGTGCCGTTTTTATTGAGCCATGCAATGACGCGCTTCACCTCGCCCATCACTTCGGTGCCGATACCGTCGCCGGGCAGAAGAAGAAGTTTATGCGTCGCCATGATTACCGTCCTCAGTGCATCGTCATCACCGGGCTTGACCCGGTGATCCATCCTTTGAAGAGGATGGATGCGCGGATCAACTCCGCGCATGACAGGGAATAAAGTTGCGCGACTTGCTAAAGCGCCCCTGCGCTCTTGGCAAGACGGCATTGCGCCCGTGCGATTGGCCAAACGCGCCGATAGCTGGCAGATTGCCGCGCCTTGCCGGAGTGAATTCGTGAAAAGACCCGATTCGATTGAGCCGATGAGCCCCGCGCGCACGGTTCTCATTCTGTCGCTCGCGCCCGCCATCGGGCTCGGCATCGGCCGCTTCGCCTATTCGCTGGTGCTGCCGGACATGCGCGACAGCCTTGCGTGGTCGTATTCGACCGCGGGCTTTATGAACACCGTGAATGCCGCGGGGTACCTCGCCGGCGCGCTCGGCGGCGCGATGTTTGTGCGGAAATTCGGCCTGTTCCGGACGGTATCGCTCGGCGTGCTGATGAGCATCGTCTCGCTCATCATCTGCGCGCTGACCGGAAATTTTCTCGCGCTGAGTTTCGCGCGCATTCTCGTCGGCTATGGCGCGGCGATCTCCTTCGTCGGCGGCGGCGCGCTGGCGGCGACCATTGCGCAGACATATCCGGAGCGTTCGGCGCTGCTGCTGTCGCTGTTCTACACCGGTCCCGGACTGGGCCTGATCGTATCGGGTCTCGTCTCGCCTTTTCTTCTGCAACATTTCGGTCCCGGCTCATGGTGGATCGTGTGGGCGGCGCTTGCGGCGATCTCAACGCTGATGGCGATCCCGCTGCTGATGAACCCGATGGATACGCCGCCGCCGGAAAGCGCCGCAGCCAGCGCGCATGTCTCGCTGAAGCCGATGATGATTTTTCTCATCGCCTATTTCATCTTCGGTGCCGGCTACATCGCCTACATGACGTTCATGATCGCCTATGTGCGCGACGCGGGCGGCAGCGCGGCGGCGCAAAGCGCGTTCTGGTGTCTCATTGGCGTCGGCGCATTCGCCTCGCCGTGGATCTGGCGCAGATTGATGGCGAAGGGCGACAACGGCATCACAATGGGCGTCATCATGTCGGTGCTCACAATCGGCGCGGGTCTTGCGATGATCGGCGCGACGCCGCTATGGCTTGCAGCCTCGGCGCTCGTGTTCGGCAATTCGTTCTTCGCAGTGGTGACGGCAACGACCGCGTTCTCGCGGCTGAATTACCCGCCGGCGCAATGGCCGAAAGTGATCGGCATTATGACAATTACTTTCGGACTCGGACAAACGCTCGGCCCGTTCGCGACCGGTGCGATTACGGACGCGACGGGATCGCTGTCCTACGCGCTGAATTTTTCGGTGGCGCTATTGGCAGTCGGTGCGGTGCTGGCGTTTTTCCAGAAGTCGCTTCGACAAAAATAACTGCCCCGTCATTGCGAGCGCAACAATCTCTTTCGTCATCACCGGGCTTGTCCCGGTGATCCACGTCTTGCTGCCAATCCTCAAGGCGTGGATGGCCGGGATGAGCCCGGCCTTGACGGAGACGGATGACGCCGTTCACTCCGCAGGCGAATGCGCCGACCTGTCGCGGTTGCGCAGCATCGGAATCAAATATCTCAGCCACGCATAGGCCCGCGCGATCTTCCAGCGTGCCGTAAACAGCGCCTGCTTCCATCGCGCATGCGCGGTCGGAAATTTTTCCTCAATCCATGACGGCTCGTCGGGTATCTTGACGCCCTCGATGCTTTCGCGCGCGGCCTTTGAGATTCCGAAACGCTCGTAGAGCATCGGCAACACAATAAGAGTGAGCAGCGTCGCCGTCACAAGCCCGCCGATCACCACAATCGCCAGCGGCTTCTGGATTTCCGATCCGGGCCCGGTCGCAAACAAAAACGGCACAAGTCCGAGGGCTGCGATGCAGGCCGTGAGCGTCACCGGGCGCAAACGCCGGCGCGCCGCGTCCATGATCGCCTCGCGCAAAGTGAAATTGCCGCGCTTCTCGTTGAGGTAGTTGATGAGCACGTCGTTGATGTACGTCACCATCACGACGCCGTTGAGCACGGCGATGCCGAGCAGCGCGATGAACCCGACGGATGCCGGCACCGACAGGAATTCGCCGGACAATCTGAGTGCGACGATGCCGCCGATACAGGCGAACGGCACGTTGCAGAATACGAGTATGGATTGCCGCAGCGATCCGAAGGTCAGGTACAGCAGCAGAAAAATCATCGCGAGCGCAATCGGCACCACGATGGCAAGGCGCGCGGCGGCGCGCTGCTGGTTCTCGAACTGCCCGCCCCAGTCGAGCGTGTAACCGAGAGGAAGCGGCACATTCCTGTTCACGGCGGCTTGCGCATCGGCGACGAAACCAACGAGATCGCGACCATCGACGTTCGCCAGCACGGTCGCGAATCGCTGCCCGTCCTCGCGGATGACCTGAATGGGCCCGTCTTCGATCTTGATCTCGGCAAGCTGCGACAATTCCACCGTGCCGCCGTTCGGCAACACGATGGGCGTGTGCGACAAATCTTCAGTCGATGCGCGAAGTCCCTCTTCGCCGCGAATGACCAGCGGCGTGCGCACCGAGCCTTCGAGCACGATGCCGACGCGCTTGCCGTCCACCCAAATACGCAGCGCATCCTGCACGTCGGTCGCATTCAATCCAAGACGCCCCGCCTTGGCGCGGTCCACCTTCACGGTGAAATATTTCTGGCCGGCGTTGCGCAGCGCGAACACGTCGGTCGCGCCCTGTACCTTCTTGATCTGCGCCGCGATCTCTCGGCCGAGCTTGTTGAGAGTTGGAATATCCTCGCCAAAAATCTTCACGACGACGTCGCCGCGCGCGCCGATGATCATTTCCTGCACGCGCATGTCGATGGGCTGCGCGAAAGCAAACGAGATTCCCGGAATCGGATCGAGAACCTTGCGCATTTCCTCGAGCAGCCACTTCATATCTTTGCCGCGCCAGGTGCTGCGCGGCTTCAGCGTCATAAAGAAATCGGTTTCGTTGATCGGCGCGGGGTCGAGACCGAGCTCGTCGGCACCGGCGCGCGCCATGATGCGGTCGATTTCGGGTATCTTAGCCTTCAGTTCCTTCTGGATCAGCAGATCGGTTTCGGCGGCTTCATCCACGGAGATCGTCGGATATTTGCGCAGCGAAATGACCGGCGTGCCTTCATCCATCGTCGGCAGAAACGTCGAGCCGATGCCGGTGAATGCAATGCCTGCGATCAGCAGCGCCGAAATCACAACGCCCGCAACGATTTTCGGCGCGTCGAGCGCCTTCGCCAGCACCGGATCGTAGACCTGATGCAGCTTGCGGATCAGCCACGGCTCCTGATGCGAGCCGTGCTTAATGAGAAACGCGGCCAGCACCGGCACAACCGTTAATGACAGGATCAGTGCGGACGCGAGCGCAAATCCAATCGTCAGCGCGACAGGGCTGAACAATCGTCCTTCCAGCCCCTGCAGCGACAATAGCGGCATGAACACCGTGATGATGATGACGACGCCCGACACCAGCGGCACGCCGACCTCTTTCACCGCGTCGAGCGTGATGCGCAATCGCGCTTTCAGATCGGGATTCTTTTTCTCGGCGATACGATGCTCGACGTTTTCGACGACCACGACCGCGCAATCGACCAAGAGGCCGATGGCAATCGCCAAGCCTCCGAGCGACATGATGTTCGCCGACCAGCCGAACAACCGCATGATGATGAACGTCGAGAGCACCGCGAGCGGCAAACACGCTGCGACCACCACCGCCGCGCGCAGATTTCCGAGAAACAGCACGAGCAGGATGACGACGAGCACGATGGCCTCGATCAGCACGCGCTGCACCGTCCACACCGCCTTCTCGATCAGGTCGTTTCGGTCGTAAAACAGCGTGATCTTCGCTCCCTGCGGCAGCAGCGGCTCGATTTCCTTCAGCCGCTGCTTCACGCCGGAAACTACGACCTTCGCGTTCGCGCCGCGCAGACCCAATACGGTTGTCCAGACCGCCTCGCCCTGCGCATTCGTCGTAATGACGCCGTTTCGCGGCAGCGCACCCTCGCGCACGTCGGCGACGTCACCGACGCGCACCGTTGCGTTGGATTTCACCGCGATGATCGTGTTGCGCACATCGTCGAGCGTGCGGATACGGCCTTCGGATCGCACCAGCAGCGCCTCTTCGCCTTCGCGGACGCGACCCGCGCCGTCGTTGCGGTTGTTGGCGACGAGTACCTTTTCCAGTTGTTCAGTGGTGATGCCGCGCGCCGCCATCGCAGGCGCGGACGGCACAACTTCAAAGATACGCACGAAGCCGCCGAGCACGTTGACATCGGCAACGCCGGGAAGTCCGCGCAGGCGCGGTCGTATGGTCCAGTCGATCAGCGAGCGGATTTCCTGCACGCTCATCGTGTCGGATTCCACGGTGAACATCAGCATCTCGCCGAGTGCCGTCACGATCGGCGCAAGACCGCCCTCGGTGCCAGCGGGCAGCTGGTCGCGGATTTCCTGCAGGCGTTCGTTGACCTGCGCGCGCGCCCAATAAATGTCCGTGCCGTCGGCAAACTCGAACGTCATCAGCGCCACCGAATA
>JAFKKP010000044.1 GCA_017305515.1 Hyphomicrobiales bacterium
CGATAAATCTCGGTATGACCGCGCTGCCGGCCGAAGCCTTTGACTTCCGTCACGGTCATGCCGTGAACCCCGATATCGGTGAGCGCCTGACGGACCTCTTCGAGTTTGAAGGGCTTAATGATGGCGGTGACGAGTTTCATGGCGGGGCCTTTGCGATCTGGCCGGACGCCGGCTTGCGTCCGTGAGTTTTCGTTCTAGTCCGAATTTACCGGCAATGCGCCTGGAAAATAGCCACGAGACGCGGTCTGGTTGCAAGGGTCAAGCTGCAAGTGTCAAGCCTTCGGCTTGTCCGGCTCGATCCGCCGTTCACGGACGGAGCCTTCCTGCGCGACGGAGGAAACGAGCGTTCCGTCCTGTTTGAAGATCAGGCCGCGCGTCAGGCCGCGGCCACCCTGCGCGCTCGGGCTGTCCTGTGCGTAAAGCAGCCACTCGTCGGCGCGGAACGGCCGGTGGAACCACATCGCATGATCGAGGCTTGCCGGCATCATCCGTTTGTCGAACAGCGTGCGGCCGTAACGCGCCATCACCGCATCGAGCAGCGAGAAGTCCGACGCATAGGCCAGCGCACACATATGAAGCGCAGGATCGTCGGGCAGTTTTGCAGCGGTGCGAATCCAAACATGAATGCGGCCGTCTTCGATCTTTTGACCGAAATAGCGTCCGAGTTCGACGGGCCTCAATTCGATAGGACGATCCGACTCGTAATAGCGGCGAATGAATTCCGGCATCTCCTTGAACATCGGCTGCTTGGATACTTCTTCGGCCGTCAGTTTTTCCGGCGGCGGAACGTCCGGCATCTTATCCTGATGATTGAATGAGCCTTCTTCCTCGGCGTGGAATGACACCATGATGGAGAAGATTGCGTGGCCGTGCTGGATCGCGGTGACACGCCGCGTCGCGTAGCTCTTGCCATCGCGCAGACGCTCGACTTCGTAGATGATCGGAATCTGCGGGTCGCCCGGCAGAATGAAATAGCAATGCAGCGAATGCGGCAGCCGGCCTTCCACAGTACGGCACGCGGCGACCATCGCCTGTCCGATGACCTGTCCGCCGAACACGCGCTGCCAGCTCGTCTTCGGGCTGGTGCCGCGAAACAGATTTTCCTCGAGCTTTTCGATATCGAGGATCGACAGAAGATCAATCAGGCTTTTCGACATTCACTATGTTCCGATCTGCGGCGCGATTTGCGCGCATCCGTCCGTTTTCCGCCATCGGAAAAGCCTGCTACAACTCGTTACGAACGGGCTTTCCGAACAGCTCTTGAAGCCATATTTCACTGATCGAGTGATGTGACGCAAGGGTGCCGGGCCAAACAGGATCGCATGTCGCAACAACGCAGCATTGTCATCGGCGGCGGAGCCTTTGCCGGACTTGGATTGGCGCTGGCATTGCGTCAGGGTCTCGGCAACAGCATTCCGGTTGTTGTCGCCGATCCGGCTTTTGCAAGCCGCCCGAGCCGCGATCCGCGTGCATCCGCCATCGTTGCGGCCTGCCGCAGATTGTTCGAGACGCTCGGCGCATGGGGCGCGGTGGCTGCCGACGCGCAGCCGATCCTCGACATGGTGGTGACGGATTCAAAACTCGACGATGTGACGCGGCCGAAATTTCTGACCTTCGGCGGCGAGGTCGAGCCGGGCGAGCCGTTCGCTCATATGGTGGAAAATCGCCGCCTGATCGATGCTCTCGTCGCGCGCGCGGAAGCTGAAGGCATCGAGCTGCGCCCGCTTGCCGTATCGGACTATGTCTCGCGCGCAGATGGCGTGAAAGTTACACTCAGCGACGGCGCAGAGATCGACGCGAATCTGCTTGTGGCCGCCGACGGCGCGCGCTCGAAGTTGCGCGAACGCGCCGGCATCGCGACCCACGGTTGGGACTACGATCAATCCGGCATTGTTGTGACGGTCGGACACGAACGCGATCATCAAGGCCGCGCCGAAGAGCATTTTCTTCCCGCAGGCCCGTTTGCGATATTGCCGCTGAAGGGCAACAGGTCGTCGCTGGTGTGGACCGAAAGCCGCGCGGAAGCTGCGCGCATCGTCGCCCTTCCGGATGATGAGTTCAAAACCGAACTCGAAAAACGCTTCGGTTTGCATCTCGGCGAACTAAATGTCGTCGATAAGCCGCGCGCGTTTCCGCTCGGATATTTTGTCGCGCGCTCGTTTGTCGGCGAACGGCTCGCGCTGATCGGCGATGCCGCCCATGTCATCCATCCCATCGCCGGGCAGGGATTGAACATGGGCATCAAGGATGCCGCAGCTCTGGCTGAAGTGATCGTCGATGCCGCGCGATTGGGTATCGATCCGGGGCAGGCGGATGTGCTGGATCGCTATCAGCGATGGCGGCGTTTCGACACCGTGGCAATGGGCGTTGCGACCAATTCGCTCAACATGCTGTTCTCGAACAATTCGACGCCGCTGCGGATTGTCCGTGACATCGGGCTTGGATTGGTCGATCGCATTCCGCCGCTCAAAAGCGCGTTCATCAGGCAGGCAGCGGGTCTGTCGGGCGAAGTGCCGCGGCTATTGCGCGGCGAGGCGCTCTAGATACTAAGACGCGCGGCCGGACGCAAAACCGCTCCCACGTTGCTGGCCGCGCTTTCGCTAATCCAGCTTGCGGGCTTCTTCCGGCAGCATGATCGGGATGCCGTCGCGGATCGGGTAGGCGAGCTTCGCCTTGCGCGAAATCAGTTCTTGTTTGGCGCTGTCGAATTCCAGCGGCCCCTTGGTTTGCGGACAAACCAGAATTTCCAGAAGTTTCGGATCGACGCCGCTTTCGGTCCGTTCGTTGGCTGCCATTGATTTTGCCCTGTAATGTCCGTCGCGCGATGTATCACGGCGGAATAGAAAAGTAACTGTCGCGTTTTTTACTGAAGCGGCGGATCGCCGGTCGTTCGCTTCTTGGCGAGATCCATTTCGGTTACGGCAATCAGGATTTCAGCGCGGGTCTTGAGATTTGGCGCTTCCAGAAGTGCCTGCTTTTCAGCGGGCCCGTAAGGCGACATCATCGCCAGTGCATTGACCAGCGCCTCATTGGGCGCGCTCTCGATGCCTTCCCAATCGACCTTCAATTCATTGGCGCTCAAAAAATCCGTCAGCGTGTCCAGCAACGCCTGACGATCGACATCGTCCTCGCCTTTGCGCGCGGTGAAATCGTCGACGAACGGAAAGTAGTCGACGGCACATTGCCGGTATGGAGTCGATACGTTTTTCTCCTCCACGATCTGGAAGCGCGAAACGCCGGTGAGTTCGAGGATGTAACGGCCGTCGCCGGATTCCGCGAGCTGTGTAATGCGGCCGGCGCATCCGACCTTGAACAGGGACGGCTTGTCCTTGTTGCGCGAGTGAGAATCGTCCGGCTGGATCATTCCGATGAGGCGATGGCCGTCGCGGAACGCATCGTCGATCATTTGCAGATAGCGCGGCTCGAAAATATTTAGCGGCATCTGCCCGCGCGGCAACAGCAGCGCGCCGGACAGCGGAAACACCGGGATGATTTCCGGCAGATCGGCGGGGCCTTTATATTCTGCGTTGATCGGCATCCGCTCGTTCCAGAAGGCCGCAGTTACGTCGGTTCACTTACGAAAATAGAATCGTCGACAGTCTTTTGCGTCCTTCGACTGTGGCTTCGTCGTTTGCTCCCCAAGCCTCGAAGAATTGCACGAGCTTCTTTCGCGCGCCATCGTCATCCCATTTGCGATCGCGCTTGACGATCTCAAGAAGGTGAGTTGCGGCATCCGTGCGCTTGCCGGCGGCATTCAGCGCGACCGCAAGATCGAACCGCGACTGATGATCGAGCGGATTGGCGGCAACCTTCTGTTCGAGATCGCTTACGGGGCCAAGCGACTTCGCCTGTTCGGCGAGATCGAGCATCGTCTGGACGGCGGAGATCGCGGGATCGTTGCGCTTCGACTCGGGGACGATCGAAAGCGTCTGCTTTGCCTGTTCGAGAGATCCCGTCGCCACGTAACATTTTGCGAGGCCGGCGAGTGCCGGAATATTCGTAGCATCAAGGCCCAGCACTTCGGCGAAGATCGATGCAGCCGTTGCCGGATCGCCGGCGTCGAGCGCGGCATTTGCTTCGTTGAGAATCAGCGGAATATCGTTGCCGCCCGCATCCGGCATGCCCTGTGTGAGCTTGTCGATGAATGCGTTGACCTGGCTTTCCGGCACCGCGCCCATGAAACCGTCGGCGGGCTGTCCGTTGACGAAAGCGATCACGGCCGGGATCGACTGAATTCCCATCTGGCCCGGAATCGCCGGATGCTCGTCGATGTTCATTTTGACGAGCTTCACTTTGCCATTGGCGGCGCGGACGGCCTTCTCGATGATCGGCGTCAGTTGTTTGCAGGGTCCGCACCACGGCGCCCAGAAGTCGATCAGCACCGGCTGACGCTTCGATTCCTCGATGACATCCTTCGCGAAGGTCTGGGTCGTCGTGTCCTTGATGAGATCGGGCGGCATGGTTGCCGCAGGACCGCTGCCTTGCTCGATAATCGTCACGTAATCCTCGTCTGCCGCCGAATTTGAGAATGAAAGCCGCTTCTAGCATGGCCTGAGCCGTAAATGGCCCCGGCAAGGCGGTATTTCAATTGCCTAGGTAACTCGCAAAGCCGTTTACTAACATTGGCTTGGCAGCCACGCGCCGGAACCGGCGGACGCATAAGAAGGCCCAATCCGGTTGCATTGGCGGGCCGCATTTGGCATAGGTTTGCCCGGCGGCGCGCTTGCGCCCCGCCAATTCTCTGCGATGCGGGTGTAGCTCAGGGGTAGAGCACGACCTTGCCAAGGTCGGGGTCGAGTGTTCGAATCCCTTCGCCCGCTCCAGACAATTTCTTGGAAGTTTGGCAGCTTACGAAAGGCCGGGTCTTTGCCCGGCCTTTTCGTTTTCTCGGTCAGCTCAATTGCGATTCATACGCCTTGAGGTGGGTGTAGACGATCCGCAGCAGCGGCACGTTGAGCGCACCCTTTTTGTTCATCTCTGCTCGATGAATCAAATCGCCGATGATCTGATCGGCCTCGATACGCGCGTTTCCGCGAATGTCGCGAAGCATCGACGCGGTGATCGGCGAATTCGGCGCGAACAGCATCCCGCTCGTTCGTTCGAGAAATTCCGCTCGCGGACAATGCCCCGCGCCTTCCGCAACCGACGCGATCTCGGCACGCAGCTCGCGAATAAAATCCGCCCCGCCCGGAGCGCCGGTAATTTGTCCGGCTGTCGCGCGCATCAATGACGTGGCGCCGGCAAGCGTCGCGAGGAACACCCACTTCTCCCACATCTCCTGAATGATGATGTCGCTGGGTCGCGACTCGAACTTCGCGCCTTGAAGTTGCGTCTCGATGCGCTTGACGCGATCGCCTTTCCCTTTGCCGCGTTCGCCGAACATCATGCCGTGCATCGGAGTCAGCTGAATGATCTCGCCGTTCGGGCCGAGCGTCGCCGCAATCTGGCACACGCCGCCCATCACGCGGTCAATTCCAAACTTCGCGTCGAGCACGTCGAGATGCTTCATGCCGTTGAGAAACGGAATAATCGCCGTGTCCGGCCCGACCGCTGCCGCGAACGATGCCATCGCATCGTCGAGGTCGTAGGCCTTGCAGCTTAGAATAATGACGTCGAACAGGTGCTTGATATTTTTGGAAAGCAGCGTCGGAGGATTGGGTTTGGTGTAATCGCCGACCGGGCTCTTGATGACGAGACCGTGTTTGGCAAGCAGGTCGGCGCGTTTCTCGCGCACAAGAAATGTAACGTCACGCCCCGCTTCAAGAAGCCGTCCGCCGAAATAGCCGCCTGTGGCGCCTGCGCCAATGACGAGAATTCTCATATTCGCATCCACTTCTTCGTGAGTGTTCGGGCGATGCGTTGTTACCACTTTTCGCCGAACGGGCGAATCTCAAGTTCAAACGTCCATGCGGTCCGCGGCTGATGGTAAAGCTGCCAATAGGATTCCGCAACGGAAACCGGCGGCATCAGGAGGTCAGGATTGTCGAGTGCTTCCTTGCCCCACATCTGTTCGCGCCGCTGGCGAACCCATTCTGTATCGACGCCGGAATCGATGATGAGATGGGCGACGTGGATGTTCTTCGGTCCAAGCTCGCGCGCGGTTGCCTGCGCGACGGCGCGAAGTCCGAATTTCGCGCTGGCAAAAGCCGCATAGCCCGAGCCGCCGCGAAGGCTTGCTGTGGCTCCTGTGAAGAAGATGTTGCCCTTGCCGCGCGGCAGCATCAGCTTCGCGGCCTCGCGCCCGGCAAGAAAACCCGAATAGCAGGCCATTTCCCAGACTTTTCGGAATACGCGCTCGGTGGTGTCAAGGATCGGGAAATTGACGTTCGCGCCGATGTTGAAGATGCACACTTCAAGCGGCGCGTGTTTGTCGGCGTCGCCGAGGAAGGAGACGATTTCCTCTTCCTTGCGCGCGTCGAGCGAGCGGCCGTAAATCTCTCCGCCTTTCGCCGGA
>JAFKKP010000045.1 GCA_017305515.1 Hyphomicrobiales bacterium
GGCGCCGGCGATTGCAATTCCGGTGGCGATCAGCACGTCTCCCGTCGCGAGATAAACGACGAGAAACACGATGGTGGAGAAGAAATCGACGAAGAGCTGTTTGAAGACGTTGGCCATCGCGCGGTTCTCACACGCGATGGCTGTTGAGGCAAGCCGGGCGGGGCATCGGCATCACAGCAAAGGAGCTGCCGACAGGTTTGCTTCGGCAGCATGCGGCGCAAGGCGGCAGCCGCACTGCGTCACATGACCGCCGGTCTGAGACAGCGTTGCCGCGAAGGCTTCCTCGCCCTTCAGCGACAGGCCGGTCAGCGCAAACACGATGGCGAGGCTCGCCAGCAACAGAGCGGCGGAGCGGTGCTGAGAGCGGCGGATGAAGAACTGCACGATGGCGGTGAAGGTCGCCATAATCGCTGCGGTGAGCACGTCGCCGGCGAGCAGAAACGTCGCGAAGAACACGGCGGTCGAGAGGAAGCTGAGAATCGAGTTCGTAAATGCGCGGGCCATGATGCCCTCCTTAAAGTCGTCGTCGGATTGTGATGGGTTGTCCGTTAGTCGTTGCAAAGGCGGTTTGGGTTCATGCCGGTTTCAGGGCGGTTCCCTCGGCGGCGGCACGGACGCGCTTGGGATACCACTGGGTGAAAAGTCCGGCGCCGTTGCGCGCGGCGAAGGCGATGGCCGCGCCGGTCCATAGCGGCGTGCTGGGAATGTAAGTTGAGACAATGTCTGCGATCAGCATCAGCGTCATCGCGCCGATCCAGACCCAGGTGATGATGTAGTTGGCGCGCCTGAAGCTCGGCTGTTCGAGAATTTCGGGTTCGACCGCTTCGCGTGCATATTGCAGCGTGAAGGGGAAACGCAGCGCCAGCGAGCCCAGCGCGATGGCCAGCATGCCGCTGTCGAGCGCGATGCGCACCTGCGTCGGGGTCAGCGCCTGTTCGGCGATCTGATGATGGGCCAGCAATGCGGCGAACACGACGAACGCGCCGCCGGTCAGGATTTTCAGCGAGCGGCCCCGGATCGCGTCCCAGCCGAACACAGCCAAAGCCACAACCGCCGACGCGGCGAGGGCCACCTGAACGCCGGACAGCATCATCAGCGAAGCGAAAGTCCCGAACGGTGCAAGCGTGAGAAAGAGGGTCATGGCGGTCGTCCCGGAGGATTTATCTTGACGTTGTAAAGATGTAGATACGCCCTCCGATGCCGCCCGTCAAGCGAAATCTTGACAGCGTCAAAATATCGCGTATTTTTGATCCATGAGCCTCAAGACCGCCAAATCTCCGAAATTGGGCAAAATCGCCGCCAAAACGGCGAAAACGGCCGTTGCTGCGCTCAAAAAGAAGGCTCTGGAAAAAGCCGATTCCGAGCGTGCCTATCATCACGGCGATCTGCATGAGGCGCTGCTGCAGGCTGCCAAGCGCGTCGCCGAACGCGAGGGTCTTGTCGGGCTGACGTTGCGGGCGGTGGCGCGCGAGGCTGGCGTCTCGCATGCCGCGCCGGCGCACCATTTCGGCGACATCACCGGATTGTTGAGCGAACTTGCGGCCATCGGGTTTCAGAAGTTTCGCGCCGCGATGGTCGAGGCCGCCGAGAAAGCCGGGACGGCAGGCATCTCCGAGGGTGAAGCGCGCGCCAAGGCCTATGTCGGTTTCGCGCGCGATAATCCTTGCATGTTTCAACTGATGTTCCGCGCCGAGAAGCTCGACTACGACCGCCCGATGCTGCACGAGGCCTCCGTTCAGGCGTTCCAGAATCTCGCGCGTGCGGTCGGGGCCAAACGCCAGGAAGAAGTTTCGCCGGATCATCTGACGCTGGCACAGGCTGCGGAGATCGCGCGGCTGTGGTCGATGGTCCACGGCTTTGCGCTGCTCTATCTCGACGGTCGCCTGCACAACATCATGGCCGGACTGCCGCCGGGGACCACCGAAGAAATGTTGCTGGCTGCGATGCTGAGACCGGAAGCGCCGAAGGCGTGACGCCCTAATCCGGCCGCGCCAGTTCGACCGCGCGCCCGCTGTTGCCGATCACCCGCAGACTGTCGGTTCCGCACACAAAATCCCGCGCAATCTCGTCCGCCGCCTTGCGGGCGAGTTCATTGGCGTCGGCATTGGCCTGCACGTCGATATAGGCGACATGGCAGACTTTCCCCGGCGGCAATCGCGTCACCACCAGCATCGGCTTGGCGATGGGCCGGTTGTCCTTGCCGGTGTCGTCATTGTCGGCGAGATGCCACCTCTGGATCATCGCGAACGGCCGTTTGGTCTTGTCGGCGGTGCGCCATTCGATGGTGTGGGACGTCGAACTGAACGGCCCGAACCATGTCCTGGCCGCAGGCTCGGTTTCGGCGACCTTGACGGTTCGCGCGGCGGAGACCGTTTCCCGCAGATCGTCCTCGCTGATGACGACGGCAAGTCCCGCCGGACCCTTGCAGGCCCGTGTTCCCCAGCCGACTTCCCGGTCCGCTCGCAGCACCCGGCAATCCTTCGGCGCGGTCGAGGTGTAGATGCTGACAATTTGGGCGGATTGCGCGGTGGCTGGGCCCGCTGTCGCAAGCAACAGGAGTGCTGCGGCCTTCGGTGACTTGCAGGGCATTCCCGGAACCCTTCCCGTGACGTGGTGTTGATGCCGAAGCCTTCGTCGCGCACCGCATGTGGGCGGTTTGATGCATTCAAATGAATTGCAATGACTTTGTCATCGGAATCGCACTACAAAGGCCCGCCGATCCCCTGCTTGTGAAGTTCAGTGAGCCTTCGTCCCCGTCATGCCTGCTATTTCTGCCCGTAAGCCCTACCGCATTGGCCGCTCCCGCACAGGGCTCGGCCTTTTCGCCACCAGAAAAATCAAGAAGGGCACGCGGATCGTCCGCTATTTCGGGCCGATGCTCGATTGCAAGAAGCCCAAGGACGACGCGGTCGACAACAAATATCTGTTCGAGATCACGAGCCGCTGGACCATCGACGGCTCGGTCCGCAGAAACACCGCGCGCTACATCAACCACGCCTGCAAGCCGAACGCGGAATCCGACGTCAAAACGAAAAAGCGGCGGGTCTATATCCGTGCGATCAAGACCATCCAGCCGGGCGACGAGATCAACTACGATTACGGCACCGACTACTTCAAAGAATTCCTGAAGCCGATCGGATGCAAATGCGACGCCTGCGAGAAAAAGCGCGCCAGGAAACGCGCCGAGGCACGCTCGGAAAAACTGCGTCTCAAGCGCAAGGCGGAAAAGAAAGCCGAGAAGAAGGCGCTGAAGAAATCCGAGAAGGCCAAACGCAAGCTCGACAAGCGCAAACTCGACAAGGCGAAGGCGAAGAAACTGAAGTTCAACGCGGCGCATCCGCATGCCCGCGGCAGCGGCAAGCCGAGCAAGACCAAATCGGCGCGCACCAGGTCGTTCGTCTCGCGTGCGGCGAAAAGCCCGGCTCTCGCGAACCGGGCTTCATCGACCTGACGGCGCTGTTGGAATGCGCGGCGCAAGCCGCGTCAGATTCCCTTGAACAGATTGCCCGCCAGCAGGACGACGTAGCCGATCAGGAGCGTGACGAAAGTGTTGCCGCTGACGACCGGAATTTTCACGCCGGCATAGACGACGAGCACGGCAAGGATCGCCAGAATAACGGAAATCAGAAAAACCGGCAGAGTGGGTGCGCTGAGATTCATGTGATGCCCCTTTGTCGCCGCACCAGCGCGGCTGCTTAAATCAAGCGCCTGCGCGGACGGCGTTGCAAGGCTTAAAGCCTGCGACAAACATTCAACCCTGTGGATGATCGGGCGGTTCTGCCCTGCGAAATCCCGCCGCGATGCGGCTTGTCTCGCTATCGGCACGCACCTATCTGTGACGCAGCCTTTTGAAAGGACTGCGCGATGACCAAGCCGCTTCAGATAGACATCGTCTCCGACGTGGTGTGCCCGGGGTGTTACATCGGCAAGAAGCGGATCGAGGATGCGCTGGCGCTGGCGAGCGACGTGCCGGTGGACGTGCACTGGCGGCCGTTCTTTCTCAATCCGTGGGTGCCGCGCGAAGGCATCACGCGCGACGAATATCTCACCGCGAAGTTCGGCTCCGTCGAAGCCTATAAGGGCATCGCGGGCCGCGTCTCGCAGGCCGCCGCCGACGAAGGGCTCGAATACAACACGCAGCTTGTGAAGCGTCAGCCCAACACCATCGACTGCCATCGCCTGATTCACTGGTCGGACGCGGAGGGCAAAGCGGCAGCGATGAAGCAGCGGTTGATGGAGCTTTATTTCCGCGACGGCGGCGATCTCACCGATACGGATGTGCTAGTGCAAGCAGCCGCCGACGTCGGCATGGATCCGGAGAAGATCCGCAAACGTCTTGCGAGCGATGAAGACGTCGCGCTGATTTCCGCACAGGCCAAGGATGCGTCCGACAAGGGTATCTCCGGCGTGCCGACTTTCGTTTTCGCGAACAAATATGCCGTCTCCGGCGCGCAGCCGGCCGAGCAATTGGCGAAGGCGATCCGTCAGGTGTCGCAGGAAATCAACGCCGCCGCTTAGGACAGCCGCCAGGCGATATAGATCAGCACCAGCAGCATCGCTACCTGCAGCGCCAGCAGCGCGTGCAGCAGGTTGCGAAAATCCGTGACCCAGTCTTTCGAATTTTTCAGGAAGTCGTCGAATTTCGGCGAGATCAGCGACAGCCAGTTGGGGAGGTCGCTCACGCTGTCCGTCCTCTACGCTGCGACCGGCGCCGCATTCAGCACCGGCAATTTGTACGGCAGGAACGACACCGCGACGAAGATCAGAGCGGCTGCGCCCGACATCAGCCAGAACAGCGTATCGAAGCCATAATTGCCGTAAACGAATGCGATCAGCGGTAATGCCAGCGCGAACGCCGTGAAGCTCACGACATAACGCACGCCATAGATGCGCGCGCGGGCTTCGCCGCTCGCCATTTTTCCGATCATGAAATCGTTGATCGGAATTTGCCCGAATGCGCCGAGCATGAAGCCGAACGCGGCAGCCAATGCGTAGCCGTCGCGCAGCCCAGGCATCATCGCGAAAAACACCACCTGAATGGCGGCAACGATCATGAACACCGTGCGCGGGCCGAGCCTGTCGAGCAATGCGCCGACGACAAGCTGCGCCATCGACGCCATCGCGAACACGATGAAGGTGAACGCGCCGATGGCGGTGGCGATGTCGCCCTTCGCGGCCGGCACGCCGGTCGCCGACAGCCATTGCGTGATTTGCGCGGCGATCCCTTGCAGCCGCTCGTCGAAAATCTTTGGCAGCGCGAATGTCGTCGACTGGAACACGAGGCTGGAGACGGCGGTGGTGAGAAACACGATGGCCGAAATCCGCAGCAGCATCGCCTTCATGGAGGCCGACTGCGCCTGACCGCCTGCCGCTGTAACAGGCACTTTATGATGCGCGGTCGAGACTTCACCCCATTGATGGGCGGTGTAGAGAATTCCCAAAACGATTGAGACGATCCCCGGCACGACGAAGGCGATGCGCCATCCGCCGTGATCGATGAAATAGCCGGTGATGAGCGCGGCCGATGCGACGCCGAGATTGCCCCAGATGCCGTTCATGGCGAGGCGCATGCCGGTGTTCTTCCATTTCTGCGTGACGATTGCGAGGCCCACCGGGTGATAGATCGCCGCGAACACGCCGATCACGAACAGCCCGATGCCGACCTGCAGCGGCGTCTGCGCGAAGGATGTCGCGAGCGACGCCGCGCCGATGCCGATGAAGAACACCGCGATCATGCCCTCGCGGCTCCATTTGTCGGCGAGCCAGCCGGCAGGCAGCGAGAACACGCCGAAGGCGAAGAAGCCGGGCGTGGCGTATTTGAGAAGTTCGCCGTAGCCGAGGCCCCATTCGCGCGACAGCGCCAGCGCCGCGACAGTGGCGAAAATCAGCGTGAACAAATGGTCGAGGAAATGGCCGATATTGAGAAACAGGAAGTGGATGCGGTCGCGAGTCATGATGGCCCCGGCAGGAGGATTCGTGGTGCAGCGTAGCGGCTTGCGGCGCGAACTGTCATACGAAATCGGCAACCGTCCTATTCGGATCGGTTGCCGGTATCGATAGTCTCAAGACGTGTGCGGTGCGGCGAAGCGCCTCACGCCTTTTTCAAATAGTAGTTCGCGTTCTTGCCGAGCGCGATGCGGCGGATGATCCGGCGCATGGTCTCCGACGAGCGCAGCGGTTCGACCACGGCGCGGGCGCTGCGCCACATCATCAGCTTCATTGCGTCGAGCGACGGGTTCTTGCCGGGCGCAGCCTGCGGCAGACCGAGCGAGCGGAGCAACGAGTTGCAGAAATGCAAGTCGTTCATGCGCTTCACCTCCTCGGTCTTCCAGGTGATCGCCATCGAGATCGAATAGGTGCCGGCGGTCTTCACCCAATGCGGCCACTGATAGGGAATGTAGCAGCCGTCGCCGCCGACCAGTTTGAACACGGTGCCGCGCGGCA
>JAFKKP010000311.1 GCA_017305515.1 Hyphomicrobiales bacterium
CCATCGCGCTCGTCACCGCGCAGCATGACCGGGTCGTCGCGTCTTACACCGTGCTCAACGCGGTGGGACGGCTGTCGCCGGTGACGCTGAAGCTCAAGACGTCGGTTTATGATCCGTCGGTCCATTATCATCAGGTCCGCGATAGTTGGTTCGGCGTCCGCACGCCTGACGGCCGCTGACGTCACACTCCGCTGTGGAAGTGCCGGGAGAGATCTCGGCCCTTTGCTTGCAATCATTTGCAGCCCTGACGTACCTTTTCAGGGAGCTGCGTGACGATTCGCGGCAGTGGAGTGCGGCTTTTGCGGGGACTGGAAAGCCGATGACGTGGAGTTGGAAATGAACCAACCGGCAAAGGCGCAGGAGCCCTCAATGGAGGAGATTCTTGCGTCGATCAGGCGCATCATCTCCGATGATGAAGCAAAGCCTGCGGCTGCATCCGCTGCACCGCCGCCGCGTGCCGAACCGCCGAAACCGCCTCCCGCCGCAAAACCTGCGATGCCCTCCGCGCCTGCATCGCAAGCGCCTGCGTCTCGCGCGTCCGCTCCACCGGTCGCCAAAAACAGCCAGTCCGAAATCGATGCGATGATGGCCGGATTCGATAACCCGAAAGCACCGGCGCCGCAGCCGATGGAGCCGTCGGACGAGGACGTGTTCGATCTGACCGAGCAGATGGCGATGCCGGATTTACCGAAATCGTCGTTCCGGCATGTCGAGCCTGACGACGACCTCGAATTCACCGAAACGCCTGCTGCGCGGACGCCTCCGCCGGAACCGGCCTATAACGCGCCATCGCATACGACCAGCCTGCCGCGCGCCGACATGCTGTCGACCACGACCGTCTCGGCGGTGGAGTCGGCCTTCAACGCCCTTGCCACCACCGTGCTGAGCAACAACGCGCGCACGCTGGAAGACCTCGTCAAGGAAATGCTGCGGCCGATGCTGAAATCGTGGCTCGACGACAATCTGCCCAATATGGTGGAACGCATCGTCAAGGCCGAGATCGAGCGCGTTTCGCGCGGACGCTGACAGCGGCGTCAAATTCCCTTTTTCCAGTGTTGACTTGACCGGCGCGGGGCGGTTTCTAACCTGTTCCGCCGCTATTGCGATTGCCTGCGAATGATCGAGAAAAACTATCAGCCTGCCGAGATCGAAGGACGCATTTCGCGCGCGTGGGAAGACGCGGGCGCGTTCAAGGCGGGGCGGCCTGAGCGGCGCGATGCCGAGCCGTTCACCATCGTCATCCCGCCGCCGAACGTCACCGGCTCGCTGCATATGGGCCACGCGCTCAACAATACGCTGCAAGACATCTTGTGCCGTTTCGAGCGTATGCGCGGACGCGACGTGCTGTGGCAGCCCGGCACCGATCACGCCGGCATCGCCACGCAGATGGTGGTCGAGCGGCAATTGATGGAGCGGCAGGAGCCGGGCCGCCGCGACATGGGCCGCGCGAAATTTCTCGAGCGCGTGTGGAAATGGAAAGCCGAATCCGGCGGCGTCATCGTCAATCAGCTCAAGCGTCTCGGCGCGTCGTGCGACTGGTCTCGCGAACGCTTCACGATGGACGAGGGGCTGTCGCGCGCGGTCGCCAAAGTATTCGTCGAACTTTACGCGCAAGGATTGATCTACAAGGACAAGCGCCTTGTGAACTGGGATCCGAAATTGCTCACCGCGATTTCAGATCTCGAAGTGCAGCAGATTGAAGTCAAAGGCAGCCTCTGGCACCTGCGCTATCCGATCGAGGGCCGCAAGTTCGAGCCGGAGAATCCGTCGAGCTACATCGTCGTCGCCACCACGCGGCCGGAGACGATGCTCGGCGACACGGCGGTGGCCGTGAATCCGAAAGACGAGCGTTACGAACATCTCGTCGGCATGAATGTCGTGCTGCCGATGGTGGGGCGTCACATTCCTATTGTGGCCGACGAATATTCCGACCCGGAAAAAGGATCGGGCGCTGTGAAGATCACGCCCGCGCACGATTTCAACGACTTCGAGGTCGGCAAGCGCCACAACCTGCGCTCGATCAGCGTGATCGATCAGGAAGGCCGCATCACGCTCTCCTCCAACGAAGACTATCTGCGCGATCTGCCGGAAGCCTCATTGATGCTCGCCGAAGAACTGCACGGTTTGGATCGCTTCAAAGCGCGCAAGCTGATTGTCACGAAACTTGAGGAAGCAGGCTTTCTCGAAAAGATCGAGCCGAACACGCACATGGTGCCGCACGGCGATCGTTCCGGCGTTGTCATCGAACCGTATCTCACCGACCAGTGGTATGTCGACGCGAAGACGCTGGCGCAGCCGGCGATTGAAGCGGTACGCGGCGGCAAGACATCGTTCGTGCCGAAGAATTGGGAAAAAACCTATTTCGAGTGGATGGAAAACATCCAGCCGTGGTGTATCTCGCGGCAACTGTGGTGGGGCCATCAGATTCCGGCGTGGTACGGGCCCGACGGAAAAGTTTTCGTTGCCGAAACCGAAGACGAGGCGGTCGGCAAGGCGCTCGGCTTTTACGTCGAACAGGAAGTCATCACCTCCGAACAGGCCGACGCGATGGCGCGCGATCCGAAAAAGCGCGACGGCTTTGTCACGCGCGACGAGGACGTGCTCGACACCTGGTTTTCGTCGGCGCTGTGGCCGTTCTCGACGCTCGGCTGGCCGGACGACGACAAGGATGTGAAGCGTTACTACCCAACCAACGTGCTCGTCACCGGCTTCGACATCATCTTTTTCTGGGTTGCCCGCATGATGATGATGGGTATCCATTTCATGAAAGACGTGCCGTTCCCGGAAATCTACATCCACGCGCTCGTGCGGGACGAGAAGGGCGCGAAAATGTCGAAGTCCAAGGGCAACGTCATCGACCCGCTCGGCATCATCGACGACTATGGCGCGGACGCGCTGCGATTTACGTTGGCGGCGATGGCGGCGCAGGGCCGCGACATCAAGCTGTCGACCCAGCGCGTCGAAGGCTATCGCAATTTCGCGACCAAGCTGTGGAACGCGTCGCGCTTTGCCGAAATGAACGGCTGCGCGCTGCCGGCGGATTTCGATCCGTCGCAGGCGAAGGAAACGCTGAACCGCTGGATCGCGCATGAAAATTCGCGTGCCGCGCGCGAAGTCACCGAGGCCATCGAAGCATATCGTTTCAATGATGCGGCCGGTGTCGTCTATCGTTTCGTCTGGAACATTTACTGCGACTGGTATCTCGAACTCGCCAAGCCCGTGATGATGGGCGCGGACTCGCCCGCGAAGAAAGAAACACAGGCGATGGTCGCCTGGGCGCGCGACGAGATCGTCAAGCTGCTGCATCCGTTCATGCCGTTCATCACCGAAGAATTGTGGGGCGTGACTGCGAAGCGCAGCGATCTGCTCGCCCTGGCGCAATGGCCTTCATACAAAGGACTTCAAGCCGACGATGCCGAGAACGAAATCGGCTGGGTGGTGGATCTCGTCACCTCGATCCGCTCGATGCGTTCGGAAATGAATGTGCCGGTCGCGACACTGTTTCCGCTCGTGCTGGTCGGCGCGTCCACCGACATCAAGGCGCGCGCTGAACGCTGGAGCGACGTTCTGAAACGTCTCGCGCGGCTTGGCGAAATTTCGTTTGCGGATCGCGCGCCGGATGGTTCGGTGCAGTTGCTTATTCGCGGCGAGGTCGCGGCGATTCCTTTGAAAGGCGTGATCGATCTTGCCGCCGAGAAAACCCGCCTCAACAAGGAACTCGCGCGCGCCAACGACGACATCAAGCGCGTCGACGCCAAACTCGGCAACGAAAAGTTCGTCGCCAACGCGCCGGAAGACGTCATCGACGAACAGCGCGAAAAGCGCGAGGAAGCCGAAGCGCGCAAGTCGAAAATTCTTGAGGCGCTGGAGCGTTTGAAAAGCGCGGCGTGATTTTCGTTTCGTCATTGCGAGCGAAGCGAAGCAATCCAGCATCGTAAAAATGGATTGCTTCGTCGTTACGCTCCTCGCAATGACGCGAGGATAATTAAATTTTCCGCTGCCTCCGTCGCGATGGATGGCGTCTCGTTAGGCAGTCGCCGGATTTGCCATGCACGTCACGCATGACGCGGCGAAAAATCCATCATCCTCATGGCATGCGTCAAATGCAGATCAAATTCTGTGCGTGCCGCCAGTTTGCCTCCGTTCCGCCATTCGATTCCAAGTCCGTCACTGTTTCGCCATTGCGCCTGAAGCTGCATCTGAAAACGGCTTGCTGAGGAAGCGCGACTTCTTCAATCCGTAGCGCCAAGGTAATTCCACCGCCTTGGTGATGCCGATCCGAATGCCGCTGACGATCTCCGGCTTTTTCGTTCGCGCAAAAATCCCAATCGGCGATTGATCGAGCGCGTGACCGTTCAGTTTGTCGCTGACGGACAACGCCTCGCAGACTTTTCCCGGTCCCGAACACAGATTGCGTTCGTCGTGCAGTCCGCGCCGCCGCCGCATCGCTGCAATTCCGTGCGTCGGTTCGATCGCGCGAACCAGCACCGCGCTCGCCGAACCTTCCTTCTCGCACACGAAATTCATGCACCAGTGAATTCCATAGGAGCGATAGACGTAGAGAAATCCGGCAGGGCCGAACATCACCATGTTGCGCGGCGTTGGCCCGTTGTAGGAATGCGCCGCCGGTTCGGTGTGATGATAGGCTTCGACCTCGGTGATGATGCCGCCGACGCCGTTGACCAGGAGCGTCGCGCCGATGAGATCGGGTGCAACGTTCAGAACGCTGCGCGAGAAAAATCGCTTGGTCAGGGCGCGGCCAGTGCCGCCTTCAATGCGCTTTTGAGACATTTGCCCTTGGGAAATATGCTAAGCAGTTCAGGCTAGCACGCGCGCCTGCGCTTGCATCGGGAAAATGCCGCGCTTAGATAAAGTGCTTGGAATACGGGACTTTCATGGTCGTCCTTATCGATACCGTCTCGAAGACTCAGGTGCGCCCGCGCCACCCGGAGAAAGTGAATCGGCCGGATGCGCTGTCGCCGGCGAAGCCGGACTGGATTCGCGTCCGCGCGCCGAATACGCGCGGCTACGCCGACACACGCAAGATCGTCAAGGAGAACGGCCTCGTTACCGTCTGCGAGGAAGCGGGCTGCCCGAACATCGGCGAGTGCTGGGACAAGAAGCACGCGACCTTCATGATTATGGGCGACACGTGTACGCGCGCGTGTGCGTTCTGCAACGTCAAGACGGGAATGCCCGGCGCGCTCGATGCCTCGGAGCCGGATCACGTTGCGCTCGCCGTGCAAAAGCTCGGCCTGCATCACGTTGTGATTACGTCCGTGGACCGCGACGATCTCGATGACGGCGGTGCGGATCATTTCGCACGCACCATTCGCGCCATTCGCGCGAGCTGCCCGTCGACCACGATTGAAATCCTCACGCCGGATTTTCTGCGCAAAGAAGATGCGCTGGAGCAGGTGGTCGCGGCCAAGCCCGACGTGTTCAACCACAATCTGGAAACCGTGCCGTCGCGCTATCTCACCGTGCGTCCCGGCGCGCGCTATTTCCATTCCATTCGCCTGCTTCAGCGGGTGAAGGAAATGGATCCTTCGGTCTTCACCAAGTCCGGTATCATGGTCGGCCTCGGCGAAGAGCGGAACGAAGTGTTGCAGGTGATGGACGATCTGCGTTCGGCCGACGTGGACTTTCTCACCATCGGTCAGTATTTGCAGCCTAGCCTGAAGCATCATGCGGTGATGCGTTACGTCCCGCCGGATGAATTCGCGGGGTTGGAGAAAGTCGCATATACCAAGGGTTTCCTGATGGTGTCGGCGTCGCCGCTGACGCGCTCGTCGCATCACGCCGGCGAGGATTTCGCCAAATTGCAGGCGGCGCGCTCCGCGCTTGTCCGCTAAGTCTCGATGCCGCAATTCGCGAACAAGCGCCGCGTTCGTCACAGCGCCGAGAAAATGTTCGATCTGGTTGCGGACGTTGAAAAATATCCGCAATTCGTACCCCTTTGCAAATCACTGAAGATCAAGCAGCGAACGCAAGGCGAAGGCGGCCGCGAAATTATTGTCGCCGACATGACGGTCGCATTTCAGCTTATCAGCGAAACTTTCACCAGCCGCGTCACGCTGGATCGCGCCAATCTGAAAATTCTCGTTGAATATCTGAAAGGCCCGTTCAGCCGGCTTGAGAACAAATGGACGTTCGAGCCGCGAGGCGGTGACGCCTGCGACGTTGGTTTTTTTATATCTTACGAATTCAGGAGTCGGATGCTCGCGGTGCTGATGGGCGCGATGTTCGACGCCGCTTTCCAGCGGTTCGCCGCGGCGTTCGAGAAGCGCGCGGACGAAGTCTATGGGCCGCCGCGGGTGGCCGCTTCTTGAGCGGCGGTTGCGGTCCGCGTGCCATCTCCATCAGCATTTTCAGGGCTTCGACGACCGATTGCTGCCGCACATTGCTGCGGCCGACCGCGCCGAACCGGCATTCCTTGTGAACGATGCGGCCGTCGCGCGAGGCGACGGCGAGGTGCACGAGGCCCACGGGTTTTCCGGATGTCGCACCGCCGGGGCCAGCGATTCCGGTGATCGCAACGGCAAGATCGACGTCGGCGTGTTCGAGCGCGCCGAACGCCATCGCGGTCGCGGTCTCTTTGCTGACGGCGCCGAACGTCTCGATGGTTTCGTTATCGACGCCGAGCATCGCGTGCTTGGCGGCGTTGGAGTAGGTGACAAAGCCGCGGTCGATCACGTCGGACGAGCCGGGAATTTCGGTCAGCGCGGCCGCGACAAGTCCGCCGGTGCAGGATTCGGCGGTCGCAATCTTGAGCTTGCGCATCCGGCACAAATCCAGCAGCGAGCGGGACAATGCGCGGGTGGCGCTGCCGGTCATGCGAGTTGGCGTCCCATGCTAGTTGGTGTCCCAGGGCAGGCGGATCGTGGCGGCGGCGGTGGCCGCAATGCCTTCCTGACGGCCCGTGAATCCGAGGCGTTCGCTGGTGGTTGCCTTCACGGCAATCCGTGATTGAGGCAGGCCGGTGATTTCCGAGATCTTCGCGCGCATCGCATCGCGCAGCGGGCCGATTTTCGGCGCTTCGCAGATCATCGTCACTTCGAGATTGGCGATACGGCCGCCACGCGCGGTCACAAGGCTCACAGCGTGCTCGAGGAACTGGTCCGACGCCGCGCCTTTCCATTTGGGGTCGCTCGGCGGGAAGTGCGAGCCGATGTCGCCGTCTGCAAGAGCGCCGAGAATGGCGTCGACAATCGCATGCAGACCCACATCGCCGTCGGAATGCGCGAGAAATCCGCGATTGAACGGCACGCGCACACCGCACAGCATCAGATGATCGCCGTCGGTCAGCGCGTGCACGTCGTATCCCGTGCCGGTGCGAATGTCGCCGAGCGCGGCGCCGAGCCGGGCTTCCTCGCGCGCGAAATCTTCCGGAGTTGTCAGCTTCATGTTCGCAGCATCGCCTTCAAAGGTTGCGACCGTCAATCCCGCCCATTCGGCAAGGGCTGCGTCGTCGGTGAAATCGTCGCGGCCTTCACTCGCGGCCTTGCGATGCGCGGCCAGGATTGCGTCGAAGCGGAATGCCTGCGGCGTCTGCGCGATTCTCAGTTGCGCGCGGTCGGGCGTGGCGGTGACAGCGCCGGACTCGTTCACGACCTTCACCGTATCCGTCACCGGCACGACGGGAATCGCAGCACCCGTTTTCGATGCGGCACCGATCGCACGCGAGATAACCTTGTCCGTCACGAATGCGCGCGCGGCGTCGTGAATGAGAACGATCTCGGGTGCGTGAGAGACGAGGGCTTCAAGTCCCGCGCGCACCGACGCCTGCCGCGTTGCGCCGCCGTTCACCGGCCGCTGGTATGTAAGGCCATCCGCCGCGGCATCGAAAATTTCTACGTCATCGGGATTTCGTACCGGCTGCACGGCCGAGATTTCCGGATGGACACAAAACGGCTCCATCGCCCGTGCAAGAACTGGCCGTCCGCCAACGGTACGAAACTGCTTGGGTCCACCCGCACCGGCACGCAGGCCACGTCCGGCTGCGACGATGATGGCGGCAGTCCGTTTTGGACTTGTCATGGAGGCTGGTTACCGGCTGGGCGCGAGGCTGAGAAACGATGGAAAGCGACGGTGCGCGACATACCATATCCACGCGAAAAGCAGCATGATTCCATAGCTGTGGGAAGAATTGCCGAATTTGTTGCGTCGCACTTGCAACACGACTAAACTTGTCTAAACTGTAGGCAAGATGCTAACTTGCCCAATAATTAAGCTATACGGCATCGGCAATGAAGCCGGTATCGTTCAAAAAAGAGAACTGCTGTGAACGGCTCGATACCACCGCATCAGCCCAGCTTGGCGGTCGGCGACGTCCAGATCGCCAACAATGTGCTTCTAGCACCGATGTCTGGCATTACCGATGCTCCGTTTCGACGCCTTGCCGCCGAGTTGGGTGCCGGTCTCGTCGTTTCCGAAATGACCGCAAGCGATGATCTTGTGAAGGGCCGCGCGATGTCGGTTCTGCGCTGCGAGTCGTCGGGCATCGGGCCGCATGTCGTCCAACTAGCCGGTTGCGAAACGCATTGGATGAGTGAGGGCGCGCGCATCGCCGAAGCGGCCGGCGCGGACATCATCGACATCAACATGGGTTGCCCGGCGCGGCATGTGACCGGCGGCCAGTCCGGATCGGCGTTGATGCGCGATCTCGATCACGCTTTGCGGCTGATAGAAGCGACAGTCGCGGCTGTCAAAATTCCCGTCACGCTGAAGATGCGGCTGGGCTGGGACGAGCGTTCGCTCAATGCGGCGGACCTCGCGCGGCGGGCGGAAGCGGCCGGCGTTCGGATGATTACTGTTCATGGCAGAACGCGATCGCAATTCTACAAGGGCATGGCCAACTGGAGTGCCGTGCGCGCTGTGAAGGAAACCGCGTCAGTGCCGGTCGTCGTCAATGGCGACATATCAACATACGACGAGGCGCTGTCGGCGATCGAGAAATCGGGCGCGGACGCGGTGATGATCGGGCGCGGCGCTCAGGGACAGCCCTGGCTACCCGGCCAGATCGCGCGCCGCCTCAAGGGCGGGGCGGCAGAAAACGCACCATCGCTGGAGACTCAGCTTCACTATCTTATTCGTCTGTATGATGCAGTCGTCGATCACTATGGGTCGAAGGTCGGCCTTCGGCATGCGCGCAAGCATCTCAGTTGGGCGCTTGATGTCGCCGCCAAGAGTGCTGCGTCTTCTGCGGAAACACTGGCGCGATGGCGGCAGGTCATTCTTACTTCCGGCGAGCCGGCACATGTGAGGAAATCCCTCGATTGCGCATTCGATGAATTTGCATGGCGGGCCGCAGCATGAGCGATGCGGCCGAAAAATACATGGTGATGTCGAATGGCAGCGAAGCCATTCTCAACGCGTTGCCAAATCCCATTCTGCTAATTGGCTCCGATGGCAAAATCGCCGATGCAAATATCGCGGCAGAGTCCTTCTTTGAAATCTCGATTCCGCATCTGCAACGCCAGATGCTGCGCGAACTCGTCCCATTCGGAAGCCCGTTGCTCGCGCTGATCGATCAGGTGCGTCACACCGGTTCTGCCGTCAACGAGTACAAAGTCGATCTCGGCACGCCGCGTATGGGCGGAGACCGGCAAGTCGATTTGCACGTTGCGCCGTTGACGGAGCGACCCGGACACATCGTGGTGATGCTTCAGGAACGTACCATCGCAGACAAGATGGATCGGCAACTGACTCATCGCAGCGCCGCGCGCTCAGTGACCGCGCTTGCGGCGATGCTCGCGCACGAGATCAAAAATCCGCTGTCGGGCATTCGTGGGGCCGCTCAGCTTCTGGAGCAGGCGGCCTCGCCCGAAGATCGCACGCTGACACGTCTAATCACCGATGAAGCGGATCGGATCGTCACTTTGGTGGACCGTATGGAAGTGTTCGGCGATGAACGTCCGGTCGCACGCGGGCCCGTGAACATTCATTCTGTGTTCGATCACGTAAAGCGCCTCGCGCAATCGGGTTTTGCTCGCAACGTGAAGTTCACCGAAGAATACGATCCTTCGCTTCCCCCGGTTCTCGCCAATCAGGATCAGTTGATTCAGGTGTTCCTGAACTTGGTGAAGAATGCTGCCGAGGCTGTCGCCGACCTTGGCACAGAGGGCGAAATTCAACTCACGACGGCTTTTCGGCCGGGCGTTCGCCTGTCCGTGCCGGGGAAAAAGTCACGCGTGTCCTTGCCGCTGGAATTTTGCGTGAGGGATAACGGTCCCGGCGTTCCGGAAGACTTGCTTCCAAATTTGTTCGATCCGTTTGTCACGACGAAGCCGACCGGCAGCGGACTGGGGCTGGCGCTGGTTGCCAAGATTGTCGGCGATCACGGCGGCATCGTCGAATGTGAATCTCAGCCGAGAAAAACGACTTTCCGCGTTCTTCTGCCGATGTTCAATCCAGCAAAAATTCTCAACCAAAACTCGCAAAACCAAAGTCATGGCGACGCGCGCCCGGGAACGCCGTCGCATGCCTCACCGGTTTCAAGATGAGGAAGACTGATGCCCGCAAGTAGCATTCTTGTCGCTGACGACGACACCGCGATTCGCACCGTTCTCAATCAGGCGCTTTCGCGCGCAGGATATGAAGTCCGGTTGACGGGAAATGCCGCAACGCTGTGGCGCTGGGTCAGCCAGGGTGAGGGCGACCTCGTCATCACCGACGTTGTGATGCCGGATGAGAACGCATTCGATCTATTGCCGCGCATCAAGAAGATGCGGCCGAATCTTCCCGTCATCGTCATGAGCGCGCAGAACACGTTCATGACGGCGATCCGGGCGTCGGAGCGCGGCGCTTATGAATATCTGCCGAAGCCGTTCGATCTGAAGGAATTGATAGCGATCGTTGGCCGCGCGCTTTCCGAGCCGAAAGATCGTCCGATCGCAGTCAAAGAGGAAGGCGAATTCGATTCCATTCCGCTGGTCGGCCGTTCGCCCGCGATGCAGGAAATCTACCGGGTCCTTGCGCGGCTGATGCAGACCGATCTGACGGTGATGATCTCCGGCGAATCCGGCACCGGTAAGGAATTGGTCGCGCGCGCGTTGCACGATTATGGCAAGCGCCGCAGCGGGCCGTTCGTTGCGGTCAACATGGCGGCGATTCCGCGCGACCTCATCGAGTCCGAATTGTTCGGTCATGAGCGCGGCGCATTCACTGGCGCGAACGCAAGAGCGACCGGACGTTTCGAGCAGGCCGAAGGCGGCACGCTGTTTCTCGACGAAATCGGCGACATGCCGATGGAAGCGCAGACACGCTTGTTGCGAGTGCTTCAGCAGGGCGAATACACGACCGTTGGCGGCCGCACGCCGATCAAGACCGACGTGCGCATTGTCGCGGCGAGCAATAAGGATTTGCGCATCCTCATTCAGCAGGGACTGTTTCGCGAGGATTTGTTCTTCCGTCTCAACGTCGTTCCGCTGCGGTTGCCGCCATTACGCGAACGCATCGAGGATCTGCCGGACCTCATCCGTCACTTTTTCTCGCTTGCGGAGAAGGATGGGCTGCCGCCGAAGAAGCTCGACACACAGGCGATCGAGCGGTTGAAGCAGCATCGCTGGCCGGGCAACGTGCGCGAACTCGAAAATCTCGCGCGACGACTGGCTGCGCTTTATCCGCAGGACGTCATAACCGGGTCCGTCATCGAAGGTGAACTCGCGCCGCCTGCGGTTGTCTCAGGCGGCAGCATGCCCCAGAGCGTCGACAATCTTGGTGCCGCCGTTGAGATGTATCTTGCATCGCACTTCGCGGGTTTCCCCAACGCGCTGCCGCCGCCAGGCCTGTACCATCGCATCCTGAAGGAGATCGAAGTGCCGCTTTTGACGGCGGCGCTGGCGGCCAATCGCGGAAATCAGATCAGGGCGGCGGACCTGCTCGGCCTCAACCGCAACACCCTGCGGAAGAAGATCCGGGATCTGGACATTCAGGTCTACCGAAGCGGTAGCTGAGTTTTCCGTGACATTCCGGTAACGGAATGTTTGATCGGGGCATTGGCAGCCTCTCACGGGATCGAATCCAGCGCCGCTCGCGCCTAGGAAATGTCGCAATCCGGCAACATTGTGATATGAATGCATCACTGACGATGGTCGAGCGCCGTTCGTCGTGGCGAGTTTTGGCCGGTTCAAACATCACACATGACCACAGCAGAGACGTCGGCAACCCCGTTTGATCCGTCTTTCGCCGAACCACGGTCGTGGTCGGTCCGCCGGCTTATGGCGCCCTTTGCGGTCGCGATTGCGCTGCTGTCGGCTTTTCTGACGTTCGTCGTCCTCACCGGGCTGACGCCTATCGTGCCGACCCACGAAGTGGTCGTTACTTTTCTGCTCATCAACGGTGCGACGATCCTGCTACTGCTCGCGATTATCGCGCGCGAGGTCTGGCAGGTGGTGCAGGCGAGGCGGCGAGGCCGTGCAGCGGCGCGTCTGCATGTGCAAACGGTCAGCCTCTTCTCGGTGATTGCCGTATTGCCGGCGGTGCTGGTGTCGATCGTGGCCAATGTGACCCTCGATCGCGGTCTTGATCGGCTGTTTTCGGTGCGCACGAAGGCGGTTATCGAGAATTCGCTGCTGGTCGCGAACGCATACGTCTACGAGCATGCGCAACTGATACGCGGCGACATCATTGGAATGGCGAGCGATATTACGCGCGCGCGTCCGCTGTACGATCAGGACCGCGAATCCTTCCGCAATCTGCTGACGAGCACGGCGGCCTCGCGAAATCTTCCCGGCGCCATGCTGATCGACAAGAACCGTAATATTCTCGAATCCGCCGCAACCGGCATCCAGCAAAATTTCCTTACGCCAGCGCCCGAGTTCCTCAGTAACGTCACCGAGGACGAGCCGCAAATCGGCGTATTCGTCGAACAGAATTATGTGGCGGCTGTCATCCGATTGCGGGCATTCGAGGATACATTTCTTTACGTTGCACGGCTTCTCGATCCTCGCGTCGTCGCGCAGTTGCGTCAGACCCAGGCGAGCGTGAAGGAATATGCCGAACTTGAATCGCGCAGACTCGGTATCCAGGTTGCGTTCGCCCTGATGTTCACTGTGATCGCGCTGACAGTTCTGATGTCCTCGGTGCTGATCGGATTGAATTTCGCCAACTGGCTTGTCGCACCGATCCGGCGATTGATGGGCGCAGCCAATCTCGTTTCGACCGGCAATCTTCACGTTCAGGTGCCGGTGATCCGTTCCGAAGGCGATCTCGCGCATCTCGGCGAAACCTTCAACAAAATGACGCAGGAGTTGCGCACGCAGCGCGATGAACTGGTGAGCGCCAGCGACGTGATCGACAGCCGGCGGCGATTCATCGAAGCGGTTTTGTCATCGGCCAGCGCGGGCATCATCGGCGTCGATGGCAGCGGAAAAATTGCGATCCTCAACCGTTCGGCCGAGAAGCTGATCGGCCATCCCGAGTCGGAGGCGCTGGATCATCCGCTGTCCGAAATCGTGCCGGAATTGGATGGACTGATGGAAACGGCGCGAAGCAGCGCGCAAAGGCTGGTGCAGGGCGAGATTGAGATCAGCCGCGATACGGTTGAGCGCACGCTTTCGGTTCGCGTCAGTTCTGAGCAGACCGGTCAGTCGAATGAGAGTTACATCATTACCCTTGACGACATCACCGATCTCGTCAAAGCGCAGCGGACCTCGGCTTGGGCCGACGTGGCGCGGCGCATTGCGCATGAAATCAAGAATCCGCTGACGCCGATTCAGCTTTCGGCGGAGCGGTTGCGGCGGAAATTCGGAAAATCGATTACCGACGACCGCGCGGTATTCGACCAGTGCACCGACACCATTGTTCGTCAGGTGGACGACATCAGAAAGATGGTGGACGAGTTCTCAAAGTTCGCGCGTATGCCGAAGCCCGTCATCGAGGGCGAGGATGTCGCCGATGCGGTGCGACAGACCGTCTTCCTGATGCGTGTCGGTTCGCCCGACATCGACATCGAAGTCGATATTAAGCAGGAGCCGATGCACGCTAAATTCGACAGGCGGCTCATTTCTCAGGGTTTAACGAATATCATCAAGAATGCGACCGAAGCAATCGGCGCGGTTCCTCCGGGCGAGATCGGGCGGGGTCGCATAGACGTTATCGCGGCGCGTGAAGACGACGATATTGTCATCGACGTTGTCGATAATGGCATCGGGCTACCGAAAGAAAGTCGCGCGCGATTGCTCGAACCGTATGTGACGACGCGCGAGAAGGGCACCGGCCTTGGTCTCGCCATCGTTGGGCGCGTTCTGGAAGATCACGGCGGCCGGATCGAATTGAACGATGCGTCGGTATTGCGTCCGGGCGCGCGCGGCGCGTGGGTGCGCATGAGATTCAAGGTGTCCGGTCACGCGGCGTCGGCCGATGCAAGTGTCGGAAAACAAGCAGAACCCGTAAACGGCAAGTAAGACAGCAGGCGGAAATACATGGCGAACGACATCCTCATTGTTGACGACGAAGCAGACATCCGCGATCTCGTTGCGGGAATTCTCGATGACGAGGGGTTCAATACGCGGACTGCGCGCGAAAGCGATTCCGCGCTGGCTGAAATTTCTGCGCGGCGTCCGAACCTAATTTTTCTCGACATCTGGCTTCAGGGCAGCAAACTCGACGGCTTGCAACTGCTCGAGCAGATCAAGCGCGATTATCCCGATGTGCCGGTCGTGATGATCTCCGGTCATGGCAACATTGAAACAGCTGTCGCTGCGATCAAGCGCGGCGCTTACGACTTCATTGAGAAACCCTTCAAGGCGGACCGTCTCGTCCTGGTGGCGAACCGCGCGCTGGAAACCTCGCGCCTCAAGCGTGAGGTGAGGGAGTTGAAGCAGCACGCGCCTTCTTCCGGCACGCTGGTTGGAAAGTCGCCCTGTATGAACCAGCTTCGGCAAACCATTGATCGCGCTGCAAAGGCGAACAGCCGCATCATGGTTGTCGGGCCATCGGGCGGCGGCAAGGAATTGGCAGCGCGGACGCTGCATTCGATGTCGCCGCGCGCGGAGGGACCGTTCGTCGTCATCAACGCGGCTGCAATTACACCGGAGCGGATGGAAGTCGAACTGTTCGGCGTTGAATTGTCCGACGGCGAAACGGGCCGCAAGCCGGGTGCGTTGGAAGAGGCACATGGCGGCACGCTCTTCATCGACGAAATCGCCGACATGCCGCGCGAGACACAGAACAGAATTCTCCGTGTGCTCGTCGATCAGACATTCCAGCGCGTCGGCGGCACCGCGCGGGTCAGCGTCGATGTCCGGATTATTTCGTCGACAGCCCGAAATCTCGAAGCAGAAATTTCCGAGGGCCGTTTTCGCGAGGATCTCTATCACCGCCTCTCCGTCGTGCCGATCCGCGTTCCCCCCTTGTCGGAACGCCGCGAAGACATTCCCGAACTGGTCGAATATTTCATGGACCAGATTTCCACCGCGACGGGACTGCCGAAGCGGCAGATTGGCGAAGATGCGATGGCTGTGCTCCAGTCGCATGTTTGGCCGGGCAACGTCCGCCAGCTTCGCAACAATGTCGAGCGCGTCATGATTCTCGCCGGCGGCGACCCCGAAGCAACGATCAGTGCCGACATGCTTCCGCAGGATGTGGGATCGATGGTGCCTGCCATGCCGACCGGTAATAACGGCGAGCACATCATGGGCTTGCCGCTGCGCGAGGCGCGCGAGGTTTTCGAGCGTGACTATCTGATCGCGCAGATCAGCCGCTTCTCCGGCAATATTTCCCGCACGGCTGAATTTGTCGGCATGGAGCGTTCGGCGCTTCATCGCAAGCTCAAGGCGCTGGGTGTCGGCTAGCGAATGTCACGCATTGCGTATGTGAACGGCCGGTACCGCGATATTCGCGATGCCAGCGTGAATATCGAAGACCGCGGCTATCAGTTCTCTGATGGCGTGTACGAGGTTTGCGAGGTGCGCGGCGGAAAGATCGTCGATCTTCCTCGGCACATGACGCGATTGCAGCGATCGTTGCGCGAATTGCAAATTGCGATGCCGATGCAGCTTACGTCTCTTGAGGCCGTCATTCACGAGGTGACGCGCCGAAATCGCGTGACTTACGGGATTGTCTATCTTCAGGTCACGCGCGGCGTCGCGCGGCGCGATCATGCATTTCCCGCTCAAGCGGTGCGGCCCGCTGTTGTCGTCACCGCGCGCAGTCTGAACTTCGATAAAAATCAGGAAACGGCGGCACGGGGGATCGGCGTCATCACGATTCCTGAAAACCGGTGGCCGCGTGTCGATATTAAGTCGGTCGCTTTGCTGCCGAACGTATTGGCGAAGCAACAGGCTCGCGAGAAGGGTGCGTACGAGGCATGGTTCGTCGATAGCGACGGACACGTCACCGAAGGGGCATCCAGCAATGCATGGATCGTCACTGGCGACGGCAAGGTCGTTACGCGCTCCGCGGATCAGGGTATTCTTGCCGGCGTCACCCGTGCAGTGCTCAGGGACGTTATCGCATCCCTCCAAATGAGCCTGGAGGAACGGCCCTTTACGCCTGCTGAGGCTTATGGCGCCGCCGAAGCCTTTGTCACGGCATCCAGCCAGATCGTCATGCCGGTGGTCACGATCGACAGCCGGCCGGTCGCAGACGGCAAGCCGGGCCCTGTCGCGACGCGCCTGCGTGAACAATTTCACCGATTTTCTGCATTTTCGTGACGTTTGCCATTTCGCTATGCGGACAAGGGAACCCGCTGGACTTGCCTATCAATCGGGCCTGCCGTTTAATCGTGCGGCAGCACCCGGAGGGGGATCTCAGGGAACGCAGGCAGCCGAACCGATGACCCGGACAGGGCGGGGTTTGGCCAAATAAAAAGAAACAACGAGACTGCGGGACAAAAAAATGGCGACAGAGCGCGCTCAAAATCTACAAGACACCTTCCTCAATCACGTTCGCAAAACCAAAACGCCGCTGACTATCTTTCTGGTCAATGGAGTAAAGTTGCAGGGCATTGTCACATGGTTCGACAATTTCTGTCTTCTGCTTCGGCGCGACGGTCATTCGCAGCTTGTCTACAAGCATGCGATTTCGACGATCATGCCTGGCGCTCCGGTCCAGTTGTTCGAAGGCGGCGAGGACGCGCCAGCTTGAGATTGATCTAAAGTGAGACCCCAGAGTTTCGACGGGGGCGTCGATCGGCCAATAGCCGAAAAGGGGGAAACAACAGGGCGGGTGCTCGTCATCGGCCCCTACAAGCGTGCGCGTGGCGATGCGGACGCAATTGCAAGCAGTGGCTTGAGAAATTCCGAAGCGAGGCTTGAAGAGGCCGCAGGTCTCGCGCGCGCGATCGACCTGACTGTCGCCGCAGCGATCGTTGCGCCGCTCAACGACATCCGTCCGGCGACCTACCTCGGCAAAGGCAAAGTCGAGGAGTTTATCGCGCTTATCAAAGCCAGTTCAGTTGATCTGGTCGTCATGGACTGTGCGCTGTCGCCGGTCCAGCAGCGCAATCTTGAGAAGGAATGGGGCGTCAAGGTTCTCGATCGCACGGGCTTGATTCTGGAAATCTTCGGGCGCCGCGCGAAGACGCGCGAAGGCTCACTTCAAGTCGAGCTTGCGCATCTGAACTATCAGCGCAGCCGTCTCGTCAGATCGTGGACTCATCTTGAGCGTCAGCGCGGCGGTTTCGGATTCATGGGCGGCCCCGGCGAAACGCAGATCGAGGCGGACCGCCGCATGATCGGTGAACGCATCGTGCGTCTCGAAAATGAATTGAAGAAGGTTCAGGCAACGCGCCGTCTGCACCGCGCCAGCCGTGAACGCGTGCCGTATCGGATTGTCGCACTTGTTGGCTATACCAACGCCGGAAAATCGACACTCTTCAATCGTCTGACCCGCGCCGACGTTCAGGCGGCGGACATGCTGTTTGCAACTCTCGATCCGACACTCCGTGCGCTTATATTGCCTCATGGTGGAAAGGCGATGTTGTCGGACACTGTGGGTTTCATTTCGGATTTGCCGACCATGCTGGTTGCCGCCTTCCGTGCAACGCTCGAAGAGGTGATGCAGGCCGACGTCGTTCTGCACGTTCGCGACATCTCGCACGACGATGCTGAAGCCCAGCAGCGCGATGTCGATGCGGTGCTGCGACAACTCGACGTCGATCCGGAAAATAGCCATCGCATTATTGAAGTCTGGAACAAAATTGACACTTTCCCTGTGGAGGAACGTGACAATCTCGCGAACATCGCCGCGCGACGGCCTGCCGAGCGTCCGGTGTTTCTCGTGTCTGCCGTGACCGGCGAGGGCGTCGATGAGTTACTATCCGCCATCGAAAATCGGTTGGCTGCGACAAAGGTGACGCTCGATCTGTCCATTGATGCCTCCGACGGCGCCGGGATCAGTTGGCTTCACCGCAATTCCGAGGTGCTCGACAAGCATCTGGAGCAGGGCCGCTTCATTATGACAGTCCGGGTCGATGAAACGAAAAGCGATTTAACCAAGAGCAAATTTGGCGCGGTGCCGAGCGTCCACTGAGATGTGCAACGCAGCCCCGCCACGGGAGGCGGACAGCAGTTGAAGGAAGTCCTTGACCCGGCCAAGACGAGGTTTATTCATCGCGGCCAACAAATGACAACAAACCCGAGGAGACCGGCGTGACGTATCCGAATGTAGAACTCCATATCGACGGCAAATGGCGTCCGAGCAATTCCGGCAAGACCATCGCTGTCATTAACCCGGCGACCGAAGACAAGATCGGGACCGTAGCGCACGCGGAGAAAGCGGACCTCGATGAGGCACTCGCTGCGGCTGAAAAAGGGTTCAAGGCCTGGCGTGCGGTTGCGCCATTCGACCGTGCCAAGGTGATGCACAAGGCCGCAGCCTTGCTGCGCGAACGCGCCGATACAATTGCACCGTTGATGGTGGCCGAGCAGGGCAAGACGCTCATCGAAGCCAAGGGCGAAACGCTTGCCGCCGCCGACGTGATCGAGTGGTTCGCCGAGGAGGGCAAACGATCCTACGGCCGTGTCATTCCGGCGCGCGGTCCCGGAATTTATCAGCTGGCTGTGAAGGAGCCCGTGGGCCCTGTCGCCGCCTTCACGCCGTGGAATTTCCCGATCAATCAGGTGGTGCGAAAGCTGTCCGCAGCACTCGCGGCCGGATGCTCGATCATCGTCAAGGCACCGGAAGAAACGCCTGCGTCGCCAGCCGAACTGATCCGCGCATTTGTCGATGCAGGGTTGCCGGCCGGCACGGTCAATCTGGTTTACGGCGTGCCGTCCGAGATTTCCGAATATCTCATTCCGCATCCGACGATCCGCAAAATTTCGTTCACCGGATCGACCAACGTCGGCAAGCAACTTTCCGCGCTCGCCGGTTTGCACATGAAGCGCGCGACGATGGAGTTGGGCGGTCATGCGCCCGTCATCGTATTCAATGACGCCGATGTCGATGCGGCGGCAAAAATCATGAGCGCTGCGAAATATCGTAACGCCGGACAGGTTTGTATTTCACCGACGCGCTTCATGGTGCAGGACGGCGTCTACGACAAATTCATCGAACAGTTCGTAGCCAACACGAAGAAGGTGAAGGTCGGAAACGGCATGGACAAGGAATCCCGGATGGGCTCGCTGGCCAATCCGCGACGCGTCGATGCCATCGAGAAGATGGTGCAGGACGCCGTCTCGAAGGGTGCGAAAGTCGCGACCGGCGGCAACCGTATCGGCAACAAGGGTTTCTTCTTCGAGCCGACCGTCGTCACCGACGTGCCGAAGGATGCGCGCGCGATGAGCGAAGAACCTTTCGGCCCGCTGGCGCTGATTTCTCCGTTCTCGAAGTTCGATGAGGCAGCCGAGGAGGCCAATCGGCTTCCTTTCGGCCTCGCGTCCTACGCGTTCACAAGCTCGACCAAGACGGCGACCGCAATCGGGTCGGCAATCGAAGCCGGAATGGTGTCAATCAACTCGTTCGGTCTGGCTCTGCCGGAAACGCCGTTCGGCGGCGTCAAGGATTCCGGGCACGGTTCGGAAGGTGGCACCGAGGCGATGGAGGCCTATTTCAATACGAAGTTCATCACGCAGACCGGCGTTTGATCGGTCCTTCGAAGTTCAAGATGAAGACGGCGGCTCGTTCCGCCGTCTTTTTCATTTTTGCTCATGATGCTTTGCTTCGTTCCAAAGCGAATCCATTTCGTCGAGATTCGATTGAACCAACGAGCGGCCGCGTTTCGCCAGCGTGCGTTCGATATAGCCAAATCGCCGCTCAAATTTAATATTGGCCTGGCGAAGGGCAGACTCCGGGTCCGCACCCGCATGACGCGCAAGGTTAACGACCGCGAATAACAGATCTCCGGTTTCGGCTGCAATTTGAGACTGGTCGCGTTCGTCAAGCGCGGATTCGATCTCGTCGGCTTCCTCACGGATTTTTGCGAGCACGGCGCGTGGATCGTTCCAGTCAAACCCGACGGTAGATGCCTTGGCCTGTAGCTGCAATGCCCGCGCCAGCGCAGGCTGTCCTTGTTTGACGGAGGAGAGCAACCCGGTATCGTTGCCTGACGCGTCCGGATCTCGTGCGGCGCGTTCAGCCTTCTCCTCCGCCTTGATCCGGTGCCATGCGTCCTTGACCTCGTCCGGTGTCAATTTTCCCGCGCGCTCGCCGAACACATGGGGATGACGGCGGATCATCTTCTGTGAGATCGCCTCGACGACATCGCCGAATGCGAACGCAGCTTGTTCTTCCGCCATCCGTGCGTGGAACACAACCTGAAGCAAGAGATCGCCGAGTTCGTCCTTCAGATCGCCGAGATCGGCGCGCGCGATAGCGTCGGCAACCTCATGGGCTTCCTCAATCGTGTAGGGTGCGATGGTTGCGAAGGTCTGCTCCAGATCCCACGGACACCCGGTGCCGGGCGTCCGCAGCGTTGCCATGATGTTGAGCAGGTTTTCGATATTTTTTGATGGCGGCATGACGCACCGGGGTTAGCAAGATCATAGGTCTATGCCGCAATTGAGAAGCTGAGACAATTGGCGATACAGTGGCAAGAATGCTAAGTGCTGTTGAATGAGTGCGCATATTCAGGACAATTCGGCGTTGGTGCTTTTCTCCGGCGGGCAGGACTCGGCGACCTGTCTTGCTTGGGCGCTGGATCGGTTCGCGCATGTTGAGACAATCGGTTTCTCATACGGGCAGCGGCATATCGTAGAGCTTGAATGTCGTGAGCGTCTGAGTTCAGGCATCAAAGCCATGAAACCTGAATGGGCGCGAAAGCTCGGCGATGCGCACACACTGGATATTCCGACGCTCGGAGAGATTTCCGACACGGCGCTGACGCGTGATGTCGCGATCGAAATGGGCGAGGGCGGACTGCCGAACACCTTTGTGCCGGGACGCAATCTCGTTTTTCTGACGTTTGCCGCTGCGCTCGCTTATCGGCGCGGGATTGCAAACATCGTCGGCGGCATGTGTGAGACCGATTTTTCCGGCTATCCGGATTGCCGCGATGAGACGATCAGGGCGCTCAATAGCGCGCTCAATCTTGGAATGGACAAGACATTCGAGTTGCACACGCCGTTGATGTGGCGCAGCAAGGCGCAGACATGGAAACTCGCTGAGGAACTCGGCGGAAGGACGCTGATCGATCTTATCGTCGAGCAATCCCACACATGCTATCTTGGGGAGCGCGGTTCGCGCCACGACTGGGGTTACGGATGCGGCGAGTGCCCGGCTTGCAGTCTGCGCGCTAAAGGATGGGCTGAATTTCAGGCCACTAAAGAATCGGTGCGGTAATCGGATTTTTGCGAAGTAGATTTTGGCGGGAGAGGCGACACCGTGATGAAGCTGAAACCGAATTGCGAGTGTTGCGACTGCGATCTTCCGCCAGAAAGCAAGCTCGCGGTGATCTGTACATTTGAATGCACATTTTGTGCGGACTGCGCAGCCAATGTCTTTGGCAGCGTGTGTCCGAACTGCGGTGGCAACTTCGTGCCACGGCCTATAAGACCGGCGGCGATGTTGAAAAAATATCCAGCTTCAACGGAGCGGCATTTACGTGAACAGCCGTGCCTGGCGAAGGCTGGCTGAAGAATGTAACGTTAGTTCCTGCGATCTGATTCCGACGATCTTGGATGTTGTTGCCGCCAGTCGTGCGGTGGCGTGAACGTGCCCGACCAGATTCCGCGCCTCGCGGCCTTGGCTTCAGCCTGTTGTGCGCCGTAGGTGTTGGCGTAGTCGTATGACACCGCCCAGCCTTGCTGGACCATCCATGCGTTGATGTCCGTCTTGTCGGGGAGCGAACATATCGCAAGCGTTCGGCCGTACTGGTCTTTCGATTGCGGCTGGCAGGTCAGATCTCGGCCGCGTATCAGCGCGCGAAGCTGGCTGGACGCCTGCCGGCCGCAAGGCCAGTCACGGCCCTGGCCGTCAATGCAATTTTGATCCAGCTCAGGCGCGTCGATGTCGAGCAGACGTATCCTGACCCCCGAGATTGCCAGCGTGTCGCCATCGACCACAAAGGCGGTGCCGACGATCGGGGCATCGGGTTGCCGCAGCCAGCGTTCGACGGCGTACACGACAAGCGAGCCGATGAGCACGATCAGCATCACCGTCCAGCGGCGATTTTCTGCGCTGACGGCGTTCTGCCTTGGGTATGGCGACCATTTTGGCGATGGAGGCATCGGCGAATCCCTGCGGTGCCCGGGCACGCTAGCGGCCGCTAGAATGAGGGCAAGAAGGTCGCCCCCGCCGGTATAGACGTCCAACTCCAAGATTCGCATAAGGTATATTATGGAATATATTGTGGCGATGTATCACTTGACGGACCCAACCAAAGCTGATTCAATATAGCCATTGGAGATAACCCATGGCCAAGTCTGTTCTTTCTGACGCCAGATTTCACAATGAGCGCGCCGCTTTCGCCTACGTTGAGGCGCAGCTTTGGCCGAACGGTCCTGTATGCCCTCATTGCGGTGCAACAAAGGCCAAGATCGGTCGCCTTGAAGGCGTTAGGTCCAAGCCGAGCAAGAAGCATCCTGAAGGCGTTGAGCAGATCGGCCTGCGCAAGTGCTACGCGTGCCGTGAAAAATTCACGGTCCGCAAAGGCACCATTTTTGAGGACAGCCATCTGGCTCTGCGGCATTGGCTTCAGGCTATCCATCTGCTTTGCGCGTCCAAGAAAGGCATCAGCACTCGCCAGCTTCAGCGCATGCTCGGTTGCGGCATGAAGACGGCTTGGCATTTGAGCCATCGCATTCGCTTCGGCATGACGCCTATAAAAAGCGAACCGCTGGGCGGCTCTGGGAAGATCGTCGAAGCGGACGAAACGGAATTGGCGCGCTCTCGCAAGACGAAGCGGCCTGCGAATTTCAAGCGCAGCACCCACAATCCTCTCGTGGTGAGCCTTGTTGAGCGTGGCGGCAACATCCGCTCTCAAATGCTTGACCACCGTAAGGCCATGACCGTCGTTCGCAAAAATGTCCACCCGGATACTCGGCTCGTGACGGACAGTACTACGCGCTACAAATTCGCGCCCGTTGCGTCTCATGAGATGGTTGACCACTCCAAATTCGAGTGGACGCGCGGCGACGTACACACCAACACGCTCGAAGGCTTTTTCTCTGTGCTTAAGCGCGGATTGGTTGGCACTTATCAGCACGTCGATAAGCGTCACCTTGATCGTTACCTTGCTGAATTCGATTTTAGGTATAATGCGCGGATCGCAGTTGGCGTTGACGATAACCAGCGGACAGACCTTGCGGTGCGTGGTATGGTCGGCAAAAGACTGATGTACAAGGACTCGTCCGAGGCGTTGGTCTAGAGCCGAGCCAACTTGAGTTTCCCATGTCTATGCCACGCAAACCAATAAGCGCAGGCCGCGACCGGACTGAGTATCGATTCAAGATCGACGCCTACACGCCTGACACTATCCCAATGGCGCGGCTATCCGAATATATGGCGCAGTTGGCGCTTTTGCTCGGAGAACAAACGGCTGTTCATTTTCATAAGCTCACGAAGGGTAGCACGATATTAAATGCGCGCGTCGAGCGCGAAGCCGCGCCGAAAGTCCGCGACAGAATTGCGCGTGTCCGCACTAGTGACGCTCCTGCGGAGCCGATGAAAGCTTACGCGGCGTTGAATAAGTTGTTACGCGATGACAATGCCATTGGCGTTTTGCGAGACGATTCTCCGCGAGGCATTGTTATTAGATTTCCCGGCAGAGAATTGGCGTTGGAGAAATTTCCAACCATTCGCCAGCAAGGTTCTATTGATGGAATAGTCACCGGCATACGTGGCCGCGATGCTACAGCGCATGTAATTTTGCAGTCTGAGGGGCAGCAACTTTCCGGTTGTGAAATTCGAGACCGCGCGCTCGCAAAGCAGTTGGCTGCAAAATATTTGGAGCCTGTTCGCTTGTTTGGTCGTGGCAGATGGACGCGCGATGCAGATGGCGTTTGGCAACTTGAAAATTTCAAAGTCGAGAGCTTTGACGCTCTTGACGACTCTTCTCTAAGTAAAGCGCTCGATGAACTGCGAGCACTTCCGTTGGAGTGGGACGAACATGAATTCGATCACCTAGAGACTGATCGCAACGGTCCTGGAGGCAAACGGAATGGTGGTCATTGATACCACCACACTGTTGCTACTCTTGCGTCCGGGCACACCAGTCCCGAACGACGTGAATGGACGCCCAATCGATCGTCCTAAAGAACGGATTGAATTTCTAGTTTCTCAGCTCGACAAAGCGGGCACAAAAGTCATCATCCCAACCCCGACTCTTGCTGAAGCTCTCGTCAGAGCGGGGGTTGCTGGATCACAAGGGCTTATTGAAAAACTCCAAGGGTTCGCTGTCTTTCGGATTGAGCCGTTTGATACGCGCGCTGCGATTGAAGTGGCTGCCATGTCGCGCGATGCGCTGGCCGCTGGAAACAAGCGCGGAAAGTCGGACGCGACATGGGCGAAAGTGAAGTATGATCGTCAGATCGTCGCGATTGCTAAGGTGAATGGTGCAACCACCATCTACTCAGACGACGGTGATATTAAAACGCTCGGGCAAAAAATGAAAATTGCTGTAATCAGCGTTGCCGACTTACCGCTTCCTCCCGAAAAGGCGCAAATGGATTTGCTCGAACATGTCGCAAAAGAAATCGACGGAAACCAACCGCAAGCATAAGCACGATGACCCTGAGCAGTCTAAGCGCTTCCTGAAGGCGGCGCGGGACGCGGAAGCAGACGAAACTATCCACGCGGCGGACAACGCTTTCACGCGCGTGAAAAAGCTTCTCAAAGGCAAGAAGCGTGGACGCTGAGATTATTCCCGATCACATGGACAAGTGGTCTCGCAATGAACGGCTGTACGAGACGCTAAAAGGAATGGGGCTGTGTGTTAGCCCCATTCCAGAGTCGTTCGATCAAACTAAAATAAAAGAACTGATTGTCTCAGTCGCGTTTGGGATTGAGCAGGCCACCGAGCAAGCCGCCGAGAGTGGAATTGTTCGTGTGGTGCAACGGTCGAAGATTGCTGATGTCGTCAGCGCCTCCCAAAGCCGTGGCGACAATGTGATCGATTTCCCAACCGTGATCTGACTGACGGTCGCCGTAATCTGAAAAGCGAATTGCATGACCGAACGCGTCACGCCGCCAAATCGCGGGATCGTATCCCGGAATCAGATTTCCTTTGGCCCAGACTGCCAACTTACGGTGATGGTCAAACGTCAAAGTACGTAACGGATTAGAGTAGCTCATTCAAAAGTCCTTAGTTTGTGTATCTCCCTTGATGACCCGCGCCATTCTTGTACCCGGTTTGTTCTGGTCTGTCAAGTGAAGCATCGCCTATATTGTGACGTGAAATGGCGTCAAATCGGCTATTTCTCAAAATCCGGTTGGGCCATCCGGATCGGTGGCGCCGTGATTGACGGACGCAACACCCGCGCTAGAACTGAAGCAAACAATGCAGCCACAAGACTGCTCGACCTCCGGGAGCACGCCATGAGCAAAGCGCAAAACCAGTACGATTTTGGCCTCGACAAGAATGCAGCGAACTTTGTGCAATTGTCGCCTGTGAGTTTCCTGGCGCGCAGCGCGAGCGTCTATCCAAACCTCACGAGCACTGTCTACGAAGGCCGCGTCTTCACCTGGGCGCAGACCTACGAACGCTGCAAGCGTTTCGCGTCGTTTCTCTCAAAGCGCGGTATCGGCTACGGTGATACGGTGGCGGCGATGCTGCCGAATATCCCGGCGATGAACGAAGCTCATTTCGCTGTACCAATGACCGGCGCCGTTTTGAATGCGCTCAACATCCGGCTCGATGCGGCGTCAATTGCATTCCAGCTCGATCACGGCGGCGCGAAGATCATATTGGTCGATCCCGAATTCATGGCCGTCATCGGCGATGCGCTGAAGCAGATGAAGGGTCCGAAGCCGCTCATCGTCGACGTTGACGATGCGTCGTTTCCGGGCGGCCAGCGCATGGGCGAAATTGAATACGAGGATGCGCTCGCATCCGGCGATCCGAATTTCGACTGGAAGCCCATCAAGGATGAGTGGGACGCGATTGCGCTGAGCTATACGTCCGGCACGACCGGAAATCCCAAAGGCGTCGTCACGCATCATCGCGGCGCTTATCTGAATGCCGCCAGCAATATTCTCGCCGGCAATCTCGGTCAGCATCCGATCTATCTCTGGACGCTGCCGATGTTTCACTGCAACGGCTGGTGCTTTCCGTGGACGGTGGCGCTGTCGGCGGGCACCAACATCTGCCTGCGGAAAGTCGATCCGACCAAAATATTTCAATTGATAGCGAAACACGGCGTCACCCACATGTGCGGCGCGCCGATCGTCTACAACACGCTGATTAACGCGCCCGATGCGCCGAAAGGAAAATCCGCTAAACCTGTTGTGGGTCTTATCGCCGGTGCGGCCCCTCCGGTTGCTGTGCTCGAAGGCGCAGAAAGCATCGGCATCAGGCTGACGCATGTTTACGGACTCACGGAGGTCTACGGCCCCGCCTCTGTCTGTGCCGAGCAACCGGGCTGGGACAATCTTCCCGCCGACCAGCGCGCGCAACTCAAACGCCGGCAAGGCGTGCCCTATCCGCTCGAGGAAGGCGTGACTGTGCTCGATCCAACGACGATGAAACCGGTACCACGCGACGGCGAAACCATCGGTGAGGTGATGATCCGCGGCAACATCGTGATGAAGGGTTATCTCAAGAACGAAAAGGCCACCAGGGAAGCGTTTGAAGGCGGCTGGTTTCACACCGGCGACCTCGGTGTGCTCGATGAAACCGGCTACGTCATCATCAAGGATCGTTCCAAAGACATCATCATTTCCGGTGGCGAGAACATCTCATCCGTCGAGGTCGAAGACGTGCTTTACAAGCACCCAGCGGTCTTGTTTGCGGCTGTCGTCGCGAAGCCGGATTCGAAATGGGGCGAAGTCCCCTGCGCGTTCGTTGAATTGAAGGAAGGTGCGAAAGCGACGGAGGCCGAGATTCTCACTTACTGCAAACAATTGCTGCCGGGTTTCAAATCGCCAAAGGCAGTGGTGTTCGGTCCGATCCCGAAAACATCGACAGGCAAAATTCAGAAATTCATGCTGCGCAATCAGGTGGAATCGGCGAAGGCGATCTCGGCCTGACTAGCCATCAATCGTCAGTTGCATGCCGTCGTATGCGGGCACGACTCCATCGGGCAGTTTCTGTCGAAGAATCTCGTAATCCAAATCCGAATGCAGATTGGTCAGAACTGCTCGTTTCGGTTTGAATTTCGCGATCCAGTCGAGTGCATCGTCGAGGCTGAAATGGCTGGGATGCGGCGCGTAGCGCAGCGCATCGACAATCCATAGATCGAGATTTTCAAGCGCGCTGTAGCTTTGCTCGGGAATGTCATTGAGGTCGGGCGTATACGCGGCGTTCGCGATGCGATAACCGAGCGCCGGAATGTTTCCGTGCTGGAGCAGAAAAGCGGATAGCGTAATTGTGCCGCCCTTCCCCTCAATCGTTTGTGCGCTGCCTGGTTCAATCAACTGGCGGCTAAGAATGGCCGGATAGTCGCTGCCGGGCGCCTGCTCGAAACAATAGGCGAAGCGCGATGCGATGTCCTTCGCGGTCGATTGATTCAAATAAACCGGAATTCGTTTGCGCATATGAAGCACGACCGAACGCAAATCGTCGATGCCGTGCGTCTGATCGGCGTGCTCATGCGTAAGGAAAACCGCATCGATATGGTCGACGCCGGACGCAAGCAGCTGTTCGCGCAGATCGGGCGATGTATCGATCAGCACGCGTGTCGTCCCGGTATTCGAGGCCTTCTCGACCAGCAGTGAACATCGGCGGCGGCGGTTTTTTGGATTGTTGGGGTCGCATGCACCCCACCCCAATGCAGGACGAGGCACACCCGCTGACGATCCAGAACCTAAAATGGTCAGAGTGATCGTCATGCCGCTTTTGCGCCAGGACGCGGAACCTTGTCGAACAGATTGAAGAAGTTCTCTGTGGTCTGACGCGAAATTTCTTCAAGCGACACGCCGCGCGTTTCCGCAAGCACTTTCGCCGTCTCGATAACGTAGGAAGGCTCATTCCGCTTGCCGCGAAATTTGCCCGGCGCGAGATACGGCGCGTCAGTTTCGACCATGATGCGATCCGCCGGCAGTTCGGCAGCGATGTCACGGATCGATTGCGAATTCTTGAACGTGAGAATCCCTGTGAAGGAAATCGAGAGTCCGAGCGCGATGGCTTTCATCGCCAATTCGCGCCCGCCAGTGTAGCAATGTAGCACGGCCTTGAACGGTCCCTTGGTGAACTCGTCCTCCAGAATCCGTGCGCAACCTTCATCGGCTTCGCGCGTGTGAATCACCAGCGGCAATCCCGTCTCACGCGCGGCGGCGATATGCGCGCGGAATCCCCTCTCCTGCGCCTCCGGCGATCCATCCTTGTAGAAATTGTCGAGCCCCGCCTCGCCCAATGCGACGACCTTCGGATGCTTCGCTAAAGCGATCAGTTCATCAGGCGTAATCCCGTCTTCTTCATCGGCATTGTGCGGATGCGTGCCGACCGAGCAATAGACATTCGGAAACCGATTGGTGATGGCTAATAGTGCATCGATCCGGCGAACGCGCGTCGAGATGGTCACGATGCGTTCGACGCCGGCGCTCTCTGCTCGCGCGACGATTGCGTCGAGGTCGTCGACAAAATCCGGAAAATCCAGATGGCAATGGCTGTCGACAAGCATTACGAACCAACCGCTGTGTCGCCTGCGGATTCAACATAGCGCGGAAAAATCGGCGCGGGCGGCGGGAGTTGAGTCCCGTGTTTAATGCGCGCATTGAACGATACAAAGTCCCGCGCGTCTTTCGCAATGCCTAAAATATCTAGCAACTTCTCCGCAGCGTCAGGCATCACCGGCTGCGCAAGTATCGCAACCTGCCGGATCACTTCGGCTGTAACGTAAAGCACCGTCTTCTGTCGTGCTGAGTCCGTCTTGGCGAGCGCCCATGGAGCTTCGCCGGCGAAGTAGCGGTTGGCTTCCGCGACGACGGCCCATATGGCGTTAAGCGCGAGATGGATTTGCTGTGATGCCATCGCCTCGCGCGCGACGTCCAGCATGCCGCCCGACTGCGCAAGCATCGCTTTATCGCTGTCGCTGAACGCGCCCGGCTCCGGCAAAACACCATGAAACTGTTTGCCGATCATCGACAAGGATCGCTGCGCAAGGTTTCCGAGGTCGTTCGCAAGATCGGCGTTTGTGCGGGCGACAATCGCTTCGTGGTTATAGTTTCCATCCTGACCGAACGGCACTTCGCGCAAAAAGAAATAGCGTAGCTGATCGACGCCGTATTGATCGGCGAGATTGAACGGGTCGACTACATTGCCGATCGATTTCGACATTTTCTCGCCGCGATTGAACAGGAAGCCGTGCGCGAACACGCGCTTCTGCACGGGAATTCCCGCCGACATCAGAAACGCCGGCCAATACACCGCGTGAAAGCGGATGATGTCCTTGCCGATGATGTGCACGTCGGCTGGCCAGTATTTCCAGTTGCTATCGTGTTCGTTCGGGAAGCCCACGCCTGTGATATAGTTGGTCAGCGCATCGACCCAGACATACATCACATGCTTGTCGTCGTCGGGGACTTTCACGCCCCAGTCGAATGTCGTTCTTGAAATCGAAAGGTCCTTCAGTCCGCTTTTGACGAAGCTGACGATCTCGTTCTTGCGTGAATCCGGGCCGATGAAATCGGGTTGGCTCTCGTAAAGCGCAAGCAGCTTGTCCTGATAGGCAGAGAGTTTAAAAAAATAACTTTTTTCTTCAACCCACTCGACAGGCGTTCCCTGCGGTCCGCGGCGCATCTTGTCATCGCCGACCGTCGTCTCGTCTTCGGCGTAGTAGGCTTCGTCGCGCACCGAATACCAGCCCGCATATGTATCTGGGTAAATGTCGCCGTTGGCGAGCATGCGTCGCCAAATCTCCTGCGAGGATTTGTGATGCGCGGGTTCGGATGTGCGGATAAAGCGGTCGTAGGAAATGTTCAGGCGCTTATCCATTTCCTTGAAACGAGCGGCGTTGCGCGTTGCAAGATCGAGCGGAGTCAGATTTTCCTTCTGTGCGGTTTGAATCATTTTCAAACCGTGCTCGTCGGTACCGGTCAGAAAGAAAACATCCTTGCCATCGAGCCGCTGGAAGCGGGCCAATGCGTCGGTCGCAATCGCTTCATATGCATGACCGATGTGAGGAGCGCCATTCGGGTAGGCGATGGCGGTTGTGATGTAGAACGTCGGACGGGACATCAGTTACTGTGCAGCCATGAATTGCAAAGCGTTGCGGGAATGTCGGTGATACGCCAAAGCGCGGAAAAAGCGAACCCGAAAGCCTAGCGCGTGGCTTCCGCCAGCATGCCAAACACCGAGAAAACCAGAGGTTTTCGTTCCAGATTGAAGGATTCGACGTCGCGTGCGGCGCTGCTGATCTTTTCCCATACCTCGGCGAGCCGGGCAAGCCGGGGAAGATTCGCCTGCGCGCCGTCGGCGCGTAAATGAGATGAGAGCCAGCGATCGACGGTATCGATGAAAGTTCGCAGGCTCACGCGATCGTTCAGTCCCAATGTGTCACCGAGAGAATGGAGCGCGCGCTGATCGACGTGCGGCAAAGCATTCAGAAGCTCGAGTGTGCGATTATGCAGCCCGAGGACATCGCCATCGAGCAGCATGAGCGCGCGCGCGACGCTGCCTTCGGCAAGTTCAGCAACGCTTCGCAAATTCGCGTCGTTTGGATTCAAACTTGCGGCATTCGCAGCAGCAAGCACAACATCTTCGTCGCTCAACGCACGCAAAGGCAGTTTCCGGCAGCGCGATTGAATCGTCGCTAGAACGCGGGCGGGCGCGTGACTAATGAGGAGGAACAATGCACGGGATGGCGGCTCTTCAAGCACCTTAAGTAAAGCATTGGCCGCGTTCTGGTTCAGATCTTCGACTGTATCGACGACGCACACGCGCCATCCATCGACAGCAGCTGTCGATCCGAAAAAGCCGATGGTTTCCCGAGATTCATCGACCGTGATGACAGTGCGCATGACACCCTTGTCATTCGCGGTTCGCTCAAGTGTCAGCAATCCGCCATGACTGCCCGCCCCGACTTGGCGCGCGATAGGATTATCCGGATCGACGGCAAGAGACTTCGCTTTCTGAACGTCAGGCATTTGAGGGCCTGGGAACGCAAGGACGAACTTGGCCATTCGATAGGCCAGTGTCGCCTTGCCAATCCCCTGCGGGCCGCCGATCAGCCAGGCGTGGGGAATGCGCCCGCTGCGATAGGCATCGAGAAGCGCCGCTTCGGCTTCAGCATGGCCGAACAGTTCCGACGTCTCGCGCGGAGCCGGAATTGCGTTTTCGTCGTCGTTTACGCGAGCGATCATGCCTTGCTGCTTTCGGCAACTGCTGCGGTGGAGAAGAGATGATCGCGCAGCGCGGTCCAAATTCGCGCGCCTACCGTTTGCTGATCGGCGTTGGCGTCGATCAAGACACAGCGATTTGGGTCTTCCGCGGCAATTTGCCGGTACGCCTCGCGCAACTTTTCGTGGAAGGCCAGCCCTTCCTCCTCGAACCTGTCGGCAACGGCAGAGCCGCGCCGCTTGATTGCGCGTTGAAGGCCGACCGCGACCGGAACATCGAGGATCAGCGTCAGGTCCGGTTGAAGACCGCCGATTGTCACGCGTTCCATGGCGCGAAGCAGTTTCGGATCGACCTTGCCGAGTTTTCCTTGATAAACTCGCGTCGAGTCCGTGAAACGGTCGCAGAGCACCCATGTTCCCTGTTCGAGTGCGGGGCGGATGACCTGATTAACGTGGTCGTCGCGCGCAGCCGCAAACAGCAGAGATTCTGTTTCAGGTCCGAGCAGTTTTCCCATACCCGACAGCACGAGGTGGCGGATGACCTCGGCTCCCGCAGAGCCTCCCGGCTCGCGTGTGACGATTGTCGGCAGACGCGCCCCGTTAAGACGATCTGCCAGCATCTTGATCTGTGTCGATTTACCCGACCCCTCGCCTCCCTCGAACGTTACGAAGCGGCCGGGCACTACTTTTTTGATTTCGGTTGGCGTGTTCATGCCTATAGCTTTTCGGCGCCGGATCGGAACAGGCCGATCACCAATTCGCTTGCGCCGTCGATCGCCCGCCGCGTGGTCGAACCGGGCCCGATCGATTCCGCAGCGTAGAGCGGTGCTTCGAGCGCAATGTTGTTGTTGCGCCAGACCTTCAATGCGCCGATGCGCTGGCCGGGCTGAATGGGCGCACGAACCGGACCGCTATAGACGATGCGCGCGATCAGCTTTTCGGAGCCGGAGCGCGGCACCATGACGTTGATCGGCTCCGGACTTGATAGTTTAACCGAACGGCTTTCGCCGCCGAAGACCCTAGCGTAACCCACACTTTGATACGCAGCGAAGAGCATGCGCGGTTCAAAATTGCGAAAGCCCCATTCCAGGAGTTTCTTCGCTTCGGTCGCGCGATCGTCGGAATCTTCCAGCCCGTTGACGACGACGATCAGTCGTTGCCCGTTCTGCACCGCTGAGCCAACCAGTCCATACCCGCCCTCTTTCGTGAATCCGGTCTTCAAGCCATCCGCGCCTTCGAGCATGGTGAGAAGCGGATTGCGGTTCTGCTGACGAATTTTGTTCCAGGTGAATTCGCGCTCGTTGAACAGCTTGTAATACTCGGGATAGGTCAGGATGATGTGACGCGCGAGCATACCAAGTTCGCGCACCGTCATTTTATTTTTCGGGTCGGGAAGCCCCGTCGGATTTCCAAATGTCGATTTGGTCAGACCCAATACGCGGGCGCGATCTCCCATGATCTCGACGAAGTCGCGCTCGCTGCCGGCGCTTCCTTCGGCCAGCGCGATGCACGCATCGTTGCCGCTTTGGATCAGTGCTCCGTGCAGAAGGTCGTCGACTTTCACCTTGCTGTTGATCTCGGCGAACATCGTCGAGCCGCCGGAGGGTGCTCCGCCTTTACGCCAGGCATTCGCAGTGATGCGGTATTCGTCGTCGAGCTTGATCTTGCCTTGCGTCAGTGCGTCGAAGATGACCTCGGCGGTCATCAGCTTGAGCATGCTTGACGGCGCGCGAAGTTCGTCGGCGTTTTTCTCGAACAAGATGCTGCCTGACTTTGCGTCGATCAGGATCGCCGTCGGCGCGTCGATCTCGTAGCCATCTTCCTTCTTCGCGCCTTGCACGCTGTTATTGGCCGCACTGGCGACACCGTACAGGCCGATGCTTGCAACGAGCAACCCGGCAAGACCGCTGGCGAGAATGCCTCGGGAGACCGGCGTAAGTCCCCGGAATTTCGACGGAATGGCTGTCATGCTACGATTCCTGACGGAGGCCTTGTATCAGTTGGGATAATTCCGAACAACGTGCTCCCTGAACAGCCTTTCTGACCGGACGAAACCCCCAAAAAAGGGCAAAAATCGATGTCTTCATCGCGCGTGATTTTGGCCAACGGCATCGAGATGTTTGTCACCGAGCAAGGTTCCGGGCCGCTGGTTCTGCTCTGCCACGGTTGGCCCGAATTGTCCTTTTCCTGGCGACATCAACTGCCCGCTCTGGCTGGTGCCGGATACCGCGCCGCAGCACCTGACATGCGGGGTTTTGGACGCACCTCGGCGCCGCGAGCGATCGAAGCCTATTCCATTTTCGATTTGGTCGGTGACATGGTCGCGCTGGTTGCGGCCCTCGGGGAAACGAAAGCCGTTATCGTCGGTCACGACTGGGGTGCGCCGGTCGCGTGGCACGCGGCAATGTTCCGTCCGGACATTTTTACGGCGGTCGGCGGACTGAGCGTTCCGCCGCCCTGGCGCGGACGCGAACTGCCGCTTCAGACGCTCGTTAAAAGCGGCATCACGAATTTCTATTGGCAGTATTTTCAGAAGCCCGGTGTCGCCGAAGCAGAGTTCGAGCGGGATATCGACTACACGATGCGCGCTATTTCATTTGGTGTGAATTCATCGCTCTACATCAAAGATGGATTCGGATTTCTCGGTGATACCACCCATCAGCACAAGCTGCCGCCGTGGATTAGCGAGGCCGATCACGCTCACGTCGTGGAGAATTTCAAGCGTTCAGGATTCCGCGGTGGTTTGAATTGGTATCGCAATATCGACCGCAATTGGGAACTGACCGCACCGTGGCAAGGCGCAAAGATCTACCAGCCGTCGATCTTCATCGCAGGCGCGGACGATTCTGTCGTAACCGGCATTATCGGCAGCAAGCGTATCGCGGAGATGGATCGCGTTCTGCCAAATCTCAAGCGCAAACTTTTGATCGAGGGCGCGGGACATTGGATTCAGCAAGAGCGGCCAGACGAAGTGAACGCCGTGCTGATCTCGTTTTTGAAAGATTTGAACGGCTAGCGCCGCCGCTAGTAGAGCCCGCGTCCGGACAGCAGGCTGGTGCTGCCGTCGCGTTCGACCGGTACGTAAGCGGTCGATACCGGCCGGTTGACCGGCGGAGTATCGATCACTTGTGCGACGTTGTCGCGAGGTGAGTTTTGCGGACGGCGGCCTGCGATACGGACGGCGCGTGACGCGGATACTTCGGTGGACGTTGTGGATGCAGCGTCCTCAGCTGTATTGCCGAGCGTATATGGCCGCTCTGCCGGCATCGGGACATCGCCCGCATAGGCACCGCGCGTCGAGGTGCTTTCCGGGATAAACGGGCGTGCCGACGCAACTCTCACGCCCGACGGCGCCGGAGCCGGCTCGCCGGTGCGAAGCGTTGCCATCAACACGCGGTCGTCGGAGCCTTCAAGCGGCGCACGTCCGACATACTCGACGCGCACGCGGCCGATGCCGTTGGACCGGAAGCCTAAGAGATTTGCAGCATTGTGAGAGACGTCGATGATCCGGTTGCCGTGGTACGGCCCGCGATCGTTGACGCGCACGATGAGGGACTTCCCGTTCGAAAGATTGGTGACGCGCGCATAGCTCGGCAGCGGCATCGTCGGATGCGCGGCTGTCAGCGACGTCATGTCGAACACCTCGCCATTCGCTGTCAGGCGTCCGTGAAAGTCATCGCCATACCATGAGGCCATTCCCTCGGCGCGATAGGTCGGGTCTTCCGTCGGCGTATAAGTGGTGCCGGCGACGACATACGGCTTGCCGATGCGGTAAGTGCCCCCGCCCTTAGGAACGGCTTCATTGAAATCGACGACACGCGGGCTGGAGGAGACGCCGTATTTGGGGTCCACACGTTTTGCGAATTTGTCGGACGACGCGCAATTGGCCACAAGAAGGCACGCCGCTGCGGCCGCTACGGCCCGCGCAGTGCCTATTCCTGATTCAGTGAAGGTCGTCCCCATGGCGGTTCAGATAGCACCCTCGCCGCCGCGCTGCCTATGCCATGAATGGCGCAATGGCTATGCATTGGCTTGAAAAACAAGCCAACATAACCGATTGCGCGAATAGGTAGAACGGGTTCCCTGCCGAAGTGGTAAACCGAGCGTTGCTTTTGGGACGGTATCGGGAGCTTCGGAGCCCCGCATTAAGATCGCTGCGGTACTGCTACCGCTGGCGCGGCTTTCTTCAATTCGGCAATTTGCGCTTCCAGCTTGGCATTGTTCTCTAAAAGCCGCTGGCTGGTGAGAATGAGGAAGTAGTAGCCGAACTCCGGATTCTGAAAATAGATTTCGAGCAGTTTATCGTACTCAATCGACAGGACTTGTCCGTCCTCAGTGCATTCGATCGTCGCGGTGCGCCGGTTTTTTGGCGTCAGGAATCCGAGCTCGCCCATCAGACTTCCGGGCGGCAAATCGACATTGAATTCGTTGACGCGAAATTTGCCGGTAATCGTCAGAAACATTTCCTTGGCGACGTCGCCCTTCTTGAAGAGCATGTTGCCTTTCTTGTACTTGCGCTCAGTCATGAATGGCTTGAGCCATTCCATCGACTTGTCGCCCTTGGTGGCTTCCTTCGCCTTCTTTACCAGCCGCTGCATCTGATAGAGACGAACGCCGTTGATCGGCACCAGCAGCAAATACAAAAGAAAGGTCTTGATGTCGCTGGCGAGCGCGCCGAACGCGACGAAGAAAATATTGCTAATCATGTTGGCGATGCGCAGCGGCACCATCGTGCGCGTCATAAGCGTCACGACGAAAAAGATCGAGCCCAACAGCGCAAACATGTTGGCAAGCGTGATCTGCGATAGCGCGATTTCAAACAGTCGATTGAAGATCGCGTCGTAGGTGACGGTGTCGGGATCGAGCCCCAACATGATAAGGATCTTGGCCACCCGCAGATTGTCCGCAGCGGTGTCGAGGATACGATTGAGTATCGTCGTGAAATCGAAATTTGCGGAATTCATCGTGTTGCCCAGACGCGCTTGCCGGTCGATTTGCCGGCAATCATAGATGAGGTTTATGTCTAAGGCGCACTGTTTCCGGCGCCGCCCTCAAAACATTTTGAAGTGTGGCGTCGGTGAATCGGCAGCGCAATTGATGGCGGAAGGGGTGAGATTCGAACTCACGGTACCCTTGCAGGCACGCCGGTTTTCAAGACCGGTGCCTTAAACCACTCGGCCACCCTTCCGGTAATCCCGTCATGGGGTATGGCGCGCGCGATTGCAAGGATTGTTGGACGCTTTTACCCGTTTAGCATTTGCGCCCGACAGCGCCCCCTTGCGTTAATAACCGCGCTGATAGGTCGGACGAGGCGGCTGGTATTGCGGGCGTGGCGGCTGATAGGGCTGCTTCTGCGCCTGGACGGGAGGCGCGACGTACTGAGCCCCCTGCCCCTGAACAGCAAGCGCCTTTGCCTTGTTCTGCACAGGAAGCAGCGCGAGGTCGGTCAGCCCGTCGGCGAGATCGCGGTAGCTGCGCTCGAACTCGTCGCGGGAAATCTTGCCCTGCGTCAGCCGCCTGAGCAGCGGACGGAATTTGCCTGCGGCCTCGTCCACCGATTCATTGAAGTCGGAGATGGTCAGTCCAAGCTCCGCTGCGACTGTCCGTAAATCGAGATCGCCGTCGTAACTGCCGGACATTGCGGTCATCATCTCAAGCCCATTGAGCCGCAAGTCAGGATCGAGACCTGCTCGCGACATCGCATTGGAAAACCGTTTCACGTCATCATCGAGCAGCGCATCCATCTTTTCCTGAGGTGGATACAGTCCATCGACGACGTCTCGCACCTCGCGCGGAAATGTGCGTCCACTAAGCACCAGATTGCGGACCTCGTCCTTGGCACGTTCGAGACCGGCATCGGAACAGCTCATGCAGGAAATTCCGCGCGTCACGGTCACGATGCGTTGTGACTGGTCGCGGGCAACGCCGGGCAAACTGCGATCCAGGCGCTCGCCGGAGGCCTTGCTCAGGTAATATCCCTGAAAGCCGTTCGGCAGGCTGAAAAACGTCTCGCTGCTGTCATGGCTGAAGCCGTTGCCGCCGCCAGGACCTGTGGGGAAATCAAAGATGCTTTGCCGATCTTTGCCGCCGGCAAAGTCGTAGGTCACCCAGAAATAGCCTGTGCGCGACGGATGCCGTTCGACGATGCGGTTGTTTTGCGTGACGTTCGATTTTTCAAAACCGGCGCGCTGCGCGGTCAGATTCCTGATGTCGCCTGCAACGTCGATGCCCTGCTGCTGCGCGAAATCCTGAAATCTGTTCGGCAGCTTCATCAGCGAATAATAAAGCTGCGGTTGCGTCGCGTTCGACGCCAGCCAGTCGGCTCGCACATAGGGCAGCGTCGTCGACGTCGTTTTCGCGAGCGTGCGGCTGAGTTCGGAATCGGGCGATGCGGTGTATGGGTACGACGCGAGCAGGAAATTCCAGTCGTCGAGGCTCCAGCCGAGATCGACGAGATTGAAGCGGAGAATCGTTCCTTCCGGATCGATAGCTTCCAGCTTCACGGCATCGGGTGTCCGGCTGAGCGAATTGAGCAATTTGATCGCGGCCTGACGATAAACCTTCATGGCATCTTCGCCGACGCAAAGATTGGCAAGATGCGTCAGCGTCAGATAACGCTGTGTGCTCTGTCGCGATTTGATGACCTTGTTAAGATCAGTGACCATGAACCCGACCATGTCATCCGGGTCGATGAACTTGTGCGCGTCGCATGCGCTTGCAGGCGCTGTTACCGTTGCCGAAACTGCGCCCTGGCCTGCTGCGGTCGATTGCGCGTCGTTTACAGATGGCGCAATCGTCGTTGACGGAACGACTGTGATCGATCGTTCTTCGGCGGAAAGTTGGGTTGGTGTCTGAACCAGAACGACGAGGAATGCGGCAGCAAAGCTGCACGCAATTTGTCGTCCAGCGCCGCGCGAAATGAATTTCATCGCAATCTCCAAGTTGGTGCGAAAGTCCAGGAGCTCTGACGCCGACAAGTCAATCTTCTGTCCGGTCTCGACGCGAACGGCTCAAGTTTCGTTTAGTCCGCAACCCAAGGCAATTGCTTGGTCGCCGCCCCCAGCCTGCCGGTTCATTGCAAAAGCGGCTTTTGCAGCGCAGCATGAAGCGGAAGCTACGCAGGGTGCCTTGCAAGCTCCATGTCGCGCCGTGCGTTCATGCCGATCGCCCATTGGCCCGGCCGGAAGATGATGACCGCCAGATAGACTATAAGGACCAAAGTCCCGAACATGATGTCGTTATGATCGCGCGCAAATTCCGTGAAGCCTCTCGGCACAAGGTCGCGGGGAATGCCCGTACACCCCGCAAAGCTGAGCGCCAGCACAATTCCGCCGAGCCATCTGGTCTGATTGTCTTTCAGCCAAGCCGCCGTCAGAAGGAAATACGGCAGGATTAGATTCACAAAGTGCGTGCGGCTCGTCATCGGCGACAGCATCAGCATCGCGATGATGAGCAGGCAGACTTCCACAGGGATGAGCGCATTCGACCGCATCGAGTACAGGATCAGAATTCCAATCAGACCGATGAAGACAATCTGTGTCCCGCGGAGAATTTCCAGAAAGTATTGCTGGTAGTCGGTGAGATAGACCGCGCGCGCGAGCGCGCCGCGCAGCGATAAATTGTAAATGTTGACGCCGTCCCAGAACGGCAGCTTGGCGGTCGAACCCTTCTCGAAAATTCCAGGTGCCGCGATATCGTTGATCCAAGTCACAAAATATCCATGCGACGAGCCTTGCGGAACAAGAAACGCGTCCTGCATGAAAGAAACTGCGACCAGAACGAGCGCGAAAATTCCCGCAGCGATGAATTTGCGCCGCACGATAAGGTAAGGCAAAAAAATCAGC
>JAFKKP010000046.1 GCA_017305515.1 Hyphomicrobiales bacterium
GGATGGACTGGTCGCTTCACAGGCAACTCGAACAGGACACGATCAATATCGGCGATCTGCCGCTGTCGCGCGTGCTCGTCGTCAACGACGCGAATTATCCCTGGCTGATGCTGGTGCCGCGCAGGGCGGACGCGAAAGACCTGACCGATCTCGGCGAGGTCGAACAGGGACAATTGATGACGGAGATCAATCGCGTCGCGCGCGCGCTGCAATCGATCACCAAACCCGACAAGCTGAATATCGCAGCCCTCGGCAATGTCGTGCCGCAGCTTCATGTCCATGTCATCGCGCGGCGCACGTCCGACGCTGCATGGCCGCGCCCGGTGTGGGGCGTAGTGCCGCCGCTGGCGCACGATCCGCAGGAAATCGAGAATTTCATCCGCGCGCTGCGCAAGCTGATCTGGCTGAGCTGATTTCATCGGGCATTGCATGGCATCGAACGAACAATTCCCGCTCGGCCAGCCGGGCTTCGTCTCAAACCCCATCGACCGCGCCGCGCATCTGCGGCTCGACGACGAAAAACTGTTCGCGCTGGAAACAAGCAAGGATGCCCGCGCCTATGTGATCCACAAGGATTCGATTCTGGTGACGCAAGGCGCGAATGGGACACGCGCACTGCTTACGCTCGACGAGGCGCGGAAATTCGGTGCCAATCCGGGGACGATTTTCCTTGGACTGAAAGACGGCGCCGCGATTTTCGGCATGGGTATCCCTGCGGCTGCCGCCGAAGATCTGATCGGCCGCAACGATGTGGGCGTGGAAAATCTGCGTGCAGTCGCAACCACCGGCGCGATTGCGCCGCATGAACTCTCGACGATCGCAATGGCGAAATCGCTCGTGACCTGGCACCAGCGTCACGGATTTTGCGCCAATTGCGGCGCGCGAACCTCGATGAAGGAAGGCGGCTGGAAGCGCGACTGTCCGCAATGCAAGGCCGAGCATTTTCCGCGCACCGATCCGGTCGTCATCATGCTGGTGACGAAAGGCGACAAATGCCTGCTCGGACGGCAAGCGATTTTTCCGCCGACGATGTGGTCGTGTCTTGCAGGTTTTGTGGAGGCCGCCGAGACCATCGAGAACGCGGTACAACGCGAAATTTTCGAGGAAGCCGGTATCCGCTGCGAGGATGTGAAATATTACATGACGCAGCCCTGGCCCTATCCGTCGTCGCTGATGATCGGATGCACCGCGCGCGCGACTAATGACGACATCGTCGTGGACCGCAAGGAGCTTGAAGACGCACGCTGGTTCACGCGCGAGGAAGCAGTCGCGATGCTGAACAGGACGCACCCGGAGGGAATGACCGGCCCTCATCCGGTCGCAATCGCACATCACCTTCTGGCGAATTGGGTGAAAGAGAAGACTTAAAGCCGATTTCTATCCTGATTTTTTGCAAGGGAACCCGATTGCCCGCATGCCGTTATTCTCCGTTAAGGCGGGCCATCCCATGAACATGCACACGAGATCGCGCAAAAAGAAATCGCCACGAATTCTCTGCATCGGCATGCCGGTGCGCGATCTGATTTTCCGCGTTCACGGTTTGCCGGAGCGCGGCAACAAGGAACACGCGACGGGCTTCGTCGAACTCGCGGGCGGCAATTCGCTCAACGCGGGCGTTGCGATCGCACGGCTTGGCGGCCGCGTCACATTGAGCGGCCCCATCGGCGGACCGCAGGAAAAGACCAGCGCCTATATCTACGACCAGATGCACGAGGAAGGCATCGACACCTCGCATCTCGTCAAGATGCCGGGACTCGTGACGCCGATCTCCAACATCATGATCGATCCGTCGGGCGAGCGAACCATCGTCACCTATCGCGATCCCAAAATGTGGACGGTGCAGCTGCCGGACACCGATATGCTCCTTGCCGAATGCGACGCGATTCTCACCGAGAACCGCTGCGCGGAATTCGTCACGGACATCTGCACAGAAGCCCACCGCCGCGGCATTCCGGTGGTGATCGACGCGGACCGGCTGATGTCGCTGCGCGAAGGACTGTTGCAGGTGTCGTCGCACATCATCTTCTCGGCGGAGGCGCTGCGCGCGACCGCGGGCGAAAGCGACGAGATCGCCTCATTGCGCAAGATCGCCAAATTGACGCCCGCGTTTCTCGGCGTCACCTCAGGCTCCCAAGGCGTGACCTGGCTCGACGACACGGGCGAGCCGAAGCACATGCCGGCCTTCCCGGTTCACACCGTCGATACGCTCGGCGCAGGCGACGCCTTCCACGGCGCGTTCACGCTTGCGATTGCCGAAGGCCAGCCGCTGGAACAGGCGATGCGGTTTGCCGCCGCCACCGCCGCACTGAAATGCACACGCTTTGGCGGCGCTTTCGCCTCCCCGCAACGCATTGAAGTCGATGCGCTGTTGGCCTCAAGCACGGTCGCGCTGTCGGTCTAGAAGGCCTCGAAACGCGACAAAAGTCGCCTTGTCTGAGAAGATTTTTCTCTATATGAGGGTCGCAACCTTCAAATATGGAAGAAAGTTCTTCTTATGACCGACGCAGCCGTGACCCCAATTCCGATCGAATCCCACCGCCGCCTCGACGCCATCGACCGCAAAATCCTCACCGTTTTGCAGGACGACGCTTCTCTCTCCGTCGCCGAAATCGGCGACCGCGTCGGGCTGTCCTCGACGCCGTGCTGGAAACGCATCCAGAAAATGGAAGCCGACGGCGTGATCCAGAAGCGCGTGGCGCTGGTCGATCAGAACAAGATCGGTCTTGGCATCACTGTGTTCGTCTCGGTCGAGAGCGGCGACCACTCCGAAGCCTGGCTGAAGAAATTCGCCGACGCGGTGAGCGCGATGCCGGAAGTGATGGAATTCTATCGCATGGCCGGCGACGTCGACTACATGCTGCGCGTCGTCACGGCCGACATGGCGAGCTACGACGTGTTCTATAAAAAGCTGATCGGCGCGGTGGCGCTGAAGAACGTCACCTCAAGATTTGCGATGGAGAAGATCAAGTCGGTAACGGCGCTGCCGGTGCCGGCGCTCGCTGCGGCCTAGGGGCCGAATCTCCAGATCAGCGCACCACGCAGCGTCTGCGCCTTGAACGCCGCGTTGTAGAAGTCGCCGGGCGCGACTTCATACGTCTTGTTGCCGAAGTCGGCGTAGATGTATTCGAGGCGGGCGATAAAATTCGGCGTGAACATGTGGTCGATGCCGCCGCCAATGTTCCATCCCGGAAAGACCGCGCCGAAATTATTGCCGGTGCCGCCGTCCTGAAACGTGAAGCCCGCAAGGCTGAAACCGCCGGAAGCGAAAATCAGCGTCGACGGCAGAATGATGTAGCCGATCTGGCCGCGGAAATTGCTGGTCCAGTCGACGAAATACTGGTTGGGCAAAACGATCGGCGGCGGCGGAGGCGGCAAACCCGTGCCGTGCAGATTTGCAGCGCTAATGTCGGCTTCCAGACCGAAGACGAAGTTGTCTTTCTGCCAGCGGTAGCCTGCAAGGAATCCGCCGACGACGCCGTTCGTCGGCGCGCCGGCTTCGGTCAGCACCCCGTTGTCGAGAACGCGCGTGCGGCCCCAATCGTAGCCAAGATGGCCGCCGATATAGGGACCGGACCAACTCGGCACAGGCGGAGGTGCGGCTGCAAAAGCGGAACCGCCCGCCAGCCCGGCGGCAAAAATAATTGTGAGCAACCTGATCTTCACGCCGAAAACGCCCCGCCCCGATCTTGAAGTCAAAAACGGTAGCACCCCACCCACGATTCGTATGTGGCCCCAAAGCACCATTCACAGCCTATCGCTGCGCTTCGGGGGCGCTCCGGCGATCTTGCAATTTTTTGAAATCTGCCAGCAATTACCGCCGCTTGGCTGAAAACAGGAATTACTTCCGGTCCGCGAGATCGTCGGCGAAGCCTTTGAGGAAAATCGCGCGGCGGGCGGTCTCCCGGTTCATGCCATTGGCGATCATGGGGTTCGCCATCGTGCCCTGAAAATAGTCGTAATAGAATCCGCAGGTCGCAGCGCGCGATTGCAGCCAGACGCGCTGCATCTCGCGCAGCCTGGTCTGCTGCTCGGGCTCAAGTCCCTTCAGCAGCGCCTGATAGGACGCGTTGAGAACTTTGTCCCATTGCTTCTGCTCGTCGTCGAGACAGGCGGTCACTTCCGAATCGCGCCTCGCGCCTTCATCGGGACCGATGCAGGGATTGGACGTCACGCCGATGCAGGCATCGGTGTTGGGCTTGGCCTTCGTTGCGGCGAGACAGGAGTCGACGCTCGCTTTGATTTTCGGCGATTGAGCCTGTGCGTTGGTGCAGGCAAGAGCGGCAGCGAGAATTGCAATCAGGAATCTCACGCCGCCGTCTCCATCAAATTTTCTGCAACTGACGCGCTCGCCGCGTCAGATTTTTTGGTTGTATTCGCCGACTTCCGGATGCGTGCGCAGCACCGAGTCCATCGCTTCGAACATGTCGCGCATGCGCTTTTCCGAGACGGGGCTTTCAACCACGACCACAAGCTCGGGTTTATTGGAGGATGCACGCACCAGACCCCACGAGCCGTCCTCGCAGGTCACGCGCACGCCGTTCACCGTGACGAGATCGCGGATCGGCTGACCGGCGACCTTGTCGCCTTTCTTCTGAGCGGCCTCGAAATGCTTCACGACGTCGGCAACGATTCCGTACTTGGTCTCGTCCGAGCAATGCGGCGACATGGTCGGCGACGACCAGGTTTTCGGCAGCGCGTTCTTTAGGTCGGACATCTTTTTATCCGGCGCGCGGTTGAGCATTTCGCAGACCGCAATTGCCGACACGAGGCCGTCGTCATAGCCGCGGCCGACTGGCGCGTTGAAGAAGAAATGTCCCGACTTCTCGAAGCCGGCGAGCGCCTTCAATTCGTTGGTGCGCCGCTTCATGTAGGAGTGGCCGGTCTTCCAGTAGGTCGTCTTGGCGCCCTGCTTCTGCAAAACAGGGTCGGTGACGAACAGTCCGGTCGATTTCACATCGACGACAAACTGCGCGTCCTTGTGGATCGCCGACATGTCGCGCGCCAGCATGACACCGACCTTGTCCGCGAAAATTTCCTCGCCGGTGTCGTCGACCACGCCGCAGCGGTCGCCGTCGCCGTCGAAACCCAAGCCCACATCGGCCTTGTGTTCGAGCACAGCATCGCGGATCGCGTGCAGCATTTCCATGTCTTCGGGATTCGGATTGTATTTCGGGAACGTGTGATCGAGTTCAACGTCGAGCGGAATCACCTCGCAGCCGATCGCTTCCATCACCTTTGGCGCGAACGCGCCCGCCGTTCCATTGCCGCAGGCGACAACGACTTTCAGCTTGCGCTTGAGTTTCGTCTTGCTGGTGAGGTCGGCAATGTAGCGCGCCGGAAAATTCTCATGGAATCGATACTCACCCGCCGGCTTCAGCTTGAATGCCGAATTGAGAACGATTTCTTTCAATCGCGTCATCTCGTCGGGACCGAAGGTGAGCGGACGGTTGGCACCCATCTTCACGCCGGTCCAGCCGTTGTCGTTGTGCGAGGCCGTCACCATCGCAACACACGGCACGTCGAGATCGAACTGCGCAAAATACGCCATCGGCGTCACGGCCAATCCGATGTCATGCACCTTGCAGCCGGACGCGAGGAGGCCGGAGATCAGCGCGTATTTGATCGACGCAGAATAGCTGCGGAAATCATGCGCGGTGACGATCTCCTGCTTCTGGCCGAGTTCGGCAATCAGCGTGCCGAGGCCCATGCCCAGCGCCTGAATGCCCATCAGGTTGATTTCCTTGCCGAACAGCCAGCGCGCGTCGTATTCGCGAAAGCCGGTCGCCTTCACCATCGGCTCGGATTCATAGGCATAGGTGTTGGGGATCAGCTCGGGCTTCGGCTTCGGAAACATTCAGATGGCCTCGGAAATGAAGGGCTTGTCGGACAGCAGACTTATCGAATGCTGTGGAGTATGGAAAGGCGGGAGCCGCCTTTTGGATAGGAATTGCGGCGGTTTGGAAGCAGCACGCGGAAGATATGGATCAGGGAAGCTGAACGCGACATGACCGACGCCCGCCTCAACTATCCTGCGACCGAACGCAACCGCGACGCCATTCTCGATGTGCTGCGCGGCGTGCTGCCGCGTTCCGGCGTGGTGCTGGAAATCGCCAGCGGCTCGGGCGAGCACATCGTGCATTTCGCGAAGGCTTTTCCGAATCTCGTTTTTCAGCCAAGCGATCCCGAAGACGCCGCGCGCAATAGCATCGCAGCGTGGACCGGGACGACGGGTCTGAAAAACATTCTGCCGCCTGTTCTTCTCGATGCATCGGCGAAAACATGGCCGCTGGGCAATGCCGGCGCGGTGCTTTGCATCAACATGATCCACATCGCGCCATGGTCTGCGACCGAAGGGCTGATGCGGGTCGCTTCAAGTATTTTGAAAGCCGGCTCGCCGTTTTATCTCTACGGTCCCTACCGGCAGGCGAATGTCGCAA
>JAFKKP010000047.1 GCA_017305515.1 Hyphomicrobiales bacterium
ATTCGTCTATTCGCGCATTGCCAAGAAGAAGCTCGACGTGATGACCTGGGCGAGCCTTGCGCTTGTCATCATGCTCGGTTCCGCCACCCTCCTCACCAACGATCCGCGCTTCGTGCTGATGAAGCCGTCCATCGCCCATTTTGCCATCGGCGCAATCATGCTCCGGCGCGGATGGATGCTCCGCTACATGCCGGACATCGTCAAAGACAACGCGCCGGATGTGATCGTAGCTGCCGGCTATGCATGGGCCGTGCTGATGTTCGTGCTCGGCGCGGGCGTCATCGCAACCGCGCTGACCGGCGACGTGAAGCTCTGGGCGTTCTACGTCACGGTGATCGCGGTCGGCGCGAAGATTGCCGCGTTCGCGCTGCAATACATTATTACGCGAGTTGTTATCACCCGCAGATTGCGCGCGGCGGCATTGCAGGGCCAGTGAACCCCGCTAGGATTGCGGCGACCAAAGACGTAGGAACATCACATTATCGCTGACACGTCCTTCGGGGGAGATTGCCTGATGTCGCGACATTCGTTTTTAGGCCCGGTCTTTTTCATGACGCTGGCATTCACCGGCAGCGCCCTCGCCGCCTCGTCCGAAGCCTTCAATAAAACCGTCACCATGTCGTGGAGCACGTCGGGCATGGCCACGACGGAAGACGGCCAGCAACGCGCCTACAACAACCTCAACATTCGCACGGTCTATATCAGTTCGGCGGGGCGCACATTCCTGCGCCGGACCGTCCGCGGCCAGAAAGCGTCGCGCAGCGGCGAACGCGGGCCGGGCGAAGCAAGCAAAGGCAGCGTGTCGCTTCAGGGCAACCGCCTCGTCGGCACCGAAGCCTTCGCGAGCGGCGCGCGGCAATATATCGCCACCTTCGATCCGGGTTTCACGAGCTGCACATTGCAGGTGATCGACGCCAAAAGCGGCGATGCCGCCATCAAGCGCAAGGGACCGGACGGGCGGATGTATACGGTGACCGCCACCACCGGTTCGCCGTCGTGCTCGGTTCAGAGCGGCAATGCATTCGGCGGCGGCGAATAGTTCGGCAGGCGACAGTCTGTCCGCTTGCCTCGCGGCGAACGACCACCTAAGCAGGCGGCATACAGCGATCCGCGCCGGATCGCATTTCAAGGGGGACATCATGGCCGTTGACGGCAACTGGAAAATCACGATGAGCACGCCGATGGGCGACCGCGATGCAGGGCTGACGCTCGCAAGCAGCGGCGGCACTTTGACGGGCAAGCAATCGGCCGAAGGCAACGAGACCGAAATCTTCGACGGCAGCGTGAACGGCAACGACGTGGCGTGGAAGGTGAAGATCACCAACCCGATGCCGCTGACGCTTGCCTTCACCGGCAAAGTCAACGGCGACGCCATCGAAGGCGAGATGGGCATCGGCCCGATGGGCTCGTTCCCGTTCAAGGGATCGCGGGCGTAACACGTCAATCGGCGCGCGCGGCCCGGCCGCGCGCGTTTCGGCCTATCCCAGATTCAATTCCTTGAAGAAGTCGTTGCCCTTGTCGTCGATGACGATAAAGGCCGGGAAATTCTCGACCTCGATTTTCCAGATCGCCTCCATGCCAAGCTCCGGATATTCGACGACCTCGACTTTCTTGATGCAATGCTCGGCCAGATTTGCCGCCGAACCACCTACTGAGCCCAGATAAAAGCCGCCGTACTTCTTGCACGCATCGCGCACGACCGGTGCACGATTGCCCTTCGCCAGCATCACCATCGAGCCGCCGGCGGCCTGAAACTGATCGACGAAGGAATCCATGCGGCCTGCGGTTGTGGGTCCGAACGCGCCGGACGCGTAGCCTTCCGGAGTCTTCGCAGGGCCGGCGTAATAGACCGGATGGTTCTTGAAATAATCCGGCAGCGGCTGGCCCTTGTCCAAACGCTCGCGCAATTTGGCATGCGCCGCGTCGCGCGCCACGATCAACGTGCCGGTCAGCGACAGCCGCGTCTTGATCGGATATTGCGACAGGACTTTGCGGATATTGTCCATCGGCTGGTTGAGATCGATCTCGATCACCTCGCCGCCGAGCTTGCTCTCGACCTCCGGTAGATATTGCGCGGGATGATGCTCGAGCTCTTCCAGATACACGCCGTCCTTGGTGATCTTGCCGAGCACTTGGCGATCCGCCGCGCATGAGACACCCAACCCGATCGGCAGCGACGCGCCATGACGCGGCATGCGGATCACGCGCACGTCGTGGCAGAAATATTTGCCGCCGAACTGCGCGCCCACTCCCAGTGACTGCGTCATCTTGAGAATTTCCTGCTCCATCTCCAGATCGCGGAACGCATTGCCGTCCGGCGAACCGTGCGTCGGCAATTCATCGAGATAGCGCGCGGACGCGAGCTTCACCGTCTTCATGCACAGTTCGGCGGAGGTGCCGCCGACGACGATGGCAAGATGATAGGGCGGACACGCGGCGGTTCCGAGCGTCAGCACTTTCTCTTTGAGAAACGCCAACAGCCGATCACGCGTCAGCAGCGACGGCGTGCCCTGAAACAGGAAACTCTTGTTGGCCGAGCCGCCGCCCTTGGCCATGAACATGAACTTGTAGGCGTCGTCGCCTTCCGCGTAGATCTCGCACTGCGCAGGCATGTTGTTGGCGGTGTTCTTCTCCTCGAACATCGACAAGGGCGCCACCTGCGAATAGCGCAGATTACGCCGCAGATACGCGTCGCGCGCGCCTTCGCTCAATGCCGCCTCGTCCTCGCCGTCGGTGATGACGTTGCAGCCCTTCTTGCCCATGATGATCGCGGTGCCGGTGTCCTGACACATCGGCAGGATGCCACCGGCGGCGATATTGGCGTTTTTCAGGAAATCGAAGGCGACGAACTTGTCGTTGTCGCTGGCTTCGGAGTCGTCGAGAATCTTGCGAAGCTGTTTCAGATGCCCCGGCCGCAGATAATGATTGATGTCGCCGAACGCCGCCTCGCTCAAAGCGCGCAGCGCCTCGCGCGACACCACCAGCATGTCTTTGCCCATCACCTTCTCGACACGCACGCCATCCGTCGTGATTTTCCGGTACGGCGTCTTGTCGGCACCGAGCGGAAACAGCGGCGTGTGCTTGTAGGGCGGGACGGCTTTGGGCGTCGGAATGGCGGTCGGGGCGTTCATGGCAAATGCCTTTGGGATGCTTGCGAAGCGAGGGTTTCGACCCGTTCTAATCGCTTTTGCGACAATTAAAAGAGAGCCGCGCGGATAGCCGCGTTGCCCTTGCACGCCACGCAGCGGTTGGGTTGAATGTGGCGGGGTGCCACATGAAAATATTCAGGATTCTGCCCTTCTTGCTGATTGCCGCAGCGAGCCTTGCCGCCTCCCCCGCCCGCGCCGACCGCTGCGACGATCTCGCCAAACAACTGGCCGACCAGATACCGGGGCTGAAAGTCGGCGAACTGCGCGGCGGCGTGATCGCGCTGACCCATCCGGCGGTGACGCAGGCTTCATTGGGCTGCTCGAGCAAGAACCGCACGAACTCGATGTATGCGGCGACCGACAAGAAGAAGCCTGCGGACGCCTATTACGATTTCCTCGCTTCCGCCTCCGCACTCGTGTTCACCATCACCAAGGACGACACGCTGCGCGGCATCCAGCGATGTGTATCTCGCACCAACATTCTGCGCGGCTACGAACTCGACACCCGCTACCGCAAGCTCGACATCCACTGCGCGGTGGCGAAGACCGGCGTGCGGATTTCGGTGTCGCGCGCCAAGGACGAGTGAGCGATGAATAGCTGGCCAATCTGGAATTCGTTTCATCGATGTTGATTTTCAGAGTTCTCGTTCTTTGCCTCGCTCTCGCCTCGCCCGCCCTTGCTCAGGACGGCGCGAAGCTCACGGCCACGGCGCAAGAGGCCAACAAGGCGTTTCACGCCTATATCGACTGCTTGAAGAAGGACCAGCGGCCCGACCCGAACAAGCCTGAGGTGACCGCCCTGCTTGCGCGCATTTTCGATGTCGACGCGTTGAACGCGCTGCCGCCCGCAAAGCCTGACGATCTCGCCTGGATGCCGGACTGGATGCAGACGGCGAACGACGCCAACAAGGCGCTCTTGTTTTACGGCGCGATGTCGGGGCCGCAGCCCGACATGGAAAAAATCGGCCTCAACATGGTCGCATACGAGGATCAATATGCGCGGATCATGAATTTCCTGATCCGCGCGCAGGCGCGCGAGGCGCTGGCGATGAACATGTTCATGGTGGGGCTTGCGCCGGACAAGCGCACGAAAATCCGCGAGGACGGCTACACCAACGCGCGCCACGGCGCGTCCGAAATGGTCATCGGCGCGATCGGCGCGGTGATTTTGAACGCAAAGAAGCCTGAGAACATCCGCCTCGTCTCCGGCGCGATCCGCGACACGCGCGAGGTGTGGGTGGGCTTCTTCCTGCCGCAGGACCGCGAACGCTATCTGAAAATGCTGGACGATCTACCCAAGCGCGTGACCGACGACAAAGCGCGCGAGGATTTGACGGCGCTACAAACGGCGCTGAGGGATGGGAAGTGACGAGTGCGCTCCGGCGTATCATATAACGATACGACCTCTTGCAAATGTATCATAACATGATACATTGACGGAATGATCCGGAATTTTCGCGATCAAAGGACTGCGAACGCCTTTGAAGGCAAAGCCGGAAAGGGTTTTCCGGCAAACCTTCTTGTGATTGCTCGCCGCAAGCTGGAGATGCTGAACGCTGCGGCGGAATTGAGCGATTTACGGGCGCCTCCGGGAAACCGGCTCGAAGCCTTGAGCGGAAACCGGAAGGGACAACATTCGATCCGGGTCAACAATCAATATCGCATATGTTTTACGTGGACAAAGGACGGCGCGACAAACGTCGAGTTTACGGATTATCACTGACGGGCCATCGGCCCACCTTGCCGGGAGAAGGCATCATGACGAAGAAACTGCCGCCAATGCATCCGGGCGAAGTGCTGCGTGAGGAATTTCTCTTGCCGATGAACATGGCTGCGGGAAAACTGGCGAAAGCCTGCGGCCTGCCGCGCACGCGTATCGAGCGGATTGCCAACGAGCAGACGGCCATCACCGCAGATACGGCGCTGCGTCTCGGACGCGCGCTGAAAACGACAGCCGATTTCTGGATGAATCTGCAGAATCGCTACGACATGCAGATTGCGGCGAAGGAAATTGGCCGTGCGCTGGATAAAATCAAGCCGGTGACAAAAGCAGCGTAAGGCGCGGGATCGGACACCCCTACGCCGCCCCGATCAAAATCCCCACCGCCAGCACGATCGCGCCGCCGAGCACGATCTGAAACACTGCCTGCAAGAACGGCGTGTCCATGTAGCGCGCGCGCACGAACGCGATCACCCACAATTCGACGAACACGACCGCACCGGCAACCGCGGTCGCGATCCAGAACGCGTTCGGCCACGCATCCGGCACGAGATACGGAATAGTGTGGCCGAGACCGCCGAGTGTCGTCATCAATCCGCAGATGCCGCCGCGCAGCCAGGGCGAGCCGCGTCCGGTCATCGAGCCGTCGTCGGACAGTGCCTCGGCAAATCCCATGCTGATGCCGGCGCCGATGGAGGCCGCGAGGCCGACAAGGAAGGTCTGGAAATTCTGATGCGTGGCGAAGGCCGCCGCGAACAGCGGCGCGAGCGTCGAGACCGAGCCGTCCATAAGCCCCGCAAGTCCCGGCTGCACATATTGCAGCACGAACATGCGATGGCGCGTCTTGTCTTCCTCGGCGCGCGCATCCGAATGCATCAGCGCCTCGGTCAATCGTCCTGCAAGCGTCTCATGTCCCTTCTCAAGTTCAGCAAGATCGCCGAGCAATTTGCGCACACCGACATCCTGCGTCTGCTCAGCCGCGCGCGCGTAAAAACGCTCCGCCTCGAATTCCATCGTCTCGGCTTCCTTGCGGATGCGGTCGAGCGACAGATTTTTCGTCAGCCAGATCGGCCGCCGCCGCAGAAAGCCCTTCACGTCGCCGCGCCGGATCGGCGGCAGGTTTTCGCCGAAACGCTTCTGATACATGTCGAGCAGCAAATGGCGGTGGCCCTTCTCCTCCTCCGCCATCTCGCGAAACACCTTCGCGGACTCCGGATAGCGTTCGGCCAGATCCTCGGCGAAGGCCATGTAGATGCGGCTGTCTTCCTCCTCGCCCGAAATGGCGACGGCCAGCACTTCGCGTTCGGTGAGTTCGCTGAAATTCTTCATTTGCAGGGCAATCCTCAGATTTAGAATGGTTCTAAACTTAGGAAGGATGCGGCGTCAACTCTTGACGATTGAAAGATGTCGGATTATATTCCTATCTATCCCGCCTCACTTTGAGGGGCGATGCGCGATCGTCACATATCGCGGGGCGGGATGCGGTGGCTGCGCGCGGTGTTCGATGCGCGGCGGTTTGATTGAGGCGCGCTTCTC
>JAFKKP010000048.1 GCA_017305515.1 Hyphomicrobiales bacterium
CGGATAACCCTGTTCGGGGCGCAGCGCCTCACCGTTCATCGCGAAGGCCAGCATGCAATCGTCGAGCGCCTTCTCGATGGGGAGCGAACGGTTCATGCCCGCCGCATCGCCGCCTTCCAGCATCAGCCATTTCGCATTCGGCTTGATGCCGGCCTCATCGAGAATCGTCTTAAACGTCACGCCGGTGTACATCAGGTTGTGCACCATGCCGTGCGTGAACTGGCAGCCGTTGAGCTGCGCGCCGCGCCACGCCATGCCGGAATTCGCCGCACATTCGAGGAAATAGATTTTATTCACGCGCGGCATCCGCCTGATGTCGTCCATCGTGAACACCAGCGGCTTGTCGACGAGGCCGTTAATCATCAAACGGTGACCGGCCGGATCGATCTCCGCGACACCGGAATGATGACGCTCGAAGCACAATCCGGACGGCGTGATGATTCCGTCGAGTGCGTGCAGCGGCGTGAAGTTGACGGAGGATTCCGGCGACGCGGTGAGCCACGGCACATCGCGGCGGATCACGCTCTTCTCGAACTTCGACGGCACGCCGTAAGGTTTCTTGTCCACGCCGTCGCCGAGATAACGCTGCCAGTCCTGAACTTCGGTGATGAGCGGATCGGGCTTTACGTTTTCCTTGGCGTTTTGCGCGAAAGCATTTTTCGCAGAGAGCGCACCTGCGCCCGCCAGAGTCGCTGCGCTCAGAAATTTCCGGCGATTGAGTTTTGAAGAGTCGGTCATGACTCACCTGTGCAGTTATGCCGATATGTGAATATGTCGGACGCAGTTGCGCGCGAAAAACTCATCGCATCAGGCTCCCGTGACTTTCACTGCATCGTTCGGCGCGACGCGCACCGTACCGAGCTTCTTGACGTGCGCGGCGACGACATCCCAGATCGGCGGACCCTGCGTGCCTTCATTGACGCTGGCCCAGCCCGACACCGTGTAGGTTTTCGCCGCATCGATCGGCTTGCCGGTTTTCAGATGCGTCATATTGGAAATGCGCGATCCCATCGATTTTGAAATGTCGATCGAATAGCCCATGCCACCGACACGAACCATGTCGCCGCCGCCCTGGAAATAAGGATCGGGGTGGAACAGATTGTCGGCGACGTCTTCGAGAATGTCCTTGAGCTGCGCGCCGGTCATCTGGTTGCGGTAGCAGTTCGGATAGGTGATCGCGGTCGCGTTGGTGAGATGCTCCCAGGTGAGGCTCTCACCCGGCAACAGGCTCGCGCCCCAGCGGAATCCCGGCGACAGCGAAATCTCCGCATCGCGCTCGCTCAGCATCGCGTTGCAGATCAGATCGTCGAACGTGCCGTTGAAATTGCCGCGGCGATACAGCAGCGAATCCGTCTTGCCGATCACTTGCGCAAGATCCTTCGCATACGGCGCGCGCACTTTCTCGACCAGCGCCGTCATCGCCGGATCCGGTTTGATGACATCGGAGAACACCGGCATCAGCTTGAAGCGGATGTTCTCGACTTTCTTGTCCTTTACCTCGATGTCGAGGCGCGACAGGAATTTTCCGTGCGAGCCGGATGCGATAAGGAGCGTCCCGTCGACGATGACCGGAATCGGGATCGCGTCATGGGTGTGCGCCGTGAGAATGATGTCGATGCCCTTGACGCGCGACGCCGTCTTCTTGTCCACGTCGAAGCCATTGTGCGAAAGAAGAACGACGATGGCGGCACCATCCGCGCGCGCTTCGTCGACCTGCTTCTGCATGTCTTCCTCGCGGATGCCAAATTCCCATTTCGGAACCATCCAGCGCGGATTGGCAACGGCTGTGCGCGAAAGAGCCTCACCGATCACGGCGATCTTCACGCCGCCGCGCTCGAACACCTTGCGCGGCGCGAACACCGGCTCCTGCCATTCATTGTCGCGGACGTTCTGCGCGAGAAACGCGATGGACGATTTGTCGGCGAAGTCCTTCACCCGATCCGCGCCGTAGGTGAATTCCCAGTGACCGACCATCGCGTCGGTCTTCAGCGCAGTCATGACATCGATCATGTCCTGCGCCTTCGATTGCAGCGACGACCAGCTTCCCTGCCAGCTATCGCCGCCGTCGAGCAGCAGCACATTCTTTTCGCCGCGCTCGGCACGCACCGTATTCACGAGCGTCGCAATGCGATCCATGCCGCCCATGCGGCCATAGTGTTTCGCCAATGAGATGAAATCGTCGGCTGTCAGCGAATAAGCGTCCGCCGAACCGTTCGCGATTCCGAAGCGTTTGCGGAATTCCGCATCCGTGATGTGCGGCGGCTGACCCCTCGCCTCGCCGACGCCGAGATTGACCGACGGCTCGCGGAAATACAGCGGCATCAACTGCGCATGCGTGTCGGCGATGTGGAGAATGGTCACAGTGCCGAGCGGATCGAATTTCAGAATTTCGGCCTGCGTCAATTTTTGCTGTGCAGCCGCGCGGCCGAGCGATCCGAGCCCGCTCGAAGTCACAAGCGCCGAGGCAGCCGCCGTCGCTTGCAGGAAATCCCGCCGTGAAATCATTCGCTCTTCCTATTGCCCTTCAAGGAGGAAGGGCGCTCGATGAAAACGATCAGGCGACCGTCAGTTTGTTGGTCGCCTTGTATTCGGAGCCGTCGTCGTCCTTCCAGATGAAGGTGAAGTCGCCGCTCTCCGCCGCCTTGTAGAAAAACGACTGATACGGATTGGCCGAGATCGCCGGGTTCCAGTCGGCCTCGAATACCGTCTTGCCGTTGAACTGCGCGGTGAACTTGTTGATGATCTTGCGTGGAATTGTCGCACCCGACGCATCCTTGCGCTGGCCGGATTCCATTTCGTGGGAAATCAAAGTCTTGATTTCGATAAGTTCGCCGGGCTTGGCGGTTGCGGGAACGCGAACGCGCGGGGTCGGTGCTGCCATCTGAATGTCCTCGCCTGATTTCTTGGCCTGATTTTTTTCGTTAGCCGCCGCAGCCGCCGATGGTGACTTTCACGTTCGACTTCGCCGTGTAGAGCGCGCCGTTCGACATTTCCGCGACACAGACGATGTTCTGCGTTTGCGCAAGACGCATGCGGGTCGAGGCGGACGCTTTGCCGCAGGCTGGCGTGAAGCGATAGCTCACGACGCCCGGCAGCGGATTGCCGTCGGCGAACACATGCACGGCTTTCACGTAATCTGCATCGGTCATCGGGCTGTCGATTTCGATGTTGATCGGAACGACGAGACCGTTTTCGGCGATCTCCGGCACATCGAGCTTGATCTTGCCGCTGTCGAGCTTCTTGTCGCCGTAGAGTTTGGCGATTTCGGCGGCCACCGCCTTCTCGTCGGCGAACGACATGCGCGGCGCAAGCACCGCAGCAAGGCCCGCGATGGCAGCGAACGTCAATGTTTCGCGGCGCGTGAGTTCGGCATTGCGCAAATTCATTCCGGCATCCTCCCTTGGAAGCTCTGTGTCTTCCTTGACGATAGTATCGCTTGACGATTCCGTTTGCGATCCATCATGATCCTGAAACATCATTATATTGTTTTTTTTGAATGTAAAGATGTCACGCTAAACGCCGCAAGAATCGCACAAGACGATTCCGCAAGCTGGGAGGGATCAATGAAATACGCCGCGCTCGGTTCGGCATTCGCCGCACTTGTGATTTGTTTCTCGGGGCTTGCTGCACATGCACAAGACGCCAGCGAGAAGGAAATCGAACGCTATCGTCAGATGCTGTCCGACCCGATGTCCAACCCCGGCTATCTCGCGGTCGATCGCGGCGAAGTCTTGTGGAAGCAGGCGCGCGGAACCAAAAACGTCTCGCTCGAGACCTGCGACCTCGGCGAAGGCGCAGGGAAACTCGAAGGTGCCTACGCGCATCTGCCGCGCTATTTCAAGGATGCCGACCGGGTGATGGACCTTGAGCAGCGTCTGCTCTGGTGCATGGACAAGGTTCAGGGCCTCGACACCAAGGATGTGATCGCGCGGCGCTTCTCCAGCGTCGGCAAGCCGTCCGACATGGAAGACCTCGTCGCCTTCATCGCCAACAAGTCGAACGGCATGAAGATCGACATTCCGCAGAAACATCCGAAAGAGATCGAGATGGCGGCGGTTGGAGAAGCGTTGTTCTTCCGCCGCGGCGGCGTGAACGATTTCTCCTGCTCGACCTGCCACAGCGACGACGGCAAGCGCATCCGTCTCCAAGGCCTGCCCAATCTTTCAAAGCCCGGAAAGCCCGCACAGGAAACCATGGGCGGCTGGCCGACCTATCGCGTGTCGATGGGATCGATCCGCACCATGCAGCATCGGCTGTGGGACTGTTATCGCCAGCAACGCTGGCCGGTGCCTGAATACGCCTCCGACAGCCTCACCGCGCTGACCGTGTATCTGCAAAAGCAGGCCACGGGCGGCGAGATCAACGTCCCTTCGATCAAGCGGTAAGGAGCGCAACATGAAAACGATTATGAAATTTTCCGCCGCTCTCGCCGTCACAGCACTCGTTGGTGTTTCCTTCGGGGCAATCGCGCAAACCAAGAAGGCCGAGCCCACGAAGAAAGCCGCAGCTGCACCGGCTGCAAAGAAAGCCGATCCCGCCGTGGTCGAGGCTTATCTGAAAAACACATTCGGCAAGGCACCGCCCGAATGGCAGGCGCGCATCGTGCCCGACGAGACGCTCAAGACATGCAACGCCGGACATAACGAGGTGTCGTCGAAAGATGCAGATGCCATCGTCAAGCGCGAACTCGCACGCGTGGTTTATCCGGCAGACGGAAAACTTCTCGGCGACTGGAAGGAAGGCAAGAAGGTCGCCAACAACGGGCGCGGCGGACAATTCTCCGATCCGGAAGGCACGGTCGCGGGCGGCAACTGCTACGCCTGTCACCAGCTTGAGAAATCCGAAGTCTCCTTCGGCACGCTCGGCCCGAGTCTGACGAACTACGGCAAGGACCGCAAATTCGACCCAGCGGAAGCGAAAAACGCGTTCACGAAAATCTACGACTCGCAGGCCGTGCTTGCGTGCTCCAACATGCCGCGCTTCGGCGCCAACAAGGTTCTGAACGAGAAACAGATTCAGGATCTGGTGGCGCTGCTGTTCGATCCGGAATCGCCGGTCAACAAGTAACGGAGCGTTGCGATGACCATGCGTTCAGTTCTAGCGGCGGGATTTGTTCTCGCCGCCTGCCCGGCTTTCGCGCAGGACGCCACGATCACTTACAAGTCGCTCGGTCCTGAACTGGCGCTCGATCTTGCCAAAGCCACGTTCGCCGATTGCCAGAAGAAGGGCTTTCAGGTCGCAGTCGTGGTGACGGATCGCTTCGGCAATCCGCTTGTCATGCTGCGCGATCGTTTCGCCGGCACCCACACGCCGACGACCGCGCAGGGCAAGGCGTGGACGGCCGCGAGCTTCCGCACCAACACGCTTGAGCTTGCGGCGATGTCGCAACCCGGCTCACCGCAATCGGGCCTGCGCAATCTGCCGAACGTGGTGATGATCGGCGGCGGCATCCCGGTGGAAGCCGCCGGCACGATGGTCGGCGCAGTCGGCGTCTCCGGCGCACCGGGCGGCGACGCGGACGAAGCCTGCGCGAAGGCGGGCGTCAGCGCGGTGAAGGATAAATTGGATTTTTGAGGTACATCCATAGAGCGGCCGTCAACTCCGGCGACCTTACTTCTTTTCGCCAAGCAGTTTGCCCTCCCGATTGATGAAATGCACCTGGCGGCAAGCAAGGCAATGAACCGGGTCATAAGCTGGCGCAACTGAATCGGTGGCATCATCTACGCGGACCAAATGCTGCACGAGTTCGCCGGTCTTCGGACATCGAAAGAGGATCGGCTTCATCTGGCTAGATTGGCCAAAGTTTAATCCGCCTCTTTTGATCGAGATCAAAACAGGCCGCCGACTAAGCGAGCGGCCTAGCAGATGGGGATACCCGCTAAAACCGCTCGCTGAGCCCGGCAAAACGGGCGGTCCAAATGCTAGGCGCGTTGAGCGCAACCAGCTACTCAACGACCGACTCCGAAGTTCAATTTCGGCCACGAGAGGCTAGATTCGAGAACGCAGCGACTTATGACTCCCGCCTTCGCGGGACGGCGAATGAATCTTTCCGCGCTGCTTGACATTTCCTATTCAAGGATTATATTCCTATACATCCCGTTCACGAGGGGCGCTTCATGAGGCGTCTTGAAGTGGAGCGGGATGCGGGCCCGCGCGTGACGTTCGCAGCGTCACGTCCGGGAGGTTGAGGGTCGCCGACCGGGCCAACTATGTGGCTCTGCCTTCGGTGGCTGCACGCGGTGCGGCTGAAGGGCGGCGAAATCCGCCCGGATGAACGAAGGCTCACAAGGCTTTCGGATCCCGCACCCGGAAGAGCGGTCCCTCCGCCAAAAATCCCGCAG
>JAFKKP010000049.1 GCA_017305515.1 Hyphomicrobiales bacterium
GATCTGCCGCTGAGCGGAGAGCTGAAGGGCGAGATCGCGCGCGACGGTCTGCCGACATATTTCCGGGGCGAGATCACTGCGGGCAAAGGTAGCATCGTCGATCTCAAGGTCCCCGAATATCCAATGGGCATCGATCGCATCGAGATGCGGGTCGAGTGGGATTCGGCGCATCGCGCATTCGTCGCGCCGTTCCATGTCTATTCCGGCGTCAATCGTTTTACGTCACTGGCTCATCTCGAGGCGCCAAACGACAGCGTGCCGAACTGGCAGCTCGGTCTCAGCGGCGGGAATTTTCTCCTCGCTGGCGAGAAGGGCGAAGATGCTGTGTTATTCAACCGGATCGCCATCCGGGTGCGGATCGATTCCGAAAACCGCCGCGTGGTTTTAACTCAGTGCGACATCAGCAATGGCGAGATCGGCATCGCCGGATCGGGTACGCTCGATTATTCGGGACCGGAAGCGCGTCTCACGCTCGGCATGGCGGCAACACCGATGCCTGCCTCCGTGCTCAAACGCATTTGGCCGGTTCTGGTTGCGCCTGAAGTCCGCGAATGGACCATCGACCGTGTCGAGAAGGGAACGCTCCAACAGCTCGACATCGCGATCAATGCGCCGACGCACACGCTGGTGCGTGGCGGGCCGCCGATTCCGGACGAAGGACTGTCGATCAATTTTCTCGCCACCAATGTCACCGTGCGGCCTGTGGATGAAATGCCTTCGGTCCGCGACGGCGACATGAAGGGCCGCATCAGCGGGCGCACCGTTACGGTGACGGTCGCGCAGGGTTCGGTCGACACGCCGTCGGGACGCAAGCTGACGATGTCGGATTTTGTGTTCGAGGTCCCCGATCTTGTGCCGAAGCCGTCGCCTGCGCGCGTGCGCTTTCGTATCGAAGGACCGGTCTCTGCCGCTGCGGAAATTCTGCAATCGGACAGATTGAACGACTTCAACGAAGCGACGATTGATCCCAATACGAGCAAGGGCACTATTGCCGCGATCGTGACGCTTGGCATGCCGTTGAAGAATGCGCTGACGAAAGCTGACACGACGTATTCCGTCAGTCTCGATCTCGGCTCTCTTGCGGTCGACAAGCTCGCGCTTAACCAGAAGCTCGAAGCGAATGCTCTGAAGATCGTCGCCGACAATCAGGGCTATCGCGTGAAGGGCGACGTCAAGATCGGCGGCCAGCCGGCCGCGCTCGACTATCGCAAGGTCAATGACGGCGATGCGGACGTTAAACTGTCTGCGACGCTCGACGATGCGGCGCGCGCTCGTCTCGGTGTCGATCTGGGTTCAAGTTTGAGCGGGGCCATTCCATTTAAACTCGCCGGCAAGATCGGTGGCGACAAGGAAAACCGCTTCGGGGTCGAGGCCGATCTGACGCAGGCGAAGATAGACAATCTGTTGCCGGGTTGGACGAAGGTCGCGGGCAAATCCACAAAGATGACTTTCAATATCGTTCAGAAGCCGCAGGGCACGCGCTTCGACGATATTCTGGTTGAAGGAAACGGCACGCTTATCAAGGGAACGCTGGAGGTTGACGAGAAGAACGACCTCGTCAGCGCATCATTCCCGACATTCTCGCCTTCGGAGGGCGACAAGACGAATTTGAAGGCCGAACGCGCTCCCGACGGCGTGTTGAAGGTCACGATGCGCGGCGAAGTGTTCGACGGGCGCGGCTTCATCAAGAGCGCCATCTCCGGACGCGAGGGCGCCAAGGAAAAAGCAAAGAATTTCGATCTCGATGTCGATGCCAAAGTTGGCGCGATCGCTGGATATTATGGCGAAGCCTTGCGCGGCGTTGACGTCAAGCTGTCGCGGCGCAATGGCGCTATCAAGTCGTTCAGTATGGCAGGCAAGATCGGGCGCGATACGCCGGTGATAGGCGATCTCCGGCGGGCACAGAATCGCGACGTCCTGTATCTTGAGACCAAAGACGCCGGCGCATTTTTCCGTTTCACCGATACTTACGCCAAAATGTTCGGCGGCGAGATGTGGGTGGCGATGGACCCGCCGTCGGGCGATGCGACCGCGGCGCAGGAAGGGCTTCTCAACGCCAGAGACTTTGTCATCAAGGGCGAGACCGCGCTCGACCGCGCGGTGGCCAACAATCCGAACGGCACATCGCAAGGTATCGCATTCTCGCGCATGCGCGCCGAGTTCACGCGGCAGGCCGGTCAGCTTCGGATCAAGGACGGTGTCGTGCGCGGGCCGACTGTCGGCGCGACCATCGAAGGCAATATCGACTATCCAGGCAACGAGGTCCGCATGAGCGGCACGTTCGTTCCGCTGTTCGGATTGAATAACATGTTCGGACAGATTCCGATCGTTGGACTGTTTCTCGGCGGAGGCAGCAACGAAGGCCTGATCGGCATCACTTACGAAGTGGTGGGAACGCCGGGCGCACCCGTGCTGCGGGTCAATCCGATTTCGGCGATGGCGCCGGGCGTCTTCCGCAAGATTTTCGAATTCGGGACCGGCAAGCAGAATGCGCCGACCGATTTTCCGGCGCCCAACAACAATTAGCCAGACTATTAAATCGGCTTGAGTAGCGCGTGCCGCTTCTTTCCCATCGATAGCTTGATGACGCCCTCAGGCGTCAAGTTGACCGGGGTCAGCGTCATCTTTTCGTCGGTCACGGGGACATCGTTGACGCGAATACCGCCAGACTGAATTTGCCGGCGGGCTTCACCGTTCGATTTGACAAATCCGACGGCGACGTTCGCGGTGAGAATCCCGTAGCCCGCTTCGAGATCTTTTCGCGGAATCTCGAATGTCGGCAGATTCTGTGCGACCGCACCTTCTTCAAACGTTTGCCGCGCTGTGTCGGACGCGGCGTCCGCTGCCGCGCGGCCGTGAACGAGCGCGGTCGCTTCGGTTGCGAGAATCTTCTTCGCCTCGTTGATATCTTGTCCCTTGAGCGCAGCGAGCTTCGCAATCTCATCGAGTGGCAGCACCGTGAACAGTTTCAGAAAGCGTTCGACATCGGCGTCTTCGGTGTTACGCCAGAACTGCCAGTAGCCGTAGGCATTCAGGCGATCCTCGTTGAGCCAGACGGCGCCAGCGGCGGTCTTGCCCATCTTCGCGCCGCCCGAAGTCGTCAGCAGCGGCGAGGTGAGCGCGAACAGCTGCGCGTTCGCCATGCGGCGGCCGAGATCGATGCCGTTGACGATGTTTCCCCACTGATCGGAGCCGCCCATCTGCAACACGCAGCCGGTGCGCTTGTGAAGTTCGAGAAAATCGTAGGCCTGCAAGATCATGTAATTGAATTCGAGGAACGACAATTCATGCTGACGCTCGAGGCGCATTTTCACAGAGTCGAACGACAGCATGCGATTGACGGAGAAATGCTTGCCGACGTCGCGCAGAAAATCGATGTAGTTGAGCGGCGCCAGCCAGTCGTTGTTGTTCATCATCAGCGCATCGGTCTTGCCGTCGCCGAATTTGAGGAATTTGCCGAAAACGGTGCGAATGCCGGCAAGGTTTCCGGCAATATCAGCATCGGTCAAAATTTTGCGGCTCTCATCCTTGCCGGAGGGATCGCCGACGCGGGTGGTGCCGCCGCCCATCAGGGCAATCGGCCTATGGCCGGTCTGCTGCATCCAGTGCAGCATCATGATCGGCAGCAGCGAACCGACATGGAGAGAAGGCGCGGTGCAGTCGAATCCGATATAGCCTGTAATCGGTTCCTTTGCGGCGAGCGAATCCAGCGCCTCAGGTTCGGAGACCTGATGAATGAAACCGCGGCTCGCCAGGACGTTGAGAAAGTCGGATTTGTAGGCGCTCATTGTGAGGCTTCTCTTGATCGGCATTCATGATTTGCTGCGGCCTGTGGTGTATCAGGTCCGGCGTCGGATTCAACCGAGGAGCGCGTTTCGATGAGAGCGATCGGCCTGATGAGCGGAACGTCGCTGGACGGGATCGATGTCGCGCTGATCGAAACCGACGGCGAACGTATTCAGGCCTTCGGCCCGACCGGCTACCGCGCCTATACCGAGGAAGAGCGTTCTCTGTTGCGTGGGGCGCTGGCGGAGGCCGTGAATGTCACCGACCGTTCGTCGCGGCCCGGCGCCCTACGTCAGGCGGAGGAATTGGTCACGCATGCACATGGCGAGTGCGTCGAGACATTCGTGGGTGCGCATGGAATAGATCGCCGCCAAATCGATGTCGTCGGCTTTCATGGACAGACGGTGCTGCATCGCCCGGATTCGAAATTGACGATTCAGATCGGCGATGGCCGCGCTCTGGCGCGGCGATTGGGAACGCGAGTCGTTTTCGATTTTCGCACGGCCGATGTGGCGCAAGGTGGGCAGGGCGCGCCTCTCGTGCCGGTCTATCATCGCGCGCTTGTTGGCGTTTTAAACCGCAGCGGACCAACCGTCGTCGTGAATATCGGCGGCGTTGCGAACGTCACTTATATCGACGGCGACGCTTTGATCGCCTGCGATACGGGACCGGGCAACGCGCTGCTTGACGATTTCATGTTGCGCGTGACCGGTCAGGCGGTTGACCGTGACGGTGGCGCAGCGGCGAGCGGCCGGGTGGACGACAATTGGATCGCGCGCGCTCTTGAGCATCCGTTCTTCGCAAGGCCGATACCGAAGTCGCTCGACCGCAACGACTTCGTATCGCTGACCGTTGGCCCGATGAAAGTCGAGGACGGCGCTGCGACACTCACGGCGCTCACGGCGGCGTCAATTGCCCGCATTTCGCCGTTTCTGCCGAAGCCGCCGCAGCAATGGATCGTCGTCGGAGGCGGCGCCAACAATCCGACGCTGATGCGGATGCTCCAGGCGAGACTATCGCCGGCGACCGTGGCGCGCGGGCACGACCTGGGATGGTCGGGCGATGCTGTGGAGGCGCAGGCCTTCGCCTACATGGCTGTCCGTAGCATCAAAGGCCTGCCGCTGACTTATCCCGGTACGACCGGCGTACCGAAGCCCCTGACCGGCGGCATTCTCGCGAAACCGTGAATTCATGCGACTGCATGAACCTTGACATTCATGCAGATGCATCGTTTTATGCATGCAAGTGCATTAACTTAAGGATTCGCGATGCAGATCGGCGACACGGTTTTTCTAGCTATTCAAATCTGGCGTGCGACGCCCACGATCATCTGCGCGACCCGCCATCGCGTCGCCGATGCGTTGGAGCGGAGTCGTCCCGTCCGCGGAGACGAGATATGACGGCCAAATTGAAACTCATCAGTCACGCGCTTTGCCCTTATGTGCAGCGTGTGGTCATCGCATTGACGGAGAAGGGCGTGCCGTTCGAGCGGATCGATATCGATCTGAACAATAAGCCCGACTGGTTTCTGAAAATTTCGCCGCTCGGCAAGACGCCCGTTCTGGTCGTCGGCCACACGGCGGTTTTCGAGTCCGCCGTCATTGTCGAATAGCTTGAAGAGACCGAGCCGGACCCGCTGGATCCGAAGGACGCTTTGAAGCGCGCCGAACATCGCGCGTGGATCGAGTTCAGTTCGGCCGCGCTCGGCGACATCTGGGGATTGGAAACGATTTCAGACGAAGCCGGCTTCAGGGCGAAAGCGAAACAGGCCGAGGCGCGTTTTGCAAAATTGGAAGAACGCCTCGTGGCGTCGCCCTGGTTCGATGGTGAGGTATTCTCGCTAGTCGATGCGGTCTTTGCGCCGGCGTTTCGCTATTTCGACGTGTTCGACGAGATTGGCGATTTCGGCATTCTCGCCAACAAGCCAAAAATCGCTCGCTGGCGGAAGAGTCTCCAGGGTCGCGAGTCAGTGAAGAACGCGGTCGGCGCAAACTATCATGACCTGCTGCGAGCCTTCATGGCGAAGCACGGTGCTTATCTGTCCCAACTGGATCGGCGTGCCGCCGCTTAAGGGCGCAGGTCCAGTTACAAAAATGGCGCGAGCCGATCCCGCTCGCGCCATTTTCATTTTCCCGATAGTGAAAAATCAGCGGACGTTGGCCAGGCGCATGTCGAGATAAGACGTGACCGACTCCATCAGCGGTTCGAGCTTGCCGTCGAAGAAGTGGTTGGCGCCGGGGATTACCTGCTGATCGATCACGATGCCTTTTTGCGTCTTCAGCTTCTCGACCAGCGTGTTCACGTCTTTCTGAGGAACGACCATATCCTTGTCGCCATGCACGATCAGGCCGGACGACGGGCAGGGCGCGAGGAACGAGAAGTCGTAGAGATTTGCCGGCGGCGCAATCGAGATGAAACCTTCGACTTCGGGGCGTCGCATTAGGAGCTGCATTCCGATCCATGCGCCGAACGAAAATCCGGCGACCCAGCACGCGCGCGCTTCAGGATTGATGGTCTGCGCCCAATCGAGCGCGGACGCGGCGTCCGACAAC
>JAFKKP010000050.1 GCA_017305515.1 Hyphomicrobiales bacterium
CCCTGATTGGCCGCGCCGTCGCCGAAGTAAGCCAGCGCAACGTGATCGTTGCCGCGATAATTGTTTGCGAAAGCCAGTCCCGTGCCGAGCGACACCTGCGCGCCGACAATGCCGTGTCCGCCGAAGAACTGCTTCTCCTTGCTGAACATGTGCATGGAGCCGCCCTTGCCTTTCGACAGGCCGGCGGCGCGGCCGGTGAGTTCCGCCATCACGCCTTTCGGATCCATGCCGCAAGCAAGCATGTGGCCGTGATCGCGGTAGCCGGTGATGACCTGATCGCCGTCCTTCAGCGCCATCTGCATGCCGACGACGATGGCTTCCTGCCCGATGTAAAGATGACAGAAGCCGCCGATGGCGCCCATGCCGTACAACTGACCGGCCTTTTCCTCGAAGCGCCGGATCAGCATCATCTCGCGAAACGCCGCCAGGTCCTGTTCCTTGGTGAAGGAGAGCTTGGCGACGTTGCGTGCGCCATTACCCCCTCCTTGGCCTGCGTCTTGTGCGGCGGGTTTCTTCGCGAGAGCCATGAGCGATCCGGGTCAGAGAACTTTCAGTCTGTGTAACCCAACTCTTATTGGCAAGAAAGGATTGCGTGCATGCGCGGTCGTCGCATGCCTTTTGCAGCGCAAAAGCGTGAAACTTATGCGACCGAAATGATATGATTTTTGAAATTAGACGCCGCGCGCGGCGCGCGTCAGTTCTGGCCGATGATTTTGACCAGATCGCGCGGGTCGACATAGTTCAACTGATACCGCGCCCGCTCGTCCAGCATGTCGGGATCGACGCTCGCCGAACGCAGCAATGCCACGCGCTTGTCGGCGGAGACGCGCTCGGTTTTCAGCCGCGCCAATTCCGCGGTCAGCGTGACAATTTCCTGATCGAGTTCGACGCGGGCGTTGAGACCGTATTTGCCGGTATACGCATTGACGAAGAAATAGCCGATGATGGCGGCGGCCATTGCGTATAACGCAAGTCCGGTCATGACGGCCTTGAGGCGAACACGCGATACCATGCCCTTTCATGCGGCATGGCGGTTAACGTGGCGTTAGCGACTCACTATTTGTCTTTCGCAAACACGTCGTCGTTATGCTCGCCGAGTTTCGGCGCGCCCGAATGCGGATGCGGACGCTTGCCGTCGAAGGCGATAGGAAGTCCGACGACGGGCAACTCGCTGCCCGGCAGCGTGCGCAGAATGTCGTTCGCCTTGAACTGCTCGGTCTCCTGCAACTCCGCAATCGTGTTCACGGGCTGACACGGCACACCGGCTTTCTCGAATAGCGCGATCCAGTCCGCGCGCGGTTTGGTTTTCAGGATCGGGATCATCAGCGCCAGCAAAACATCACGGTTATCGAGGCGGCTGCGTCCCGTCTTGAAGCGCGCGTCCTCGCACCATGCGGCCTGCCCCATCACCACCGCGCATTTGTGAAACAGCCGGTCGTAACCGGCGGCGATCACCAGCGGCTTGTCGGCGGTCTCGAACACCTGATACGGCACGATGGTCGGCGTCGCCGCGCCCGTGCGGTTCGAGAGTTCCTGCGTGATGTGATAGCTCGCCAATGATGTATCGACCCACGATGCTGCACTATCCAGCAACGACGTGTCGATGACGCAGCCCTTGCCGGTGATGTGGCGCTGCTGAAGCGCCGCCAGTGCGCCTATCACACACCACTGCGCGGTCGCCTTGTCGTTGATCGCGGGCGCGCAGAATGTTGGCGGGTCTTCGTGACGTCCGGTCTGCATCATCACGCCAGAATAGGCCTGCAGCAGCGGATCGAATCCCGGCGCTTTCGACAGCGGGCCTTTCGGGCCGAACGCCCAGACCGAGCAATAGATCAGTCGCGGATTGACCTTCATCAGATCGTCCGGCCCGACGCCGAGTTCGCTGACAACGCCTGAGCGCAGATTCTGAATCAGGATGTCGGCGTCGCGCACGAGCGTTTTCAGCTTTTCGACATCGGCGGAGTTCTTCATGTCGAGCGTCACCGAACGCTTGTTGCGGTTGGTGACGTGGAACATGATCGAGGAGTCTTCGATGAAGGGCGGACCCCAGCCGCGCGCGTCGTCGCCGCCGTCGGGCTTCTCGACCTTGATGACGTCCGCGCCCATGTCGGCCATGATCGCGCCGGCGACCGGACCGGCCAGCGCCTGCCCGATCTCGATAACCTTGATGCCGGAGAGTGGACCTGTCATTCGATTTTATGCGAGCGCCTTCAGCGCCGCCCTGCCCGCATACTTCGCCTGATTGCCGAGTTGCTGCTCGATGCGAAGCAACTGATTGTATTTCGCCGTGCGGTCCGCACGCGCGAGCGAGCCGGTCTTGATCTGCCCGCAGTTCGTCGCGACCGCCAGATCCGCAATCGTGGAATCTTCCGTCTCGCCGGAACGATGCGACATCACCGCCGTGTAGCCCGCCTTGTGCGCCATCTCGACGGCAGCGAGCGTCTCGGTCAGCGTGCCGATCTGGTTCACCTTGATGAGGATCGAGTTCGCGCGACCGGCCTTGATGCCTTCTTCGAGGCGCGTCACGTTGGTCACGAACAGATCGTCGCCGACGAGCTGGCATTTGTCGCCGATCAGGTCGGTCAACTGCTTCCAGCCGTCCATGTCATCTTCCGACATGCCGTCTTCGATGGAGACGATGGGATATTTCTTGACGAGCGATTCAAGATATTTCGCCTGCTCGGCGATGCTGCGCGTTTTCTTCTCGCCCTCGTATTCGTACTTGCCGTTCTTGAAAAACTCCGTCGAGGCGCAATCGAGCGCAAGCATCACCTCAGAACCCGCCTTGTATCCGGCTTTGTCGATGGCGCTCATGACGAAATCCAGCGCGGCGTCCGCCGACGGCAGGTTCGGCGCAAAGCCGCCCTCGTCGCCGACGTTCGTATTGTGACCGGCCTTTTTCAGTTCGGATTTAAGCGTGTGAAAAATTTCAGCGCCGCAACGCAGGCCTTCAGAGAAAGTCTTCGCACCGACAGGCATCACCATGATTTCCTGAAAGTCGATGGGATTGTCGGCATGCACGCCGCCATTGACGATGTTCATCATCGGCACCGGCAGCAGACGCGCGCTGGTGCCGCCGACATAACGATACAGCGGCATGTCGAGCGAGTTGGCCGACGCTTTCGCAATCGCCAGCGACACGCCGAGGATTGCATTCGCACCGAGACGCTTTTTGTTAGCCGTGCCGTCGAGGTTAATCATCACCTCGTCGATCTGCACCTGCTGCTCGGCATCCATGCCGCCGATGGCGTCGAAGATTTCGGTGTTGACCGCCTCGACCGCCTTCAGCACGCCCTTGCCGGCGTAACGCTTCTTGTCGCCGTCGCGCAGTTCGACCGCCTCATGCGCGCCGGTCGATGCACCCGAGGGCACCGCCGCGCGGCCCATCGAACCGTCTTCCAGCACGACATCGACTTCGACGGTCGGATTGCCGCGGCTATCGAGAATTTCGCGGCCGATGATGTCGACGATGGCTGTCATGTGCGCCTCTGGATTCGTGCAGAATGGATGATTTGGGGCAGCTTCTAGCGCATGGTTCGCGCGGCGAAAAGGCCGCAAAGCTACTGGATCGCGTGACGCGGGCTTGCGAATTCGCTATCAGGGCGCAACGGAGACACAATGGCAAAAAAGCCCGCAAAAGCCCCGCTGCTACTCGGCCATCGGGTGCGCATGCCCGCCTCGCCCGAAACCGCGAAACTCGACCGCGTGCCGAATCCGCACAAGGATACGGACTATCTCGTGCGTTTCGTTGCGCCGGAATTCACCACGCTCTGCCCGATCACAGGCCAGCCGGACTTCGCGCACCTTGTGATCGATTACGCGCCGGGCCAATGGCTGGTCGAATCCAAATCGCTGAAACTCTATCTCGCGAGCTTTCGCAATCACGGCGGCTTTCACGAAGCCTGCACGCTCGACATCGGCAAGCGGCTCGTGCGCGAGATCAAACCGAAATGGCTGCGCATCGGCGGCTACTGGTATCCGCGCGGCGGCATTCCCATCGACGTGTTCTGGCAGACCGGAAAATTGCCGAGCGGCTTGTGGGCGCCGGATCAGGGCGTCGCGCCGTATCGCGGTCGCGGCTAGAAATCCGTCATCTCATCCACTTCGCCGGGCCTGCGATGCAAAAGCTGAGCGGCGATGAGACCGAGGATGAGGATCGCGGCGGCGCTAAGCAATAGCGTAGTGAGCTTGCCGAAGTGGCTCAGTTCGTACCCATACACAATCGGCCCTGCCGCCTGTCCTAGAAAAAAGAAGAACGCATGCAGCGACAATGCCGACGCGCGCGCTTCCGGCGCGAGATCGCTTGAGAACACCTGAAGCGATCCGTGCAGCGAATAGAAGCCCCACCCCATCAGCAGAAATGAGAACGCCTGCACTTCCCAGCGCGGGCCGAACGCGACGATAACGAATTGGATCGCCACGACCGCCGCGCCGCCGATCATCAATGCTTTCGATCCGAACTTCGGCAGCAAGCGCGACACGCTCATCGTGTAGAGCAAGCCTCCAACCGCGAATGCTGCGATGACGATTCCGGGGATCGAGGCGCGCGTCTCGCCAAGCTCGAACAGAAACGCCGCGACAAACGAAAACAATCCGAGCACCAGGGCGCCTTCGATGAACACGGCCGTGAAGCAAACGCGCGCGTTGGGATTCTTCATGATGGTGACGTAGCCTGCTTTCAATCCAGCGAGCGTCATGCCGCCGGGCTTGCCGGTGACGCCGCCGCGGCGAAGTCCGATGGCGACAGCTCCCGAAGCTGCAAGGATGATCGCGCCGAGCACGATGAGCACGCCGCGCCAGCCGAGAAAATCGGCGATGATGCCTGCAGCGGTTGCGCCGAGGAGATTGCCCGTCATCGCGCCCGCAAGCACGCGGCCGAGCGCGACCTGCCGCTGCGCCGTCGGCACCAGATCGCTTGCCAGCCCCATCGCAATCGGGAACGTGCCGCCTGCGGCAACGCCGACGAGGATGCGCGAGAAGAAAAGCATCTGAAACGAATTCGCCAGCGCCCCGAGCGCGCAGGCAAGACCCAGCAGCGCGAGGCAGAAGATCATCAATCTTGCTTTGCCGTAGATGTCGGCGATGGCGCCCAATATCGGCTGCGCGAATGCAAACGACAGCGCCACCGCCGACGACAGGCTCGCTGCGGTGGCAACCGTCACGGCGAAATCGCCCGCGACCAGCGGCAGCACCGGGTCCATCGAGCGTGACGAGAGAGCGGCTGCAAATGTCGTGGCCGCGATGACATTGAGAATGGGAAGCATGCGTAACCGATGTCATTGCGTTTGAGGGGAAGCAATCCGCAGCCGACGCAAAGCTGGATTGCTTGGCCGCGCATGCTCCGCGCAATGACGATGCGGCAAACCTAGTGCGGACCTTTGGCGACCGCGTCGAACGCTATCAGGCTTTTCACCAGCGCCTCGAAATCCTTCAGCGGCACCATGTTGGGTCCGTCGGACGGCGCTTTGTCCGGATCGGGATGTGTTTCGATAAACACACCGGCGACGCCGACGGCGACAGCGGCCCGCGCCAGCACCGGCACGAATTCGCGCTCGCCGCCGCTCGACTCGCCCTTCCCTCCCGGCTGTTGGACCGAATGGGTCGCGTCGAAGATCACCGGCGCGCCGGTCGTGCGCGCGAGGATCGGCAATGCGCGCATGTCGCTCACCAGCGTGTTGTAGCCGAACGACGCGCCGCGCTCCGTGACGAGAACATTCGCATTGCCTGCGCCCGTGATTTTCGCGACGACGTTCGCCATGTCCCACGGCGCGAGAAACTGACCCTTCTTGACGTTGACGACCTTTCCCGTTTTTGCGGCAGCGATCAGCAGATCGGTCTGGCGCGACAGGAACGCAGGAATTTGCAGCACATCGACGACTTCGGCCACGCGCGCGCACTGGCCGATCTCGTGCACGTCGGTGAGCACGGGCAATCCAAGTTTGGACTTGATCTCGCTGAAAATGGGAAGTGCCGCATCGAGCCCAATGCCGCGCGCGCCTGACGCGCTGGTGCGGTTCGCCTTGTCGAACGACGACTTGTAGATGAACGGGATGCCAAGCGCGCCCGTGATTTCCTTGAGCTGCCCCGCGACGTCGATCGTCATTTGTTCCGACTCGACGACGCAGGTGCCTGCGATCAGGAAAAACGGTTTGTCCAGGCCAACCTCGAAACCACACAGTTTCATGCAAACTCCTTGTTTCTCGCTCGCGGCAACTCAGCCTCAGGCAGCCTTCTTGCGGGCTTGCTGACCGGCCAGCGCCGCCTCGACGTACGCCTTGAACAGCGG
>JAFKKP010000051.1 GCA_017305515.1 Hyphomicrobiales bacterium
ATCGGTGCGACGGGCTTGCGGAACACTTCGACGAAGTCGGCAACCTTCAGGTCGAGTGCCACGCCATAGATAATCAGCGCGAGCACGCCGCCGAGCACAAGCTGGCCCGTCGGATTGATATTGAGCAGAATGCCGTCGATCTGCGCGCCGCCCATTGGATGTCCCCAGCGTTTCTTGCGCAAAGGTTAGTGGAGCGGATCACGCAGCGCCAGTGCATCGGACACGAGACAATACCGCGCAGCAAAAAGGCTCCCGACGGGAGCCTTTTTCATTTCGCATCGCTTCCGAAGAATGTTCAGTGCGCGTTCGCCCAAACCTTCTTCTTGGTGAAGTAAAGCAAGCCCGATAGCAGAATCAGGAACACCATCACCTGAAGGCCGAGGCGCTTGCGCGCTTCCAGCTTCGGCTCCGCCGTCCACATCAGGAACGCGGAGACGTCCTTGGCGTATTGCGCAACCGTCGCCGGCGAACCGTCGTCGAACGTCACCTGCCCGTCGCTGAGCGGCTTCGGCATCTTGATCGCGTGGCCCGGATAGATGTGGTTGTAGTACGAGCCATCCGGCAGCGTGAAACCGGCCGGCGCCTTGTCCTCATAGCCCTGAAGCAGCGCGTCGACGTAGTTCGGACCCTTTTCCTGAAATTGCGTGAACGCATCGAACAGGAATTGCGGGAAGCCGCGCTCGTAGCCGCGCGCTTTTGCAATCAGCGAAAGGTCCGGCGGATAGGCGCCGCCGTTCGAGGCGCGCGCCGCCTGTTCGTTCGCGAATGGCGAGGGGAAGTAGTCTGCGGGCCGGCCCGGACGCTCGAACATCTCGCCCTTGTCGTTGGGGCCGTCCTGAACCTTGTAGTCGGACGCGAAAGCCGACGCCTGCGCCACCGAATATCCGGGACCGCCGGGATCGGCGAGATTGCGGAAAGCGACGTAGGACAACGCGTGGCAGGCGGAGCAGACTTCCTTGTAGACTTTCAGTCCGCGCTGAAGCTGCGCCTGATCGAATTTTCCGAGCGGGCCGGAGAACGACCATTTCAGCGACGGCGGCATGGCACCGTGCGAATCGTCAGCCGCGAGCGACTTGCTCGTGCCGCCAAGCATAAGCGACCCGCCGACAACGAATGCGAACAGCAACGAAGCGAGAGCCTTCTTTCCCGATTTGGAAAGCACGTCATCCGCGATCGAGTTCGGCAACGTGCGCGGCTTCTCGATGCGGCTCAGCAACGGCAGTATAATCAGGAAGTATGCGAAGTAGCAGAACGTCAGGATGCGGCCGGCGATTACGTAGATGCCTTCCGGCGGCTTGGCGCCGAGATAACCGAGGCCGATGCAGACCACCACGAAGAACCAGAAGAACTGCTTCGCCAGCGGACGATATTTCGACGAGCGGGTCTTTGCGCTGTCGAGCCACGGCAGGAACGCCAGCACGATGATCGCCGAGAACATCGCGATCACGCCTGCGAGCTTGTTCGGGATCGAACGCAGGATCGCGTAGAACGGCAGATAGTACCATTCAGGCACGATGTGCGCGGGCGTCACGGCCGGATTGGCCGGAATGTAATTGTCCGGATCGCCGAGATAGTTCGGGATGTAGAACACGAACCACGCGAAGAAGAGCAGGAAGCACGACATGCCGAACGCGTCCTTGATGGTCGCGTAGGGCGTGAACGGAACGGTGTCTTTCGCAGTCTGCGGTTCGACGCCGGCCGGATTGTTCTGTCCGGCGACATGCAGCGCCCAGACGTGAAGAACGACGACGCCTGCAATCACGAATGGCAAGAGATAGTGCAGCGAGAAGAAGCGGTTCAGCGTCGGATTGCCGACCGAATAGCCGCCCCACAGCAGCGTGACGATGCTGTCGCCGACATAAGGAATCGCGCCGAACAGATTGGTGATGACGGTCGCACCCCAGAAGCTCATCTGGCCCCACGGCAGCACGTAGCCCATGAAACCCGTTGCCATCATCAAGAGGTAGATAATGACGCCGAGAATCCACAGCACCTCGCGCGGCTCCTTGTATGAGCCGTAATAAAGACCGCGGAACATGTGAATGTAGACGGCGATGAAGAACATCGATGCGCCGTTGGAATGCACGTAGCGCAACAGCCAGCCGTAGTTGACATCGCGCACAATCAGTTCGACCGACTTGAACGCGAAGTCGACATGCGGCGTGTAGTGCATCGCCAGCACAACGCCGGTGACGATCTGCACGCCCAGCATCAGCGACAGGATGCCGCCGAACGTCCACCAGTAATTCAGGTTGCGCGGCGTCGGATACGCGACGAACGAGGAGTGAACCAGGCCGAGAATCGGAAGACGCTTTTCAATCCACTTCAATGCTGGATTGGTCGGCTGGTAGTCGGATGGTCCGCTCATGATGCGATCCTGAAAAACCTGAAAGTGAGTGCGAGACGATCTGCCGAAGATTTAGCCGATCTTGATTTTTGTGTCCGTGAGGAATGCGTAGGGCGGGACGGCCAGATTGAGCGGCGCCGGCCCCTGACGGATACGACCCGAGGAGTCGTATTGCGAACCGTGGCACGGGCAGAAGAAACCGTCATAGCTGCCTTCATGCGCGATCGGAATGCAGCCGAGATGCGTGCAGATGCCGACCACGACGAGCCACTGGTCGTGACCCTCCTTGGTGCGGGATTGATCGCTCTGCGGATCGGGAAGGCTTGCGACCGGCACCGCGCGGGCTTCTTCAACCTGCTTCTTGGTGCGGTTCATGATGTAGATCGGCTTGCCGCGCCAGAACACCTTGATGTCCTGTCCCTCGGCGATCGGTGTCAGGTCCACTTCAATGGGTGCGCCCGCCGCGATTGTGGAGGCATCCGGATTCATCTGCGAGATCAGCGGCCAGGCTGCGGCAACACCCGCGACTGCACCGACCGCGCCGGTTGCAACAAAAAGGAAATCTCGGCGTGTCGGCTCGGCCGAAGAGGAAGACGTCACGATTGCAAACCCTTTCCGAACTGCGGCCGGCAGAACCGCTTGCGATTTGCGCGGCGGGCATCCCGGCAAAAGGTACCGGTACCCGCTGGCTCCGCGGTGGCTGAATCACCATTTGTCCCACTCAACCGGGCAGAACATACGGTCTAGAATCGATCTATTGGCACCCTTGCCGAAAGAGCGCAAGCCCGCTATCGGCACACTTTAGTGCGATGCACTAAATCTTCCGGACGCCGATAAATTTCCGGACTTTTCCCACAAGCCGAGAGGCTTATTTCAATGCGCGTCGCCCTCTATCAGCCGGACATTCCGCAGAACACCGGAACGATCCTGCGGCTCTGCGCGTGCCTGAACGTTGAGGCGCATATCATCGAGCCGGCAGGATTTCCGGTGTCCGATCGGCATTTCCGGCGCGCCGGAATGGACTATCTGGATCAGGTGGCGATCTTGCGTCATGAATCGTGGGAGAAGTTTCAGGAGTGGCGCAAAGCGGCCGGCGCACGGCTGATCCTGTTCACCACCAGGGCGTCCCGCCCCTATCTTGAGCACAGTTTTGGCGCGAACGATGTGCTGCTGTTCGGGCGCGAATCTGCGGGCGTGCCGGATCATGTGCATGACGCCGCCGATGAGCGGCTCGTCGTTCCAATCGCGTCCGGTATGCGATCGCTGAACGTGGCGATGACGGCGGCAATGGCGCTCGGCGAGGCGCTGCGGCAGACGGCGGGCTGCGAAGCGCATACACCTCATGGTGAGGAGGCGCGTCAGCGCCGTCTCGAACCATGAGGATCCTCAGCCATCCTTCGAGACGCACGCAGCTGCGTGCTCCTCAGGATGAGGACGGTCATTTCGGGAGAACTCATTCGTGAGCTACGCGGTCAAGGAAATCTTCCTGACATTGCAGGGCGAAGGCGCTCAGGCCGGGCGCACGTCCGTGTTCTGCCGTTTCAGCGGCTGCAATCTGTGGAGCGGACGCGAGGAAGATCGCGCCGGTGCCGTGTGCAAATTCTGCGATACCGATTTCGTCGGCACCGACGGCACACTCGGCGGACGTTACGCGACAGCCGATGAATTGGCAGACGCAGTCGATAGTCAGTGGAATGGCCCGCCCGATCATCGCTAGACGGTTCTGACCGGCGGCGAGCCGTTGCTACAGGTCGATGCGGCGCTGAATGACGCGCTTCACGCGCGCGGTTTTGAGATTGCGGTCGAAACGAACGGCACGATCCAGCCGCCGCCGGGCCTCGACTGGGTCTGCGTCAGTCCGAAGGCGAACGCCGATCTCATCGTGCGCGAAGGCAACGAACTGAAACTCGTCTTTCCGCAGGTTGAAAATGCGCCTGAAGACTTCGCCGATCTCGCCTTCGAGCATTTCTCGTTGCAGCCGATGGACGGACCTGACATAGCGCAAAGCACAAAGGCTGCGGTCGACTATTGCCTGCGGCATCCGCAGTGGCGTCTCAGCGTGCAAACGCACAAATCGCTTGGTATCAGATAGGCTGGAAATTAAGAATTCATGTGGGAATTGACCAAATCGTTTCGCTTCGAGGCCGCGCATTCGCTGCGCGGCACGACGCTTGGCGAAACCAGCGAAGAGATTCACGGTCACTCTTACCGCGCCGAGGTGACGATCCGCGGCACGCCGGATCCCGAAACGGGAATGCTGATCGATGTCGGCGTTCTCGAACGACAACTCGCCGACATCCGCAAAAAGCTCGATCATAAGCTGCTCGACCGCATTCAGGCCATCGGGCCGGCAACCCTGGAAAATCTGTCGCGATTTATCTGGGACAGCGTTCAGCATACGGGCCATGTCGTCCGCGTGAGCGTTCACCGCGACAGCTGCGGCGAAAGCTGCACCTATTTCGGACCTCAATCCCAAGTGAAATCCGATGGCCGATAGCGTCCTCGGCCAGCGCAAGCAAAAAGCGCGCGAATGGTTCGAGACGCTGCGCGATGACATCTGTCTGAAACTGGAAAAGCTCGAAGCCGACGCGCCCTCCCCGCTCTATCCGGGGGAAGCTGCAAAATTCGTCCGCACGCCGTGGCAGCGAACCGATCACACGGGCCAGCCGGGCGGCGGCGGCATGATGTCGGTGTTGCGCGGCCGCCTGTTCGAGAAAGCCGGCGTGCATTGCTCGACCGTGCATGGCGAATTCGCGCCGGAATTTCGCGCGCAGATTCCGGGAGCCGCCGACGATCCGCGCTTCTGGGCATCGGGCATTTCCCTCATCATCCATCCGCGCAATCCGAACGTTCCGGCCGTGCACATGAACACCCGCTTTGTGGTGACGACAAAATCGTGGTTCGGCGGCGGTGCGGACCTTACTCCTGTCCTCGATCGCCGCCGCACGCAGGACGATCCCGACACGGCCGATTTTCATGCGGGGATGAAGTCCGCCTGCGACGCGCACGCTGCCGTCGCGCCGTATGAAAAATTCAAAACCTGGTGCGACGAGTATTTCTATCTCGCCCACCGCAAGGAGCCGCGCGGCATCGGCGGAATTTTCTACGACTGGCTGGACAGCGGAAACTGGGACGCCGATTTCGCGTTCACGCAGGACGTCGGCCGCGCTTTCGCGCAGATTTACCCGGCGCTGGTGCAGCGAAATTTCAAGTCGAAATGGACGCCGAAGGATCGCGAAGAACAGCTCATCCGCCGCGGGCGCTATGTCGAGTTCAATCTGCTCTACGACCGGGGCACGATTTTCGGCCTCAAGACCGGCGGCAACGTCGATTCCATCCTCTCGTCGATGCCGCCTGAGGTGAAATGGCCGTAAACGGCTGTTTCCCGATTAAGGCCTTTAAAAATCAGAGCTTTCGGCCGCAGGTGCATTGTTACCCATACAACACAGTCCGCCCATAAAGCTCTCGGTACCTCGATACTTGGTTTGATTCGATTGAGCTTGGCTCCGTACCCCGTTACTTTTTTCAACAATCGAAACGGCGGAATCGCGCCGGCTAAGGTTATGGGGGCTTCAATGCGTAAGTTTTCTCTTCTCGTTGTTGCGGCAGCGAGCTTGGCATTCGCCGGCGCTGCGTCGGCAGCCGATATGGCGGCAAAGCCGGTTTACACCAAGGCGCCGGTTGCTCCGGTCTGGTCGTGGACGGGCTCGTACATCGGCGTCTACGTCGGCGGCGCGTGGTCGGATCCTTGCGTCAGCGTTCCCGTCAACGGCGCGGGCGCGCCGCTCTTCCACTGGCACAACGACACCTTCACCCTGCCGCCCGGCGCCGCCCATCTCGCCGAGAGCGACATGACGCCGAACCAGGCCTTTCGCATCGGCCGCGCCACCTACGGCATCCAGTTCCATTTCGAGGCC
>JAFKKP010000312.1 GCA_017305515.1 Hyphomicrobiales bacterium
GGCGGCGTCAGCAGATAGCCGAGGCCGCGCACGGTCTGGATGATGTCGACGTCGAGTTTCTTGCGGATGCGGCCGACGAACACTTCGATCGTGTTGGAGTCGCGGTCGAAATCCTGGTCGTACAGATGCTCGACCAGTTCGGTGCGCGACACCACGCGGCCGGAATGATGCATCAGATACGCCAGCAGGCGATACTCGTGCGACGTCATCTTGATGTGATTGCCGTTGACGCTGACGCGATTGGTGCGCGTGTCGAGCGCGACCGGGCCGCAGGTCAGTTCGCTCTGGGCGTGACCGGCGGTTCGCCGCAGCAGCGCGCGAATCCGCGCCAGCACTTCTTCGAGATGAAACGGCTTGGCAACATAATCGTCGGCGCCGGCATCGAAGCCCTGCACCTTGTCGGACCAGCGATCCCGCGCGGTGAGAATGAGCACAGGCATGACGCGCTTGTTGCGCCGCCATGCCTCCAGCACCGAAATGCCGTCCATTTTCGGCAGGCCGATGTCGAGCACCACCGCGTCATAGGGTTCGCTGTCGCCGAGGAAGTGCCCCTCCTCGCCGTCGAATGCCTTATCGACAACGTAACCGGCATCTGTCAGCGCGGTTGTGAGCTGGCGGTTCAGATCGGGATCGTCTTCAACGACAAGCAGGCGCAAATCAGTCTCCCCGGACTCCCGGTTTCATGGAAACTAACATGAACGGTTGCGCGGTGAACGATGAATGAACAACGCTACCGAGCGAGATTACTTTTTCTTCACAACCTTATTGATGAGCTTGTCCAGCGTGCCGGGCATCTCCTGACCGGTAGCGAGCGCCATTTTCTCGCGCGTGCGGCCGCTGACATAGACGCCGAGCACGCCGAAGCGAAAGCCCCAATAGGCCACCAGAAGCCCGCTCGCGCCGATCATGGTGTTGATCGCGGTGAGATCCTTGACCCAGAATCCGTGCAAAAGAATGCCCCAGAGTCCGGCGCATTCGGCCGTCAACTCTCCAACCAGCGCGATATTCGTCATCGGCACTTCCGCCAGCGGCGCAAGTCCGAGCGCCTGCGCCCTCACCCATTCGGCGCCGGAGCGAGTCTTGACGGCACCTCGCACGCCGATCAGAAGCCATATCAGCCATTGCGCGCCGTTCGGCGCGCGTTGCGGCGGAATCTGATGGTCGTGCGCGAACAGTTTCCAGTTCGCGGCGAGCAATTCCAGTTCGCGCTCATTCAGTTGCGCCAGGATGTAGGCGCGTTGCCTCGCCGACAAGGATTTCCAGGCGTCGCGCGAGTTCGGATCGAAGCTCGCCGAGATCTCTTGGAATGGCGTCATCGGCAGCTTTCATTTCGGCGTCCGCCGCGCGCTCCTGTTCGCGCAGCCGCATGATCTCCTTCAGCGTGCGCGCGAGCGACGCCAGCACGCGGGCTCGGCTTTCCGCCTCCGTCCGCAGCACCGGCGCGACACGCGCCACACCGATGATGGTCTCGATTTTCGACAATTCACGCTCGATGGCATTCGATACGCGCTCGACCAGTGACGACTGCGAATCGGCCGGCGGCGGATCGTCGAGCCGGTCGACCGCAGACCGCCTGTTGACCGTGCGCGACGATGCGAGCGAAGTCGCCGTCATCTTGGCAATCGAGTCGATGGCGGCGCTGTCGTCCGCATCGACAATCAGATTTTGCGGCGGTTCGCTCGTGATTTTCGCGCGCACCGGCTTTTTGGAGAGCGAGGGCTTTTTGGAAAGCGGCTGTTTTTTAGAGCGCACGGCTTTTCGCCCGGCCGGCGTCTTGGCCGGTCTGGACGAAGGGGTTTTCATCAATGGAAATCCGTTACGCGCTATCTCGCCGTCATGCCCGCACGTGTTGCGGGCATCCACATCTACACCTTACGCCCGAAAGAAAATAAACCAGACGATGCCGAGCACGAACACGGCAGCGACCGTGCTCACGGTCAGCAGCGCCAGCACCGACGGTCCCGGTTCCGCGCTGCGCGCCTCTTGCGCCGTCTCGACGATGCGGCCGCCGGATTTCACCGCCGCCGATTTCGCCGTCGGCCTGCGCACCGTTTGTTTTGTGTCTGGTGCCTTGGTCGCTGCTTTGGTCGCCATGCCGCCCTCATTTCATTGCCTGCGCGGTTCGCGCGTGTCTGTGAAATGAACGTCGTGCGATGAATGAAGTTCCGATACCGCGAGATCGCCGCGGCGGCCTCAGACGCAAGTATCGAGCATGCCGCAAACCTACTGCGGCAGCGTCACGCCGTCAAGGACTTTTTTCCTAGATTTATATTCCTAGTTTTTCAGAAGCAAAACCAGTCACTTGACAGGTCACTTGGCCTTGCACACACCCGATTGCTGCCGCTCGCGGATGGTCTTATCGCACCACCCGGAACAGCCGCCCTGCTTGTTGCCGCCACCGGCCTTCTGACATGCGGCCATACAGGTTTCGTAAGTGCAACTCACCGCCTTGGCGGGCGCGTTCATCGTAACGAACGCAGTCAAGAAAACACTAAAACCGATCATCGAGCCGACGCGAAGCATGCAAACCTCCCAAATGAATTGAGCGATTGGATCATCGATACGGTGCGGCTTCAACGCGCGCGGCCCGGTTCCTCAATCACGCATGGGTTATGACGCGAGTGCGAAGCGCGCTCCACATTTCCGCCATTCGATTCCAAGTTCGTCACCGTTTCGCCATTGCGTCAGCCGCGCGCGCCCTCGCGGCGGAAAAACGCCGGATCGTTCAAGGCTTTGGTGAGGCTTTCCACCATGTCGGCGGCGCCCTCGTCGTCGCTGGCGTCGAGCAGCTCCCACATCTTGCGCAGGTTGGCGCGCATCGGCGCTTTCAGCGACGGATCGCGTTCGATCAAAGTGCGCGCGATACAAAACGCGATGGCTTCCGCACCGAGTTTGATTTGTTCAGCGGACGGTTTCGACATGGCCTGCTCCATTCGCCGCGTGACGATGCAGCGTGTGAAATTGAGAATGCGTTCGCACGCTATGCGAACGTGATGATCTGAGATAACCGATTGTGCGATGCGCGCGCCAGCGCAAATCGCGCGCGCCGGCAACTATTCCGCAGGTTCTGCCGCCGAAATATTTTTCACCGGACCTGCGAGCGGGCGTTCTTCCATGACGGTGTAAAGCGCAGCCGCAGTCGCAAGCATCATACCTGCCGCCGCGAACACATAGCGGAACGCTACGGCCATGTCGGCCGCCGAGATCGCGTGCTTGGTGCCGACATGCTGCTCAACGCCGATGGAAATATTGCGCCCGAGCACCGCAAGAAGGATCGCGGTGAACACCGCAACCGAGAACGACGCCATCAGCGCACGGAAGAAATTCATCGCGCCCGTCGCCGTGCCGACCTGCGTGCGCGCGACTGCGTTTTGAATCGACACCACGCTCAGCGGAAACACGGTGCCGAGACCGACTGCGAACAAAGACAACAGCACAAGCATCGGCACGAGCGGCAGCGGCGTTGCAGTTGCAAGCGTGAACGCCGCAAGCGCCGAGAGCGTCGCACCGAAAATCGTCGCACGCTTGTAGCGCGCCATGCGCACCATCGCGCGGCCTGCAGACCACGCACCGAGCACCGACACGGCCACGAGTGGAATGAGCGCAGTGCCCGCTTCGGCCGCCGACAAACCGTAAACGACTTCGTAGTAGAGCGGCAGATGCACGGTGAGACCGATCATCGCGCCCATCGCACAACCGCCGGCGATCATCGCGTAAGGCACGACCGTGCCGCCCATCAGCGGGATCGGCAGGAACGGCTCATCGGTGTTACGCGCATGCCAGACGAATGCGAGCGCCAGCGCAATTGCCGAACCGGTCATCGCAACGATCGTCGGCGACGCCCACGCGAAGCGATTGCCGCCCCATGTCAGAACCAGCAGAAACACCACGGCCGCAGCCATAAGTAGGATGCCGCCGATCCAGTCGAGTTTGCGCCTGCGATGGAAAACCGGAATCTTTCCCATGCGCGGCAACAGCAGCGCGAGCGAGAGGATGCCGAGCGGCAGATTGATCCAGAAGATCACCGACCAGTGCAGATGCTCCGCGATCATGCCGCCGAGAATCGGCCCGCCGATTCCGGCCGACACCCATACCGAACTGAAATAGGCCTGATACTGTCCGCGCTCGCGCGGCGTCACGACGTCGGAAATCACGATCTGCACCAGCGGCAGAATTCCGCCGCCACCGATACCCTGAAGGGCGCGTGCGAAAATCAGCGTCAGCATGTTCGGCGCAATCGCGCATGCGACCGATCCGATCAGAAACAGCGCCATCGACGTGATGATCATCGCGCGGCGGCCGTAGATGTCGCTGAGCGTGCCGTACACGGGCGATACCGCAGTCGATGCGAGCAGATAGGCCGTGATGACCCACGACAGATTGTTCACGTCGTTGAACTGACGGCCGATGGTCGGCAGCGCGGTTGCGACAATGGTCTGATCGAGCGCAGTAAGAAACATCGTCAGCATCAGGCTGATGAGGATCGTGCGCACTTCGCTCTTGTCGAGCGCAGGTGCCGGCACGATCGGCGGCGCATCGCTGACGTCGATCACTTCGGTCGCGATGTGCGAAATTTCGTCGCCGATGTCGTCGGTCAAGTTACGTTCGCCGGCCGTGCCCAGGCCGGTTCTGTCCGTGCCATGTCGTTCGGTTCTGCTCATCGGGCCGGGTTATCGAAAGAAGAAAGAATGGGACGGCGATGTGTAACGCGCGGCGGCGCGTTTCATAAGCCACACCCGCGCATGGGTGGTTCACGCCCAAAGGGTATCACGGGCGCGTCACGCTTTTGGGAGCGGGCGTTTTTTCAGCCGCGCGCGTTTGGGAATCACGCTTGGCCATTTCACGATGTGGTCTTCAAGGTCGGCGACTTCGCACTCGTCCTCGGTGCCCCACACCCTGCCGCGCACCGACACGCCTGCCTCGTGCACAGTATTCGGATCGCCGGAAATCAGCGGATGCCACCAGTAAAGATCGCGCCCCTCGGCGACGAGCCTGTAGCCGCAACTCGGCGGCAGCCAGTTCAGGGTCCGCACATTTTCGGGCGTCAGCCGCACGCAATCGGCAACCTTTTTCTGCCGGTTCGGATAGTCCTTGCAGACGCACAATCCGGCATCCAGAAGTTTGCAACTGACGTGGGTGAAATAGATCTGACCCGTCTCCTCGTCTTCGAGTTTTTCAAGGCAGCAGCGCGCGCAGCCGTCACACAGGCTTTCCCATTCGCCGTCGGACATCTGTTCCAACGTCTTGGTTTTCCAGAAGAATCCGGCCTGATCGGATGGCGGTCGCTTGGCTGCGGTCATTGACGGCTTCGATTCCGAGGCAAAAATTGATGCCTTCCGAGATTCACCTTCGGGTTAAAAAATCCAGCAGCGCCATTGGTTTATGCCCCATGGTCGGCTAGAAGATTTGCGGATTCCCGAGCGGCTCAAACAACTTGTAAAGCGCCTTGGGAATATCGCAAATCGATACGCATAATTCAGCCGCGCTTTCTTCAGGCGAGTCATTCGCCACGACATCTGATCAAGGGTTCCGGTGCGCCAGATCGTGCCCAAAGAACTGAAGAAATGGTTCCGGAATTTCTTTCTGGACGTCGATGCGCGCATCGATTCTTCGCTGTTCAACTCCGCTGTCGGTCTGCGCGAACTTTACGAGCGTTTCTCGACCTTCATGGACAAGTTCTATGTCGGACGCTGGAAACGCTGGGTCTTCATCGAACCCGCATCTGAAGCAGCAACCATCGGACTTGTCGGTCTGATCCTGATGCTCGCGCTGGCAATCCCGGCGTTTCGCGAAACCTCCGACGAGGACTGGCTAAAAAAATCCGACCTCGCAGTGACGTTTCTCGATCGCTATGGCAATCCGATCGGCAGCCGCGGCATCAAGCACAACGATTCCATTCCGCTTGAGGATTTTCCGGATCATCTCATCAAGGCGACGCTCGCGACCGAAGACCGCCGCTTCTACGATCATTTTGGCATCGACATCGCAGGCACGGCGCGCGCGCTCCTGACCAACGCGCAGGCCGGCGGCGTGCGGCAGGGCGGCTCCTCGATCACGCAGCAGCTTGCGAAGAATCTGTTTCTCAACAACGAACGCACGATCGAACGCAAGGTGAAGGAAGCCTTCCTTGCGATCTGGCTCGAAACGCGCCTGACCAAGAACGAAATTCTCAAACTCTATCTCGACCGCGCCTATATGGGCGGCGGCACCTTCGGCGTGGACGGCGCAGCGCATTTCTATTTCAACAAATCCGCGCGCGACGTGAACCTGGCTGAAGCCGCGATGCTCGCCGGTCTGTTCAAGGCACCGACGCGTTACGCGCCTCATATCAACCTGCCGGCCGCACGCGCACGCGCCAACGTGGTGCTGGATAACCTCGTCGATGCCGGCTTCATGACAGAGGGTCAGGTGTTCGGCGCCCGCCGCAATCCGGCGGTCGCCGTTGATCGCCGCGAGGAAATCTCGCCTAACTATTATCTCGACTATGCTTTCGACGAGATGCGCAAGCTCGTTCAGACGTTCCCGAAAAGCTACACCGAGCGCGTGTTCGTCGTGCGCACCGCAATCGACATGAATGTGCAGAAGGCTGCGGAAGACACCGTCGAGAACAAGCTGCGGCAGTTCGGCCGGGATTATCACGCCACGCAGGCTTCGCTGGTGCTGGCCGATCTCGACGGCGGCGTCCGCGCCATGGTCGGCGGACGCGACTACGGTTCAAGCCAGTTCAACCGCGCGACCGACGCCATGCGCCAGCCGGGTTCGTCTTTCAAACCGTATGTCTACACGACGGCGCTGATGAACGGCTTCACGCCGAAGTCGATTGTGGTCGACGGACCCGTGTGCATCGGCAACTGGTGCCCGCAGAACTACGGCCATTCTTACTCAGGCCCGGTGACTCTCACACAAGCGATCACACGCTCGATCAACATCATTCCGGTAAAGCTGTCGATTGCGATGGGCGGAAAAGGCGGCCCGAAAGCCGGACGCGCAATGATCGTGGCGACTGCGCGCAAATTCGGTCTGAAAGCACCATTGCCAGACACGCCGTCGCTGCCGATCGGTTCGGATGAAGTCAGCGTCATCGAACACGCCGTCGCCTATGCGACCTTCCCCAACAAGGGAAAAGCCGTTGTTCCCCACGCCGCGCTCGAGGTTCGCACCGGTGCCGGCGATCTCGTGTGGCGCTGGGATCGCGATGGCCCGAAACCGACACAAGCCATTCCCGCGTCCGTTGCCGCCGATATGGCCGGCATGATGAGCCATGTCGTCGAAGAAGGAACGGCGCGGCGCGCGCAGCTCGACGGAATTCCCGCCGCGGGCAAAACCGGCACGACCAACTCCTATCGCGACGCATGGTTCGTCGGTTACACCGGCAATTTCACGATGGCGGTTTGGTACGGCAACGACGATTACTCACCCACCAACCGCATGACCGGCGGATCGCTGCCGGCTCAGACCTGGCATGACGTGATGGTCGTCGCGCATCAGGGTGTGGAGATCAAGGAGATTGCCGGTATCGGCGCAGGCGTGCGGCGGCCGCAGGCGGCGATCATCGCCACCGCACCGGGCGCACGCGCTGTCGTTGCGAATACCGGCCCGCCGCCAATTCTCACACGCAAGGGTGCCAACATTCTGGTGCGCGTCGAAAAGCTGTTCGAGGATGCGTCGAAAACAGCGACTGTCACGACCGGCAAAACCTCTTCGCTTGAACAGTCAAAACCGGCCTCGCCAGCGTCGGTGACATTTCCGGAAAATGTGGCTTCGGCCGCGCCGGAGACTGCGGCATCCGCGCCGCGCAAAAACTGATCCGCGCATCATGACGTTGTTCCCGTGCGGCTGATAATTCTCTCCCTTGTCACGATGGTTGTAGCGACCGCCGTGGGACTCGGCTTGACGTGGACAACCGCGATGCGAGGCGTCAATGTCGGCACCGTGACCATCGGCGCATGGACCGCACGTCCGAAAACCGGCACGAGCGGAATCGATCCCTACTCGCGCGCAGCGATCGCGCGCAGCGGCGAACTCCCCATCGGTACCGGCGACGGTGTGACCTTCACCGCAACGACGGACGATTCCGGGCGCGCGCTGGATGGACGCTGCGATGTCATCGTCAAAGGCGTGACCCCGGCAGCGCGATTCTGGACGCTGACGCTTTACGACCCGAAAGGGCAACTCGTCGCCAATTCGCTGCAACGCTACGGCTTCACGAGTCAGGAAATCGTCCGTTCGTCCGACGGCGCATTTGAACTGCGGATCGCTGCACGCTCGCGCGCCGGCAACTGGATTCCCACCGGCGGCCTCGACCGATACCAGCTCATGCTCCGCCTTTACGACACGCCTGTCGGCGTCGCGACACGTTCGCAAAAGGACGCGCCGATGCCTTCCATCGCGACGGCGGGCTGCTCATGATCCGCTGGGTATTCGCTATTCTTGCAGGCGTGCTGCTCGGCGGCGTTGTGCATCTTGTCAGCGTTCTGACATTGCCGCGCGTTGCGTCACTCGATGCCTATTCGCGTCTCGCGCCCAAAACACCCGTCAACGCGGTCGCGCAAATTCCGCAGCCGACGCCGAACGACGCGCCGATGCCGTTCATGGATCCCGCATTCGCGAGCGCCGTGTGCCGCTACGATCTCTCGAAGGGACCGATCAAGGTCACGGTGCCGGTCAGTCAGGCTTACACGTCGGTGTCGTTCTATACGCGAAGCGAAATCGCCTACTACGCGATCAACGACCGTTCCGCCGGACGCAAGGTCATTGAACTCGACCTGATGACCGAAGCCCAGCACAACGACCTGCCGGAAGAAGAAGACGTCACCTCTGCCGACCGCCTCATCATCGATTCCCCGAGCATCACCGGTCTGATCGTGATGAAGGCGCTTGCGCCGGAGCCCGGCCTGCTCGTTCAGGCACAAATCTCGCTCGCAGCTGCGACATGCAGTGTGCAGACGGATACGCCACAAGCAAAACGATAAGCGGAAAAATTAGATTACCCGCCGACGCGCAGCACGCGCCCGACCACCGCAGGCGCGGTTGTCCATGCCGCAGACGCACGTTCAGACAGCTGAGCGATCAACCGGTCGGCATCCGCCGCCATCGGATCCGGCGCCTGAATGACAAGACGCTCCAGCGCCCAGCGATAGGCCGCAACTCGCTGCTGCAAGCACTGCTGCGCCCACTGGACGACAAGAACGTTTTCCCGCATCCGCGCCTGCGCATCGCCGTACTCGCGCGGAGACAGTTCCGTGATGTAGCTCAGTGCCTTGTTACGCTTGATGTCGAGATCGTTGACCTGCACCGCGACGGGCAGAAACCGGTCGAGCATGACGCCGTCATTGCGAACGTCTTCGATCAACCCTGCATAGGCCGAAACCTGCGAGCGATGAGGCTCGTCGATCATGCGCCGCCCGTAGGCGGTGCGATCAAAGACGACATTCTGCCGCCAAGGCGACGGGATCGAGGTGTATTCGCCGAAGACGGCTTTCCATGCCGGGCGCGAATGCGGCGGCTGGATAAAGTAGTAGGCAAGATCGCGCAGATTGCGCTCGTAGTCGGTCAATTGAAACTGCGAGGGAATGCCGCCGAGACTCTGCGTCGCCTCGCCGCCGACCCAGGCGTGCATGTCTTCATGATAAAATGAATCGCGCGTGCGGTCGAAATCGCCGCTTGGACAAGCAAGGCCCGCAACGAAGGGCAGAATGTAAAGCGGGTTGCACATCGTGACCTGACTGCGCTGCGAACTTCTATTCCGGCGCGCGTCGCCGAATCTCAATCGAGCTCTTGCTCAGGAGCGCGCCCGGCGCTTGCGAGGACGGCCCGGTGCCGTGCCCTGCTCTGGCCCAGAGCCGCCGGAGGTTTCTTCGGCGTGCCGCTCGATGCGGACCGAGGGAAGTATCAGGATGGTTGCCGTCACATCCCCTTCGACAGCCGGCGCAGCGCGCCGCGAGGCTGCATCCGCTGGAAATTCAACAATGATCCCCATTTCACTCTCTCCGGGCCGGGCCGGCCCTTCTCAAATTGGGACCGCCAGCACAGGGTTATTAAGGCGAAGCATGGTTAACGGGTTATTAAAGAAGCGATGGATAACGTCGGGCTGAGATTCACCCCCAGTTGCGTATCCGGCATGACGACACCCCCGATGTTTCACGGCTTCGACGGCCTGATGACTCTTTCCCGGCGCGAGGGCGTCGATATCCGCCCGACGCTGCTGCGCGTGCTGACCGATCTTTATGTGCAGACGCCTTCACATTCGCGCGACGAGGACCGCCAGTTCGTCGAACTGGCGTCACGTGTGATCGACGAGGTAGACGATGCGACGCGCGCCGCTGTCAGCGCGCGGCTTTCGATCTACCCCAACACGCCGCGCGAACTGCAATGGAAGCTCGGTCTTCGCACCAAGCTCGATGAGCGGTTGTCACACTACGTCGAAAGCCCGCCGATCAGCCAGAGCGAACCTGAGCCGGAAGCTGAATTCATCGCCGCACCGCAGGCGACGACTGCGCCGACGCTTTCCATGAAGCCAAGCGACGCATCGCAATTGATTGACATGTTCGTTGCGGCCAATGCGTCCGAGCGGTTTCATATTCTGCACGGCCTGACCGACGCGCCGCTCAAGCCTTCGACCCGCGTCGATCCGCGCCGCGCCGCGCGCGCCCTGCCCGCCCTCGAAAAACACGCGATGGCGCGTGACGCTGCCGGCTTCACCGCTGAACTCGCCGACGCGCTCATTCTGACGGCGAAAGTCGCCGACCAGATCGTGAAGGATCGCGGTGGCGAGCCACTCGCCTGCGCGATGCGGGTTCTCGACATGCCGGCCGACGCTTTTCAGCGCGTATTGCTGTTTCTCAATCCGGTGCTCGGATCGTCGGTGATGGACGTCTATCGCCTGGCTCGGCTGTACGACCAGATCACCGAGCGTTCCGCGCTGATCCTGCTGTCGGCGTGGCGCGGTGCGTCGCTGGCCAGCACGCGCGCGAAATATCGCTCCGGTCTCTACGACGACGAACGGCAGCGCGCACGACCTGCCGCGACACAAACGCGGCCATCGGTCCAGCCCGCAACGCAAACGCCTGTTCGCAACACGTCGCGCGGCTGATCTAGCTTTTTGCAAGATCGAGGAAGTGGCGGCCTTCCTTATCCTCGACTTCGATGATCCAAACGTCAGGATCGAAATTGATTTCCTTCGCAAGGCGTGCGTCGATGGTCTTTTCCTCGGCAGGCTGCGGCGGCGATTGGGTAAACACGCGCTCGACAGGTCTGCTGTCGTCGTAAGCGGATTGTGGTGCGGGCACGAAGAGTAGTGCGTTGCCGTCCATCAGTGCGATTTTTACGAACACCGCGCCCGCTTCTTCAGCGCCGCGTTTGCGCACAACGCCGAAAATACCCGCGCCCTGACATCGGCGCAGATAACCGGCCACCCATATCGCTGTCTTGAGTCTCATGCAGAGACGCTAGGCCAGCGCCATGCGCGGCGCCAGCACGCCCTCGTCACTCCATCGACCGGCCGGTGAGCACGGTGAGATCGCGAATCAAACGATCCGAAATCTGACCGGTGATCGGCTGTTTGCGATCACGCTCGAATTTCTGAATTGCAGCCGTCGTTTCAGGCCCGACCACGCCCGTCGGCTTGAGTTGGCCATAGCCGTATTCAGTCAGCGCTCGCTGGATCGCAGCGACACGACGGGTCGAAACAATCAGGTCTCCGACGGGATCGCTCTTCGCGACAGGGACCGGTGCCGGGGGACGAGGCGTCGCGTTCGCAGCAGGTGCAGCCTGTTTCGCAGCGGGTGCCTCCACCGGTTTTACTTCAGCGCGCAGGTCTGCATCGTTCGGCCGAACCCGAGGTATCGGCGCTTGAGTCGTTACAGGTGTTGTCGCAGCCGCGGACGGCGGAGCTGAGGGTGCTGCTCCGAACATCGGCGCGGGATGCCTGCCGGGCTGGAGGAATACAGCATTGGAAATGATGCCAAGCGCAACGATCAAGGCTGCGGCTCCCGCCAGCGTGTCCTTTGGGCTGTGGAGCAATACACGCATGACGAACCCGCGCTCGGGTTCGACGGCAACCGCAGCAGCACGCCGGCGGCGGCGAGACTTTTCGTCGTCCACAATGATCTGTCTAGGCACGTTTCTTCACCTGCATATCTTGAGGTTCAGCGCGCGGCAATGGCGCGAGAGTTGCGATATTGCTCGAGGAATCGGCCAGCGGCGGCGAGAACACGATCGGCAATGCGATGGCAACCGTGGTGCCTTCGTCGATCTTGCTATCGACTCTCAGTTCGCCGCCATGAAGTGCCACGAGACTCTTGACGATGGAAAGTCCGAGACCTGTGCCCTCGTAGCGGCGCTGATAGGTCTTGCCGGCCTGGAAAAACGGATCGCCGATGCGCTTAAGATCGTCCGCACCGATGCCGACGCCAGTATCGATGACACGCATCACCAGCCGCGAGCCCTCGATGCAGGCTTCGACGGTCACTTTGCCGCCGCGGTCGGAGAACTTGATCGCATTAGAAACAAGATTGAGTACGATCTGCTTGAATGCGCGCGGATCGCCCGTAATTTGTGGGAGATCGGCAGGCGCGCGCGTGACAATGTCGATGCCGCCTTCACGCGCCTTCAGCACCATGAGATTGCAACAGCTCACAAGCGATTCACGCGGCGAAAACAGCTCCGGCAGAATTTCAAAATTGCCGCTTTCCATCTTCGACATGTCGAGAATGCCATTGACGACAGACAGGAGGTGCTGCCCGGATTCGTTGATGAGCTTGGCGTATTCCTGACGGCGTGCGGCGTCGAGCTGCAGCTCCTGCTCGTGGAGCATCATTTCGGAAAATCCGATGATGGCGTTCAGCGGCGTGCGCAATTCATGGCTCATGGTCGCGAGAAAGCGCGACTTCGACGCCCCGGCGCGCTCCGCTTCCATACGTGCTGCGATGATGGCTTGTTCCTGCTGCTTGCGATCCGTCACGTCGCGCATCACCGCGACAACTTCGCCATCGCCCTTAGTATGCGATGCGCCGTCGATCGGCCGGCAGCGCATTTCAATCCAGATGAACTCGGCAGCAGCCAGGCGAGCCCGCCCCTCCTGCACGGTTTCACGACGAAGCCGGAATTCAACGCTTCGCTCGGCCCCGCTGCGGGCGGCTTCCGAAAGCGCCGTCAGATACGCGGGGCGATCAGCAACATGCACGCGGTCGAACAGGCCATGTTCGAGGAGGCTTGCATTCGGCGCGCCGATCAATGCTTCGGCTGCCGGCGAAATGAACTGCACGGCACCGTTGCGGCCGTGCCGCGAGATCACATCGCTGATATTGCGCGTCAGAAGGCGATAACGCTCTTCTTCTTCATCGAGCAGCTTCTTGCTGGTGCGCGCCAGCGCCTCCGCGCCGAATGCCAGAGCGGATGCATAAATCGTCGCAGACGCAATACCGAGCGCCTCGAACAACGAACTGATATCCGCCGGCACCTTGGATGGTGGCAACATCCCGAACGCTTCGACCGAAACGAGGATCAACGCACAGCCGAGCGCAAGCGCCACAGCAGTGCCGACAACGCGCCGCGACGCCGACAACGCCGCTTCGAGCGGAACCGCGATCAGCCAGATCGCCGCGAACGAGGAAATGCCGCCGGTATTGATGCAGACAGCGAGCACCACCGCCGCCAGCGACAGCGACGACAGGATTTGCGCGCTCTCAAAGCGGCCGGTACGTGAAAGGAAGTATGAAATGAGAATCGGTGCGATCAGCCACGCGAACACCATCACTTCGATTTCCTGCGGCGCGCCGCGCACAGCGAGGTATACCGGCAGCGATGCAAGCGCAGCGAGACTTCCGAACAAACGCGGAGCGATGAATGCGCGATGGCGCGCGCTTGTCATCGCGTCCTGGCGAGCGGACGGATGCAGCAGCGAATCCAGATGGTCGCGGATAATCCCGAGCACTGTCACGTCATTCTCACGTTCGGCACACCCAATAAAGGCAGTGGCCGCAACGCCCCCTTTTTTCGTTGGCTGATCGTGTCAGAGCGAACTTAAGCGAACGCTAAGGCGCGCCGCCGCAAGCATTTACCGGCGTCAGAAGCCGAGGATTTGCAGGCATTTCCGTGCGCATTCATCCGGAATGGTGAACGCGAAGTTTCTGCATCGCGATGAATATGGTTTCAAAAGTGTGCATGCTCCGGCGCGGCGAAAATTTCCGACTCGCCGGGTTGCAAACCACCCGGAATCGTCAATCGAAAATTTACGGCAAATGGAACGATTCAAATTTTATGCAGATTTGAGGCGCGGCAAATACGCAAGTTTTAAAAACGGCCTGTTAGGCAGAGGGTCGATTGCGGCTTCAATCGCAATGGGATCGACGACGGGGTTTTCGATGTTCTTTCTGCTTCGCATGGCTTTCTGGCTGATGGTGGTCTTCGCGCTGTTGCCGCTCGCCAAAAGCCCGGATACCGACAAGATACCTCAGGTCGCCGCGACCGACGCGGTCTCGGCAGCAACCGCCGCCGTCTCCGACATGGCCCAGTTCTGCACCCGCCAGCCCACCGCATGCGAGATCGGCGGTCAGGCCGCGACCGTGATGAGCCAGCGCGCGCAGGCCGGCGCAAAGATGGTCTATGATTACATCACCGAGAAAAAAGCCGCTGACGGCGTCGTCGAAAAGAAGGCACCGCAAACCATCGCGGTCAAAGAGACGATCGTGAAGGACTTGAACGGCCGTCAGGATGTGCGCCCGGCGCGTGAAAATACCGGCAAGACCGCGAAGAAGGCTCCCGACCATACGGGCTCGATCGGCGCCATCGCGCATTCCGCAGTTCCGCACGATGTGCAGCACGCAGCGGATTTGCATATGGAATGGCAGGCTCCGATCCTGCAATAACTCTCGCTTTTGGACGCCGGCAACCTCATATAAGCGTGGCAGGACGGGATTCGGCTGCCATGACGACCATCGATGAAATCCGCGACAACTTCGCGCTGCTGGAGGAGTGGGATGACCGCTACCGCTATGTCATCGAGCTTGGCCGCACGCTCGAACCCATGCCGGAGGAAGACCACAATTCGGAAAACAAAGTGCAGGGCTGCGCTAGCCAGGTCTGGCTGACGCGCGCGGTGGACCGCAGCAATTCAAAAGAGCCGGTTCTGCATTTTAAGGGCGACAGCGACGCGCATATCGTGCGCGGGCTGATCGCCATTCTGCTGGCGCTTGAATCCGGCAAGACCGCTCGCGAGATTGCCGATTCCGATCCAATCGCCGTATTCGATGAACTCGGCTTTCGCGAACATTTGACGCCGCAGCGATCCAACGGTCTGCGCGCGATGATCGAACGGATTCGCCGCGATGCGCGCGATACGCTCGCGGCTGCGTCGTAAACAGACTAGGTCGTAAATGCGACGTCGTCCGAAAGCCAGGTACGAATCTGCGTACTGTTATTCGCGCTCGGCTTGAATCCGTAATGCCTCGCAAGCCGGTCCAGCGCCAGTTGCAGCACGACCTTGGCCGAACGCGAAGGCCAGCCGCGCTCGCGCTCGATGTCTTCGAGCCCGCGCAGAAAACAGCAAACATCCATCAGCAATCCCGCGAATTCCGGCCCGCATGCCTCGAGCGCCGATCGCACGCGCTGGCGCGACGCGACGACAAGGTCGGTCATTTCTCCGGCGCCGCCGCTTGCACCGCGCGTGCGGCCGATACCCGACCAGCTTGACGTGATGCGCGGTGACAACTGTCCGCGCGTGAAATCCGCGCGCAGCTTTTCGCCGGCGATAAACTGATCCGGGCCGATCAGCGGGCGTCCGTCGCGGCCTTTTCGGCTGGCGAGCCACGCCAGCGGACTTTCGCTGTCGTTGATGAGAACGGACGTTGCACCATGCTCCGTCATCAGATGACGCATGGTCAGGTCGAGATGCTGTCCACGAAACGCGTCGACGGCTTCATTGGTCGGCACAACAGGCGAATGAGGTTTCGGCACCGTTGCCTTGCGCGCGCGGCGTTGCTTTTTCATCGCGCGTCCTCAATCCGAGCACGGCAAGACAGTTCGAGCGCAGCAATACGGCAGTCGAACCAAATGTCGTCGCGACGATCCTCGACAACGCCGCAAGCATGCGCTGCCGTGGTGCGGTCGCGGCTAAAACAAGTGCCAACTTCGGCGAAATTCAATCCCAACGCGGTATGCGCGAGATACATCGCCACCTGACGCGCAAACACTGCCTGCGGTGAGCCTCGCGATGCTTGCCAAATCTCAGCTGCCGTCACACCAAAATCCGCGGCGACCAGGACGACGATCCGCGTGCAGCAGCGTTCCGGCTCGGCACGCCCGGAAACAGTTTTGGCTGAAGGGTTTGATGAATGCAGAACGGGATGCAGCATAACGGCCTCACTAGGAATTTATACCCAAATATCTTGATAACACCACAAAGCCCAGATATGGTGCCCCTAACAACAGGAGGCGTTTTCCATGTCTGGCGCGCTCGAAAATGACGATGAAACCGGGGTTTTAGTTACGCCGGAAATGATCGCGGTCGGGGCTGATTTGCTTGAAAATCTTTTTCCGATTGCCAGTCCAGAGACGGTGGCAGAGCGGGTTTTTTTAGCGATGGAGGCAGCCAAACAGAGTCCACTGGCATCGAAGTAATGCGCGCGCTGTTGATCGCCTGACCGACCCAAGCACCGAAGATTGCATATTCATTCATCGCATCTGCGATGGCTCGCAGATCGGCCAGCGACGGCAATGAAATCATGGGCGTTCCAGACTTTGTGTTTTTCGTAAAAACGAATCCGTAATGATCGTTAGACGATATGCCTCTAGCAATGCCGCCTGATCGCGAATGCATCAAGCCGTGGCGGTTTTCGGCGCAAATTTCAAACCCCTTTACGAAGTGGATGACCAATTCTTTTATGTTCGCCGGGATCGTCGATTTCTCAAGAAGTTCGCGCATCACTTTGGTTCGGTTATTGTTTGGGAGTCGTTGAAAAAGCGCGGTGACTTGATCGCGGTTCATCCCAGTCACATCTGCGAACAGAAGTTGAAAAAATTCTTCTAGGAAGCCATAAGTGAGGGAAATAACGCCGAGCGCCGCCAAGTGGCTTTTCGGCCCCGGCAAATAATCGGGCCATTTATCTTCGTCTGAGGGGAGTTTCATGCCCACCAAACCTAACGAAGAATACAGCGAGAAAGAAGCGCAAACCCGGTTCATGGCCGCGCTCAAATCGGCGGTGAACACAAAACCCAAACCACTGAAAAGCATGGGTCCAAAAGGCGTACCGGCGCAATCAAAAAAGCCCAATAAGAAGCGCAAATAGATTTAAGCGTTGAGAGCTAACGTCAATCGCTCCAGCAACTTCCGCGCTTGAGATGGCATGATAGCGGCGCGGAATACTTCTGGATTAAGATCGACCAAGGTTGCGAATGTTAGGTCGATAGAATCGCCGTTTCGCACAGCATCCGCCTCCTGAATTACCTGTAACTCTATGGGTCTATCGAACTCCCCGCTTAACTTGATGGTTCGTTTCATTTTCTTTTCTTTCGTAAGTTCCTAATTAGTGCACGTCGCGCTCGTGCAGCCACAAATGCATTGAACGGATCAGTGAGGTTGTCGGTAGGTCAATCGCTTGCCTTCGACACCTTTGATGGCTGCTTTAGTGCGGTCAATGTCGCTGTAGCCTAAGCCGACGCGGTGATTGTAGCGAAAATCAAATTCCGCGAGATAGCGGTGCAGATGCTTCTCGGCGCAATGCTGATAGACACCTTTCATACCACGTTTGAAGATTGAGAATGAGCCTTCAATCGTGTTGGTGTGAACTTCGCCACGCGCATATTCTTTCGCCGAGTGTCGCACGGTCTGATGCTCTGCAAACTGCGCCTCAACATCCGCATAGAGACGGCTTTCGTCTGTAAAAACCCGCGCTTCTGGTTTGATGTTTGCGGCAATGATTGCGTTGACGGTTGCTTTGTCGGCGTTCGCAACATGGAACGAGCGCAACGATCCGCCTCGCTCAACGAGCGCGACAATCGCGCGCTTATTTGCAGGGCCACGCGACCCGCGAGGATTGTAGGGACGGCCTTTGCGCTGCTTTGAGACTTTGGCTTCTGCGGTCGGACCGAAATACGTTTCGTCAACTTCAACAATGCCGCTTCCATCAGGACCGCCAACGGGCATCAAGCCGCCACTGGTCATTGCTTCACGAATGCGATGACCCATGAACCATGCCGACTGATAGGTGATGCCGAGTGCGCGATGAAGCTGATGAGCCGATACGCCCTTCTTGCTGGCGTTCATCAGATAGAAGCCCATCATCCACTTGTGCAGCGGAATCTTGCTGCGCTCCATGACGGTGCCAGTCGTGCAGGTGAAGTCCTTACGGCAAAGCCGTTCGGCACAACGGTAGAGACCGGCACGGCCCTTCACCTGATAGGCGCGGTTCACAACGCCACAGTGAGAGCAAACCGGACCATGCGGCCAACGGATGCTTTCGATCAGTTCGCGGGCTGCGGCTTCGTTGGTGAAATGCGGGGCGTCAAAGGCGTTGGGCATAGCAAAAACCTCAAATTGATGAGGAAATGCTAGCCTTTGTACGTTGTGGTGTCAACTAGATATTTGGGAATTTATACCTACATCCTAGCCGGAGCATCTGCCGGCGGGGATAGCCGTCCTCGGAAAATAATTTAAGTAAAGAAGGCTTGACTCTCAAATCGCAGCAATTGTGGAAATATTCCTATACGGTGAACCGCACTGGATCACTTCCGCCCGCGCCGCTGCTGGCCCAGGCCCATTTTCTTCGCAAGATTGGAGCGCGTAACCGCATAATTGGGTGCAACCATCGGATAGTCAGCCGGCAATCCCCATTTCTCGCGGTACTGCTCCGGACTCATATTATATTTCGTCTTGAGATGCCGCTTCAGCGATTTGAAACGCTTGCCATCTTCGAGACATACGAGATAGTCCGGCGTGATCGACTTCTTCAACGATACCGCCGGCCGCACCGGTTCACCTGCGGTATCCGAACCGCCATTGGCGACACGCTGAAGTGCGGCGTGAATCTGACTTATCAATCCGGGAATTTCCGCAGCAGTCGTCGTGTTGTTGCTGACATAGGCAGACACGATCGATGCCGTCAGGTCGACGAACCCCTTGGGATTGTTATCGCTCATCGTTTGATCTTCCCGTCGCACGACCGCACGACATTTTGGCAAACATCCAGCCCGCGTGCCAACGTCTATACTTGGGAATTATTGGCGCAATACTGCGAACGTGACAAGCAAAACGCTGCCCGTACTAAATCGTTCGTTCCAGGGAAAATAAGACGAGAGCCCGGTCAGTGACGCTGGTCGAGATGGGACCGCAATTCGTCGATTGACGAAAAGCGCACCATGCCTTCCGGCAATTGCGCCTCGATCGATCCATCCGAGTAGAGCGAATAGGCCATCGAATCCACGACGCCCGATTTGACGATTGAGACCGATGCAGCGTCTCCCCGTCGCGGTGCGCTGCGGCCATTGCGAAGCGGCGGGCTATCCGCCACACCCGGCATATCGCCCATCTCGTCTTCTCGCCGCCGCATCGAGAAGGGAACGTCGCGGCGCCCGCGCTCGCCGACATCGGCGGATGTGCGCGTGCGAACCGGCGGCTCGTCCTGCCATGGGGCGGATAGCGAGGGTGAATTGGCGGACGGCAAAGGCGACGCGTGGTCGGCCTCGGCGTCAAAGCTGTCAAAGTCGGTTGTCTGCGGGTCACGCGGGAAAAGCATCTCAGCGCGCGGCGGCTGACGTATCGCTTTGGGCTTCGACGGCACCTGCGGAGCGGCGGCAATTCTTCCACGCCCAGCATCGCGCTGCGCACCCGCCACAGGTGCCTGAACAGGCAAACCCAACTCAAGTCTGCGTGTCAGATTGCGGAGTTCGCGGCCGACGAAATACAAACCCATCAGCACGAGGCCGGTGCATGCAACCACCGCGCCTGCCAGGATCATCGTGTTTCCGAAGCTGAATTCCTTGATCGGGATTCCAAAAACAACCGTCAGGACGCCCACGCACAGAACGACCGTTCCGCCGATCAACAACGCAATCATTACAAACTCCACCCGGACGCTATTTGCACTTGCAGCGTCTTACTCAGCCAGATCATGATACTGTCATCCCGATAGCGTTACCAATTAGTAATTTTCGCATGCCTCTCAGTACGAATGCGTAACGAAAGTTACGACTTACAGTGGATACGGCTGCGGCCATCATTCGTCCGAAACCAGACACAAACCGGAAAAAAATTGGGATTTTTACGCTAAATGCCGAATGCTGCGATGCATCAGGGATTTGCGCCACAATTGCCAATTACTTGAACGAACAACTGCGATACATTGTTCCAGGGGAAGAAAGCCGAGCTGCATTCAGCATCGGTTCAGGGGATACCAGGTTTACTAGCGGACATGTCATCCATCACAACATCGGCCTTCGAAACGCCGTCGCGGCGTTCGATTGAGCAGACTTGTGACGATATCGCTCTGGCCGTGCTTGCGGTCGTTGCGATCGTCGCAAGCCTGACCTTCCGTGACTACGGTCTCGGCTGGGACGACTACACCCATGCCGAGTATGCCGATCTGCTGCTGAAGATGTTTCGCAGCGGATTCACCGATACCAGCGCACTCACCTTCGCAAACCTTTACATGTACGGCGGCGGCTTCGATATGGCCGCAGCTCTTCTGCATAAGATTATCCCGCTTGAACTCTTCGAGACGCGGCGATTGCTCGGCGCAATCGTCGGCATCGTCGGCCTTGGCGTCACATGGCGGCTGGCGCGGCGTGTCGCCGGCCCAGTTGGCGGCGTGGCGGCGCTTCTGATTTTGGCGCTCTGTCCGATCTATTACGGGCACATGTTTATGAACCCAAAGGACGCGCCTTTCGCGGTCGCGATGATCGTCCTGATGCTCGGCCTCGTGCGGCTGGCGCAGGAATATCCCGCGCCATCACCGCACACGATTCTCATTGTCGGTCTGGGTGCCGGATTGTCGCTCGGTTCGCGGATTCTCGGCGGGCTCGCACTGATCTATGCGCTGATTTCATTCATGCCGATGTGGGTTGCCGATGTCCGCACACATGGCTGGCGTGAGGCAACTCACCGGTTCGCACATGTCGCCTACGTGCTGTTGCCCGGTCTTCTGCTCGGCTATCTCATCATGGGATTGGTCTGGCCGTGGTCGATCATCGACACGACAAATCCATTCAAGGCGCTGACCTACTTCTCGCATTTCTTCGAGAAGCCGTGGAAGGAATTGTTCGCCGGCGCGATCGTGTCAGTCCCCGACATGCCGTGGTCGTATCTGCCGACATTGTTCGCGTTGCAGCTTCCCGAAGTCATGCTCGCGCTGCTGGCTGCCGGCGTTCTGACGACCGCTGTCGTCGTCTGGAGACCGCAATCCGATCCGAAGCGCAAAACCGTGCTGCTGTTGCTGACGCTTGCGGCATTGCTTCCGCTGTTCATCGCGATGGTGAAGCGGCCCGCGCTCTACAATGGCATCCGCCATTTCGTGTTTGTGATTCCGCCGATGGCCGTGCTCGCAGGCGTCGGATTTGCATCGACCTCGGACTGGCTCAAGAACCGCAGCCGAAAGGCGCAGGCAGCTTTCGTCGTGCTGATCGCTTTCGGGCTTTCGCTGCCGTTGACAGAAATGATCCGGCTGCATCCTTATCAATACACCCACTTCAATCACATTGCCGGATCTGTGCGCGGCGCAGACGATCGCTACATGCTGGACTATTGGGGCCTTGCGCTGAAGCAGGCATCCGAAGGACTGCGCGAGCAGATCGTCGAGCGGCAGGAGATTCCGCCTAAAAACCGCAAGTGGCGCGTCGCTGTTTGCGGACCTCAACGCCCCGCACAGGTTGCACTTGGGCCTGACTTCGCGATCGGATGGGACAGTCATGCCGCGGACTTCGCCATGACGCTTGGTGAATTCTACTGCAAGGGCCTCAACGCGCCCGTCGTCGTCGAGATCAAGCGCGACGACGTGATCTTCGCGCGGGTCTACGACATCCGCGGCAGCAGCATTGCAAGCCTGCTCGCTATTCCCGCGCCATAGGCATTGACAGCGGCACGCGACAGCATAATTTCAGCGTCGTCAGCCTCTACACTGACATCGAATCCAAACGCCGCCCAATTCCGGGCGGCGTTTTTGCTTGTCACAAAGAGGGTTCCTAAGTTTTGCGTCCTCGCGTCAACACTTCGCTAAGGCGCGCCCGCTAGTGCTTGAATGCAAAAGCCACCGGATACCGTGCATGAACACCTTTGATGCTGCGATCTGTCTCATCTCCATCGTCGCGATCGTCGTTGGTTTCCGGGCCGGCATCATCCGAAGCGCGGCAACCATTCTCGGATATATCTCGGCGGCACCGATTGCCGTTTTTCTAACAGCGTTTATTACCAAAGGCCTTGCGGGCAGCTTCGATATTTCGACAGACCTCAAGTCATTCATCTTCATTTGTGTGTTTATCGCCGTCGGCTACGCGTTGGGCGCATTGCTGCGATTTTCGATTGACGAAGCCGTCGGCCCCGCCCGAAGCCTACCGGATCAACTGCTGGGAGCCGTTCTCGGCGCAGTCCGCATCGGACTTGTTGCCGTAACGCTGGTGCTGGTGTTCGATCGCGTCATTCCGGCGGGGCGCGAGCCCGGCTATCTCGTCGGGTCGAAACTGCAACCGATCCTGCTGAAAGCCGGCAAACAGGGGCTTCGCAGTCTTCCGCCGGAAACCGCAGCCTATATCGATCAGCTCAGGCGAAGCTAACGGGGCGCGTCCGCAAACGCCGCAAGAATTCGCGCCCACGAGCGGATGCCCTTGTGGAAGCTCTTGAGGTCGTACTTCTCGTTCGGTGAATGGATATTGTCGTCTTCCAGACCGAAGCCGATCAATACCGTATCGAGCCCGAGCGTTTTCTTGAAGTCAGCGACAATCGGGATCGACGCGCCGGAACCGATCAGCAGAGCTTCCTTGCCCCACTCGTCCGTCAGCGCGCGCTTGGCTGCCGCAAGCGGTTTCATGCCCCAGTCGAGAGCGATTGCCGGCGCACCGGCGTGATCGAGAAATTCGGCCGTGCAGTCAGCAGGCAGGCGCGACGTGACGAATTCGCGGAACGCCTTTCGGATTTTGGCAGGCTCCTGTCCTTCGACCAGCCGGAACGAAACCTTGGCCGACGCCTCGGCGGGAATGACCGTCTTCGAGCCTTCGCCCGTGTAGCCGCCAACAATACCATTGATGTCGCAGGTCGGCCGCGACGAAATCTGTTCGATCAGCAGACGGTCTTTCTCACCGGCGGGAACTGAAAGCCCGATGGGCTTGAGAAAACTGTCGGCGGTCAGATTCAAGCCCTTCCACTGCGCCAGAATATCCGGCGGCAAATCCTTCACGCCATCGTAAAACCCGGGAATGGTAATCTTGCCGTTGTCGTCAAACAGGCCGCCGAGAATACGCGTCAGCACGCGGATCGGATTTTGCGCGCCGCCGCCGAAAATTCCGGAATGAAGATCGCGGCTCGCGGCCTTGATCTTCACCTCTTCATAGACGAGGCCGCGCAGCGATGTCGTGATTGCGGGCGTGTTCTGATCCCACATGCCGGTATCGCAGACGAGCACGAAATCGGCGGCGAGGTCTTTTTTGTGCTTATCGAGAAACGGGCCGAAATTCTTTGAGCCGATTTCTTCCTCGCCCTCGATCAGAATCGTCACATTGAGCGGCAGCGACCCGGTGACGCTTTTCCACGCCCGGCACGCTTCGACGAAGGTCATCAACTGACCCTTGTCGTCTTCCGCCCCGCGCGCAACGATGATCTTGCGACCGTCAGCGTGATCGGTGACGACGGGCTCGAACGGCGGCCGCTTCCAGAGGTCGAGCGGGTCGACCGGCTGCACATCGTAATGGCCGTAGAACAGAACATGCGCGCCGCCCTTGACGCCATTGCTCTTGCCGACAATGGCCGGATGCCCGGCGGTCGGACGCACCTCGGCCGCAAAGCCGATGGTGGCGATGTCGGCAGCCAGATGATCGGCGGCTTTCTTGCAATCGCCGGCGAACGCGGAGTCAGCCGAAATCGATTTGATGCGCAGCAGAGTGAACAGCCGTTCGAGGCTTTTATCGAAATCAGCGTCGATACGGTCGAGAACCGCCGGAAGCGAATTGTTTGCCGACATTTGAATGCTCCGAAATCAGACCGATCAGCGTCGCAGAATGCCGCCGAGCGTTCCACGCACGATCGACCGCCCGATGGACCCTCCGATCGATCCCGCAACGGATTTGCCGAGGCCTGCGACGACATCGCCAGCGACCTTGTTGGTGACGGAGCGCGTCACGTTGCGCGCGATCACCTGTGCGGTCGACAATTTGCTGCGCGGCGTGCTGGTGCCGAAGATGGTTCCGACGATGGAGCCGATTTGCCCGAGAACGCCGCCACCGGACCCGCCGTCTGTCGGCGCGGCCGTCGTTGAGATGCGCTTCTGAAGCATTTCATACGCGGACTCAGAATCGATCGCGGTATCGTATTTCCCCTTCACCGGGCTCGCGGCCATGATGGCCTTGCGCTCGTCGGGAGTGATCGGCCCGATGCGTGCGGTCGGCGGACGAATCATCACGCGCTCGACCATCGCCGGCGTTCCGTTGCCCTCGAGGAAGGAAACAAGCGCCTCACCCTTGCCGAGTTCAGTGATGACCTTCGCGGTGTCGAGCTTGGGGTTGGGGCGGAACGTCTGGGCCGCCGCCTGAACGGATTTCTGGTCGCGCGGCGTGAAGGCACGTAACGCATGCTGCACGCGGTTGCCGAGCTGCGAAAGAATCTTATCCGGCACGTCGATCGGGTTCTGCGTCACGAAATAAATGCCGACGCCCTTCGAGCGGATCAGGCGAACCACCTGCTCGATCTTGTCCATCAACGCCTTCGGCGCGTCGTCGAACAACAGATGCGCCTCGTCGAAGAAGAACACGAGCTTCGGCTGGGGCGGATCGCCAACTTCCGGAAGCTGCTCGAACAATTCCGACATCATCCAGAGCAGAAAGATCGCGTAGAGTTTCGGTGACGTCATCAGCTTGTCGGCGACCATGATGTTGACCATGCCGCGCCCGTTGGCATCTTTCCGCATGAAGTCCGACAACTGGAGCGCGGGCTCGCCGAAGAATTTGTCCGCGCCCTGATTTTCAAGAACCAGAAGCTGGCGCTGGATCGTTCCGACCGTCGCCTTGGTGACGTTGCCGAATGCCTGAGCGGATTTTCGGATCGGATCGAGCGGATCGGCCTCGTCGTCCTTACCGGTGCCAGGCACGATGGCATCGAGCAGCGCCCGCAGATCCTTCATATCCAGCAATGTGAGACCGTTCTGGTCGGCAACGCGAAACGCGACGTTCAGAACGCCCTCCTGAACGTCGTTCAACTGAAGCATCTGCGACAGCAGAAGCGGTCCCATCTCGGAAACGGTCGCGCGAACCGGATGCCCCTGCTCGCCGAACACGTCCCAGAAGACAGTCGCGAACTTGTCGGGTTGAAACGCGAGGCCCATGTCCTTCGCGCGGCTCAGGATAAAGTCCTTCGGCTCGCCCATCGCCGCGATGCCGGAGAGATCACCCTTGATGTCGGCCGCGAATACCGGCACGCCGGCGCGTGCAAAGCCTTCCGCCATCACCTGAAGCGAGACGGTTTTACCCGTGCCAGTGGCTCCAGTGACGAGTCCGTGGCGATTTGCAAGCGCAAGAGTCAGAAAAGCGGATTCTTCGCCTCTACCGACGAAAATCGCCTTGTCGGTGTCGGCCGATTTGATGCCGCCAGACGCTGGCGTCTTGTCGTTTGCTGCGGATTTTGTGGCCGCAGCTGCCTTTGGCGCCTTCGATGTCTTCGACGCAGGTGACTTCGCCATTGAATCGCCTCTCGCAGGCCGTCGATCTCGCCTGCCTTATCTGAATTGGCCGCGCTCGGCACGTCCGCAAGCATCTTGCAGGCTACATCTAGCGGGTCAACCCATTGCATAGCCGCAGAGAAGCATAAGTGAACGCTTCATCTGAGACGATTGAAGGCATCGGAAACGACGATCAGCCGAATTTTTCATTGGCGATAGTCAATTTCAGCAGCAATCGGCGGAACGACAGCACGAACCGCCGCATCTTTTGAAACAAAATGGAAATCACCGCGTGGTTTCTCGCCTGCGGGAAGCAAGTTCCACCTCAGTCTCGTAAATCCGAGCGGCGAACGACGATAGGCTTGCATCGCAGCAACACTCGCAAAGCGATCATCATCGAACCGCACATTCATGACGTCGCACGACTTGTAATTCCGGAAGCACTTCCTCACAGTGAAATCGCAATCAATGATCCGGCAATCAACCGGAACGAGACGGGGCACTTCATGACTCGGTTCAATGAACTTCTGGCTGCTGCGGTCAACATCGGCTGCGCTGCGGCGGATCGAACTGTTTGTGAAGCGGATGGGATCGTTGCGTTTGGCGGAAAAATTTCGGACGTTTTGCACGCGGGCTGAATTTAGTTTCTACTTAGAGTCGTTAGTTTACATCCAATGTCTTACCCTATCTCAAAGATCGACGGGCTCGGTCCGTATGCCATCGCCAAGCTCAAGAAGCTCGGCATCCGCACGACGGACAAATTTCTGCAAAGGGCAGGTACAGCGAAAGATCGCCTGAAGCTGTTCGAGGACACAGGCATCGGCGAACAGCAGCTGCTCGCATGGGCGAACATCGCCGCCATGATGAGCGTGAAGGGTATCAGCACCGGAAAGGCAGGCCTGATCCGCGCGGCCGGCGTCAATACGGTGCGCGAACTGGCCATGCGCAATCCGGGCCGGCTCGCCAAGGCGATGAAAGAAGCCAACGACAAGCGAAAACTTGTCCGCGTGCTGCCCTCCGAGAAATCCGTCGCACGCCTGATCGAAAACGCCGGCAAGCTGCCTCATAAAATAAGCTATTGATCGCGCCGGGCTCGCCACGTCCGCTAAAGCCCGCAGAAACACCACTGACGGCGGGCTTGCAGGCCGGACCCTGCCTTGACTCCCTCAGGCGGACACCGCACATCCGGCGTATGGTCAAATTCGGCGCCGCCACAGCGACTTCACGATCGCGCACTCCGTTGCTCCAGGCGCTGCTTGGGCGCCCGATTCCTGCCGTCATGGGTGTGCTCAACATCACGCCGGACTCATTCTCCGACGGCGGCAAGTTTCTGGCTGCGGATGCCGCGCTCGCCCAGGCAAAGCGGATGATCGGTGAAGGCGCTTCGATTCTCGACATCGGCGCAGAATCGACGCGGCCCTATGGCGCCAGGCCGGTGACAACCGATGAAGAAATGTCGCGGCTTTCGGAAATCTTGCCGAAGGTCGCCGCGCTCGGCACGCCCGTATCGATCGACACGATGAAAGCGAGCGTTGCCGCCTGGGCGCTCGACGCAGGCGCTGTGATTGCAAACGATGTCTGGGGATTGCAGCGCGATCCCGCGATGGCCAAGGTGATCGCAGAGCGTAACGCGCCAGTGGTCGTGATGCACAACCGCGAAACCGTCGATGCATCGCTCGACATTATTAAAGACATCGAAGATTTTTTCGTGCGTTCGCTCGACATCGCCGCCAAGGCTGGCATCGATAACGGGAATGTCGCGCTCGACCCCGGCATCGGTTTCGGCAAGACACCGGAGCAAAGCATGACCGCACTCGCGCGGCTGGCAGAACTGCAATCGTTCGGACTGCCGCTGCTCGTCGGCGCGTCGCGCAAACGCTTCATAAGCCATGTGACGCCGTCGGAGCCGAGCGAACGCCTGGGCGGCTCCATCGCCGCGCATTTGCTTGCCGTGCAAAACGGCGCAAAAATCATTCGCGCGCACGATGTCGCCGAGACGGTGCAGGCACTTCGCGTTGCGGCAGCGATCGGAAACGCACAATGAGCGACATCATTTTTATCAAGGGCCTTCTGATCCACGCCCGCCACGGCGTGATGGAACATGAAGCAGAGGTCGGCCAGCGTTTCGTCATAGACCTCGAACTGTCGATCGACCTGTCGGACTCGTCTCGCAGCGACAAGCTAGCCGACACGGTTTCCTACTCGGATGTGGTTGCGACAGCGAGCGCGGCATTCAAGGGGCACAATTACTATCTTCTCGAGCGCGCAGCAGGCGCGGTCGCGGATTCCATCTTCGCAGCATTCGCCCGCGTCAAGGCCGTGACCGTCACGGTCCACAAACCGCACGCGCCGATTGCGGCGATTTTCGACGATGTCGGCGTCGTCATCCACCGTGCGCGGCCGTAAGGCGAATGGCCAGTGTCCTGATCGCGCTCGGCGGAAATGTCGGCGACGTTCGCGCGACGTTCGACAAGGCCGTCGCCAATATCTGCGGCATGGCGCAGGCCACGCTTATCGCGCGCTCGTCCGATTATTCTACCCCGCCCTGGGGCGAGGAGCAGCAAGACCGATTCATCAACGCCTGCATCGAGATCGAAACCAATCTCGATCCGCATGCACTTCTGTTCACGCTGCACAAGATCGAAAAGAAGTTCGGCCGCGACCGCGCCAATGAGAAAAGATGGGGTCCGCGCACGCTCGATCTCGACATCATCGCCTATGACGATGCGAAGCTCGACAAGCTGGAGTTGACCCTGCCGCACCCGCGCCTGTTCGAGCGCGCTTTCGTTCTTGTGCCCCTTGCGGAGATCGCGCCCGACCGTCTCATTGCGGGACGAACGGCGCGCGCGGCACTCACCGGGCTTTCGACCGAAAGCATCGAGCGGCTCGCACCCCTGCATTGACCGGGCGCAAAGGGCCAAACTTCCGTTTGGCTTGGCCGCAACAGCATGGCATTTTCTCTCCGTAGCCCAGCCCGGCTGCCGGAGGTAACCCTTTGAATGTCCACAGAAACTGACCATTTGCGGCTCGCCGCCGATTTTGCCCCCGCCACGCGCGACGACTGGCGCAAGCTCGTCGATGGCGTCCTGAAAGGCGCTGCGTTCGAGAAGTTCATCGGCAAAACCTATGACGGGCTGAAAATCGATCCGATCTATGAGCGCGCGCGCGACGGCAAGGTCATTCCCGGCCGCGCCGCAACGGCGCCGTGGCAGATCGTGCAGCGTGCCGATCATCCCGATGCAGCGAAGGCCAATGCACAGGCACTCGACGATCTTGAGAACGGCGCGACGGGCCTCGCCGTTGTTTTCGCCGGCGCGAACGGCGCGCGAGGCTTCGGCTTGCCGCCGTCGAAAGATGCGCTGGCGCGCGTGCTCGACGGAATCTTTTTGGATGCTGGGATCGCAATCGAATTCGAGATCGGTCCGCAGTCGCGCGACATGGGCCAGCACCTCGCTGAAATATTAAGTAAGCGAAAGATCGCGCCTTCCGCCGTCAATGTCCGCTTCGGCTTCGACCCCATCGGCGGCGCAGCAGTGCGCGGCGGCAACACCGGCGATTGGAATTCGACAGCGAAGGTTTTCAGCGAGAAAATTTCACAACTTGCAAAACTCGGCTTTCGCGGACCGTTCGCTGCGGCGGATGGACGCGTCATTCACGACGCGGGAGGAACCGAGGCGCAGGAGCTGGCGTGGGTTCTGGCAGTCGGTATCGACTATCTGCGTGCGCTTGCGGCCGCAGGCATCGCGCTCGATGACGCGCGCTCGATGATCTACGCGCGCATGAGCGCGGACGCGGATCAATTTCTAACAATCGCCAAATTTCGCGCGCTGCGATTGCTATGGGCGCGCGTCGAACAAAGTTGCGGTCTCTCGCCGAAGCCGCTGTTCATCGCCGCAGATACAGCGTGGCGGATGCTGACGCAGCGCGATCCCGACGTGAATATGCTGCGCGCCACTGTCGCAACCTTCTCGGCCGGACTGGGCGGAGCCAACAGCATCGACGTGCTTCCGCACACGCTGGCTGCCGGATTGCCGAACGCTCTGTCGCGGCGCATCGCGCGCAACACCCAACTCGTACTGCTGGAAGAATCCAATCTGGACAAGGTGTCCGATCCTGCCGCCGGTTCCGGCGGCATTGAGGCACTCACCAAAGAACTTTGTCACGCTGCATGGGCGCTCTTTCAGGAGATCGAGCGCGCTGGCGGCGCGTTTGCATCGCTGGAGAAAAACCTCGTTCAGGACAAGGTTGCCGCTGCGCGCACTGCGCACAATGCCAATATTGCGAAGCGTAAGGATGCTATCACAGGCGTAAGCGAATTCCCAAATCTCTGCGAGAAGATCGCCGACATTCACACTGCCGAACCGGTCAAGCTCGCCCCTTACGGTGAGGATAAAATCAAGTTCGCTGCTTTAGCGCCGCACCGTCTCACCGAACCGTTTGAAAAGCTGCGCGACGCGTCCGATCGAATGCTCAAGGACAAAGGCACGCGACCGAAGGTGTTTCTCGCCAATCTTGGAACGCCTGCAGATTTCACCGCCCGCACGACATTTGCGAAGAGCTTCTTCGAAGCCGGCGGCATCGAAACTGTCGCGGGCGGAGACGCGTCGCATTCTGCTTCCCTCGCCGCCGCCTTTAAGACATCCGGCGCGGCGCTGGCCTGTCTCTGCTCGTCGGACAAAGTCTACGCGGAACACGCTGTTCCCGCCGCCAAAGCACTTCACGCGGCAGGAGCCAAACATATCTATCTGGCGGGACGTCCAGGCGAACTCGAAGCCGGACTTCGCAATGCCGGCGTTAACGATTTCATCGTGGCCGGCGCAGACGCGCTGGCGACGCTCAACGCCGCCTATGCTAAGATGGATGCGAGATGACCCGTATTCCGAATTTCGCCGATATTCCGTTCGAGCCCGTTGCCATCGATGGCGAGCGCAGCAATGCGAAACCGTGGCTGACGCCCGAAGGCATCGAAGTGAAGCCGCAATACAGCGAAGCCGACCTCAAAGACATCGACTTCCTCGATACGTGGCCCGGCATCGCGCCGTATCTGCGCGGCCCCTACCCGACCATGTACGTCAATCAACCATGGACCGTGCGCCAGTATGCCGGCTTCTCGACGGCTGAGGATTCCAACGCCTTCTATCGCCGCAATCTTGCCGCCGGACAAAAAGGCCTCTCGGTCGCCTTCGATCTCGCCACGCATCGCGGCTACGACAGCGATCATCCGCGCGTCTCCGGCGATGTCGGGATGGCGGGCGTCGCCATCGATTCCATCTACGACATGCGCACATTGTTCGCCGGCATACCACTCGATCAGATGAGCGTGTCGATGACGATGAACGGCGCAGTGCTTCCTATATTGGCGCTGTTCGTTGTCGCGGCTGAAGAACAGGGCGTGCCACCGGAAAAACTGTCGGGCACCATCCAGAACGACATTCTCAAAGAATTCATGGTGCGCAACACCTATATCTATCCACCCTCGCCCTCGATGCGCATCATCTCCGACATCTTCGCGTTCACCTCGCAGAAAATGCCGAAGTTCAATTCGATTTCGATTTCCGGCTATCACATGCAGGAAGCCGGCGCGACGCAGGATCTCGAACTCGCCTATACGCTTGCCGATGGCGTCGAATATGTCCGCGCCGGAATGACGGCGGGTCTCGATATCGACAAGTTCGCGCCGCGCCTGTCGTTCTTCTGGGCCATCGGCATGAACTTCTTCATGGAAGTCGCGAAGATGCGCGCAGCGCGTTTGCTCTGGGCGAAGCTGATGAAGGAATTCAACCCAAAGGACGCGCGCTCGCTGTCGCTGCGCACCCATTGCCAGACATCCGGCTGGTCGCTCGCGGCGCAGGACGTGTTCAACAACGTGATCCGCACCAATGTCGAGGCGATGGCCGCGACCCAGGGCCATACCCAGTCGCTGCACACCAACGCGCTCGATGAGGCGCTCGCGTTGCCGACCGATTTCTCGGCGCGCATCGCGCGCAACACGCAGCTTTTTCTGCAACAGGAAACCGGCACGACACGCATCGTCGATCCGTGGGGCGGTTCGTTCTATGTCGAGCGCCTCACGCACGATCTCGCAGCAAAAGCATGGGGTCACATTCAGGAAGTCGAGGCGCTTGGCGGCATGGCGAAAGCCATCGAAGCCGGCGTGCCTAAACTCCGCATCGAGGAAGCCTCGGCCAAGACGCAGGCACGGATCGACGCGGGCAAACAGTCCGTGATCGGTGTCAACAAATATCGGCCGGTCAATGAAGCGCCGATCGAGGTGCTGAAAGTCGAAAATTCGACCGTGCGCCGCCTGCAAATCGACAAGCTGTCGCGGCTCAAATCCGAGCGCAAGCAGGCGGATATCGATACCGCACTTAACGCGCTGACCGAAAGCGCGCGCGCAGGCAAAGGTAACTTGCTGGCGCTCGCGATCGATGCAGGCCGCGCGAAAGCGACCGTCGGCGAAATTTCCGACGCACTCGAAAAAGTGTTCGGCCGCCACCGTGCCGAAATCAAATCCATCACCGGCGTCTATAAACGCGAGGCCGCCACCATGTCCGACAAGGTCGAGAAATTGCAGGCGTTGATCGACGCGTTCGAGGATGCCGAAGGCCGCCGCCCGCGCATTCTGGTGGCGAAGATCGGTCAGGACGGACATGACCGCGGGCAGAAGGTCATCGCATCCGCCTTTGCCGATGTCGGTTTCGACGTCGATATCGGGCCGCTGTTTGCGACCGCCGACGAGGCCGCGCGGCAGGCAGTCGAAAACGACGTGCACATTCTGGGGCTATCGTCGCTCGCCGCCGCTCATCTCACCGCCGTCCCGGAAGTGAAAGCTGCGCTGAAAGCACGCGGCCGCGAGGACATCATGATTATCGTCGGCGGCGTCGTGCCGCCGCAGGACTACGACGCGCTCTACAAGGCGGGTGCCGAAGCAATCTTCCCGCCCGGCACCGTCATTTCGGAAGCCGCCGAAGAGCTGATCCGCAAACTCAATGTGCGGCTCGGCCATTCGAGTGCCGCAGCCGAATGAGCGTGCGCCAGCGAAAACTTCTTCCCTCATGAAGACCGCAAAAGCCGGAAGCCAACTCGCGAGTGGCGTGCGCTCCGGCGACCGCGCCGCTTTGGCTCGCGCCATCACGCTGATCGAGAGCCGCCGCGCCGATCATCAGGCGACCGCGCGCGATCTTGTTCAGGAATTGTTGCCTTCGACCGGCAAGGCTGTGCGCGTCGGCATCACCGGCTCACCCGGCGTCGGCAAATCCACCACCATCGACGCGCTCGGCATGTTTTTGATCGCGAAGGGCCACAAGGTCGCGGTGCTGGCCGTCGATCCGTCGTCGGCGCGCACCGGCGGCTCGATCCTCGGCGACAAGACGCGCATGGCGCGGCTTTCTGCGGAAGATAACGCCTTCATCCGCCCCTCACCGTCATCCGGCACACTCGGCGGCGTCGCAGCGAAAACGCGCGAGGCGATGTTGTTGTGCGAGGCCGGTGGCTTCGACGTCGTCTTGGTCGAAACCGTCGGCATCGGACAATCCGAAACTGCGGTCTGCGATATGACCGATTTTTTTCTGGCGCTGATGCTGCCCGGCGCAGGCGACGAGCTTCAGGGCATCAAGAAAGGCCTCGTCGAACTGGCCGACATGATCGCCGTCAATAAGGCCGATGGCGACAATATCGCGCGCGCAAAGTCTGCCGCCGCCGAATATAACGCCGCGCTGCATATCCTCACGCCGCGTTCGGAGCATTGGCATCCGCCGGTCATTACCTACTCCGCGCTGACCGGACATGGCATTGACACGATGTGGCAGAAAATTCTCGACCATCGAAAGGCCATGAACGCTTCCGGAGATTTTGCCGCACGCCGCCGCGAGCAGCAGGTCAAATGGATGTGGGCGATGCTGGAAGACCGGCTCAAATCGAAACTGCGTTCCGACCCGGCGATACGCGCCAAGGTCAAACAGACGGAAACAGCCGTCGCCGACGGGCGCATGACGCCGACTGTCGCCGCCGATACAGTTTCGGCACTGCTGGACAAATGAACGATCGCCTTCGGATTCTCATCACCGGCTTCAAGCCGTTTCCCGGCGCGCCGTTCAATCCGACCGAAAAACTTGTCGAACGTCTTGTTCGCTTGCGCCGCCCGGCTCTCATGGAAGTCGAGCGCACTGGTCATGTTTTTCCGGTGACGTATGGTGCGGTGGACCGGCAGTTGCCGCAATTGATTGCGGCCCATCAACCTGACGCGATACTGATGTTCGGCCTTGCAACGCGAACGGGTCATCTTCGCATCGAAACTCGGGCGCGAAATACCGTCACGCAGATCTGGCCGGACGCGGACCACTCGCAGATGCGCCATCGCAACATCGAAAACGGCCCCGATGCAACACGCCGCTTCGGGCCGCATACGCATCAATTGCTGCGCGCCGCACGCGAGACTGGAATCGATGCGCGCGTGTCGATCAGTGCGGGATTTTACTTATGCAACTATCTGAGCTGGCGCGCGATCGAGGCGACCCGCCTCGACAACGGACCGCGCTTCGCAGCCTTCGTGCATGTTCCGCTGGTGCCGCGCGACGAAACTCGCCGCCGAAAGAGGGGCGACCCATCGATGACATTCGAGCAACTCGTCGATGCAGGTGAAGCCATGCTGATGGACATGGTTAAGCTCGCAAAACAGCAGCGTCTTAACGCTCAAATTTAACCACGCGCCGAACTATCGCGCCGGCAGTTCCTTTCGCGCGCACCGTCTGCCGCATTCCTGCATTAGATCGTTGGCAGGAGTTCGAGCATGGATATCAGCCGCCGCAGCCTTTTGAACGCCACCGCTGCAACCGCCGCAGCCGGCGCGATCGTCGGCGCGCCAGAATCCGCTCGAGCTGCACCCCTGATCTCGGTTCTCGGCCGCGACGCCACGCAGTACGGCGTGCGGCCCAATTCGCCGGATGACCAGACGCGCATGCTCCAGCGCGCCATCGACGAATCTGCCGCCGCGCATATGCCGCTGGCGCTGCCGCCCGGCATCTACCGCGCAGGCATGCTCACGCTGCCCGCTGGCGCGCGACTGATCGGCGTGCGTGGCGCGACGATCCTGAAATTCTCCGGCGGAGCGTCGCTGGTAACAGGCCAGGGTGCGAACGGAATTTCACTCACCGGACTTACACTCGACGGCGGCGGCATCAAGCTCGAACAGCGCCGGGGCCTCGTCCATTTTCTCAACAGCCTCGATGTCCGCATTCAGGATTGCGAGATCGTCTCAAGCGGCGGCAGCGCAATCTGGTTCGAGGGTGTGTCCGGCGAAGTTTCCGGCAACATCATCCGCAAGACGGCGGTGACGGGCCTTGTCTCTTTCGACGCGCTCGGCCTGCTCGTGGCGCAAAACACGATTCTGGACACAAACGACAACGGCATCGAGATTTTACGCAACGCGATCGGCGACGACGGCACGATCGTCGTCAACAATCGCATCGAGGACATCAAGGCCGGTCCCGGCGGTTCCGGCCAGTACGGCAACGCCATCAATGCTTTCCGCGCCGGTAACGTCATCGTCAGCGGCAACCGTATCAAGAACTGCGACTATTCGGGCGTGCGCGGCAACTCGGCCTCAAACATCCAGATCGTCAACAACAGCATCAGCGATGTGCGGGAAGTCGCACTCTATTCGGAGTTTTCGTTTCAGGGGGCGGTCATCGCCAACAACACCGTCGATCTCTGCGCGACCGGTGTCTCGGTGTGCAATTTCAACGAAGGCGGACGCCTCAGCGTCGTGCAGGGCAATATCATCCGCAACATTTTGCCGAAGCGTCCCATCGGCACCGCGCCCGACGATGACGGCGGCATCGGCATCATCGTGGAAGCGGATACGGCCGTCTCCGGCAACGTCATCGAGAACGCCCCCTCCTTCGGCATTGTCGCCGGATGGGGCGCCTATCTGCGCGACGTGGCGATTACAGGCAACGTCGTGCGGAAAGCCTTCATCGGCATCGGCGTGTCGGTCGTGCCCGGCGCCGGATCGGCGCTGGTCAATAACAACCTGATTTCCGGATCCGGACGCAGCGCCATTGTCGGTCTCGATCACGCCAAGGCCGTTACGGGCGACCTCGGCAGCGAGACGTCATCACGATTTGCGCAGATCGTGCTCGGCGGCAACGCCATTCGCTAGAGGATTTGCGCCCGGCAAATCATCGGCCAATTGCGCTGCGGCGACTTCCGCAACCTTGTCCTGAACGGGGTCCACGGGCGCGAGAGCTTCCCATGCCTTGAGCGCGCTGCGCGCTTCCTGCACCATTGCGAGAAACTCGCCTTCCTGGTGATAGAGCTTCCAGCGGCCGCTTTGATAAAGATCAACGAGATGATCGAGCCTGCGCTGCGTCAGAATCCGCCATCGCGCAATCAGAGTGCGCCCGCGCTCGCTATCGGTTGCGATCGTCATTGGAAATTCCGAACACTCAAAATGGACTGCAAGAAAAATATGGCGCAACGCTAAGCGCCCGCGGGCGGCTTCGCCAGTTCAAACCGGCGGCAAAACACAAAAATTCCGTGACATGTTAACCATAAAAGCGCGGAGGCCGGATTTTAATCCGGCCTCCGAGTTGCGTTAGCGCACCTGCAACTTGATCGCGGCGCGGAACGAGGCACGCGAGCCTTCCGCAGGCGGCACCGGCGGACCGCCGACGGCTGCATTGCCGCTGTTGGTCACGCCAGCGATAGCCGATGGTCTCGGAGGGCCGGCCGCCTCGACGACAATCGAACGCGCCACTGCACTCGTATAATTCGGTACCGGCGTGAACTGGTTGGCCTTGAAGTCGTGCTGGATCTGGTCGCCGCCGTTGGGCAGCGCGGCACACACCGCTGTCACCGTTTCGACGCCGGGATCCTTCATCCGGAATTTGAAAGGCGCACCCGCACCCGGAAACTGCACCGGAACTCCTGCACGAATTCTGCTGTCCTGCTGGAATGCGTTCGGCAGAAGGACGGTGCCAGTGCCCTTCTCGTCAATGTCGGTGATCGTCAGGAAGCAATCGCGGGGCGCAACGATGGTGAACACCGGCGTGTCGCCGACACGATAGCTGTCCTGATCCGATGTCAGCGACAGGTCATCCTTGTTGCCGACAGGTTTGGTCAGCGCAGGCGGCGCTTTCGCGCCCGCAATCTTCACGACCTGAAGATCGGTAATGTCGGGCGCGATCTCGATGAAAGTCTTTTCCCACTGATCGCGGGGAATGGAGCCCTGCGACAAGCGGCGGATCAGCGGACGGAACTTCTGATCCACGTCCCCGGAGTCCTGCTTGAAGTCGCTGACATTGATGCCGAGTTCGGCCGCCGCCAGTGTCAGGTCGAGGTCGTCCTCGTAACGCTTGGCGAGCGCGTTAATCATCTCCACGCCATTCAGTTTCAGCGTCGGCTCAAGACCGGCTCGCTTCAGAGCTTCAGTGAAGCGCAAGCCATCGTCCGAGATGAATTTGTCCATCTTGTCATGCGGAGGATAGAGCCCGTCCACCTGATCGCGCACGTCCTTCGGAAATGCGCGTCCGGTCAGAACGAGGTCTCGGATATCGTCCTTCGCCTTGCGCATGCCCTGGTCATGGCAGCCCATGCAGGAGATGCCGTTGGTGACGCTGAAATCCTTGCGCGCGGGATCGCGGACGATCTGAACCGGGCCTTTGTCAAGCCGCTCGCCCGTTCCTCTGCTCAGGTAATAGCCCTGGAATCCGTTCGGCAGGCTGAAGATCGTTTCACCGCCGTCGTGATGGAAACCATCGGCGCTCGGCCCCAACGGGAAGTCGAAGAGACTTTGATGATCCTTATTTCCGGCGAAGTCATACGAGGTCCAGAAGTAACCGCTGCGCGACGGATGCCGTTCGATCAGACGGTTGTTCTGGCTGACGCCGGATTTCTGGAATGCCGCGCGCTGGGCGACGAAATTGGCAATGTTGGCTGCGATATCGATGCCCTGATCCTTCGTGAGTTCCTGGAAGTTGGCGCCAAGTTTCAGAAGGTCGTCATAGAGCGGCGGCTGAGAGGCGGTGAACGTAAACCAGTCGGCGCGAACGTATGGCATCGGCGTCTTGGTGCCGGTCGCGAGCGTGCGGCTGAACTCGGAGTCAGGCTGCACATTGTAAGGATAGATCGCGATGATGTTGTCCCAGTCCGCCGTGCTCCAGCCCAAGTCAGTAAGGTTGAAGCGCAGAATCGTGCCTTCGGGATCGATCGCTTCCAGTCTGACCACGTCGGACGAACGGCCG
>JAFKKP010000052.1 GCA_017305515.1 Hyphomicrobiales bacterium
GAAGGATGACTGTTATCATGAGCGCATTCGTCTATATGCTTCGCTGTGCGGACGGCTCATTTTACGTCGGTAGCGCGACTGGAAACGACCTATCGCAGCGCGTGGCCCAGCATGACGCAGGCGCGTTTAAAGGTTACACGTTCTCGCGGCGCCCCGTGACGCTCGTCTGGTCGCAGCATTTCGAGTGCATCACAGATGCAATCGCCGTCGAGCGGCAGGTGAAGGGCTGGAGTCGCGCAAAAAAGACCGCGCTTATCAAGTCTAGCTGGGAAACAATACGAAAGCTCTCGCAGAGACGAGGTGGTGCTCAGAAAACCAGCCATTGATCCTGCCGCCATCCTTCGAGGCTCGCTACGCTCGCGCCTCAGGATGACGGATAAGCCCGAGTTTTACGTCTTGTCCTTGTCGAGCTTCGGGATGTCCGCGCCCTTTGCAGCCGAAAGCAAACCCGTCTTTGTGTAGAGATCGAGTTTTTTGCGCGTGTCGGAAATATCGAGATTGCGCATGGTCAGCTGGCCGATGCGGTCGGCCGGCGTGAACGGCGCATCCTCGACCTTCTCCATGCTGAGCCGCTCCGGCGCATAGGTCAGGTTCGGGCTCTGCGTGTTCAGGATCGAGTAGTCGTTGCCACGGCGCAGTTCGAGCGTCACTTCGCCGGTGATCGCGCGCGCGACCCAGCGTTGCGCCGTCTCGCGCAACATCAAGGCCTGCGAGTCGAACCAGCGGCCCTGATAGAGCAATCGTCCAAGCCGCATGCCGCTGATGCGGTATTGCTCGATGGTGTCTTCGTTGTGGATGCCGGTGACGAGACGCTCATAGGCGATGTGAAGCAGCGCCATGCCCGGCGCTTCGTAGATGCCGCGGCTCTTCGCCTCGATGATGCGGTTCTCGATCTGATCGCTCATGCCGAGACCATGACGTCCCCCGATGGCATTCGCTTCGAGAAACAGCGCGACCGGATCGGCAAACGTCTTGCCGTTCAGCGCGACTGGCACACCTTCCGCAAAACGTACCGAGACTTTCTCCGCCTTGACGGCGCAGTCGTCGCGCCAGAACGGAACGCCCATGATCGGATTGACGATGGTGATGCCGCTGTCGAGATGTTCGAGGTCTTTCGCCTCATGCGTCGCGCCGAGAATGTTGCTGTCGGTCGAGTACGCCTTCTCCGCGCTCATCTTGTAGGCGAAGCCGGCGGCTTTCATGAACGCCGACATCTCCGCGCGGCCGCCGAGTTCGTCGATGAACTGCTGGTCGAGCCACGGCTTGTAAATTTTCAACGCCGGATTCGTCAGCAATCCGTAGCGATAGAACCGCTCGATGTCGTTGCCCTTGTAGGTCGAGCCGTCACCCCAGATGTTGACGCCGTCTTCCTTCATCGCGGAGACCAGCATCGTGCCGGTCACGGCGCGGCCGAGCGGCGTGGTGTTAAAATACGAGATGCCGCCGGTCGAGACGTGGAACGCGCCAGCTTGAATCGCAGCGATGCCTTCGTGAACGAGTTGCGCGCGGCAATCCACAAGCCGCGCCTTCTCGGCACCGAACTCAATTGCTTTACGCGGAATCTCGTCGTAGTCCGCCTCATCCGGCTGGCCGAGATTGGCAGTGTAGGCGAAGACGCGCGCGCCCTTCTGCTTCATCCAGAGCAGCGCCGCGCTGGTGTCGAGACCGCCCGAAAAGGCGATGCCGACATTTTCCCCCTTCGGAAGACTTTTCAGAATCGTGCTCATGGAACGTCCAATCGGGCGATTTCGTCTTGCGGCGGGCAAACCTCGCGCGGACGAGTTGACTTCTCTATAGAAAAATCAGGCGATTAAGGAAAGGCCGTCAGACCTGTGTCTGGGCACGCACGCGCGGACTCGCACCGACATCGCGGCCGAGTTTCTTCTGCACCCAGCGATAACCGGGCCATGCAAAGCGCGTGAGCCAATCGTCCACACCCTCGTCCGTCAGCCGTGTCGACGGCCAGCGATAGATCAGCGCGTAGAACAGCCACACGACCAGAAACGAGACGATGCCGGAGAACACGACGTCGGTCAGAAAGTGCCCGCCGAACGCCATGCGCAGTCCGCCGGTCGCAAGACCGAATGCGGTTGCACCGGCGTAGGCCAGCGGACGCCATTGCGGCGGCGCGAGTGCGGCGGGTGCATAGGTCCAGAATGCGGTGGCGCCTTCGCCGGAGAAGAACGAGCAGTTCTTCGGGCACTCGCCGCGCGGATCCCACCACGGCTTGAAATTCAGTTTGCCCTCGAACTGCGTCACGACCACCGGGCGCGGACGGCCCCAGTATGATTTGAAGATCATGTTCGACAGCACGATCGCCGACAGCAGCATGGTGAGCAGCAGAAATGCCATTGCGCGGCCGGACATCATCAGCGGCTTCACCGGGCGGATGAGCTTTACGATCAGCGCACCGAGCGCAGGGATCACGAATGCCCACGCCACCCACATCGCGCCGTCGCGCGCGATCATCGCCCACGTCACCGTCTTCAGAGGAAACGTCTTCGTCGTCGCGTCGTAGAACAGCGACGCCACTTTCAGATCGAGTTCGGGATAAAGCCCGAACAGCAATCCGAAAAACAGCGCGAGGCCGAGCGCGATATAAAGCCCAATGCGGTTCATCGCCGCTGTGTAGCCGACGCGCGCATGGCTGAAAAGCGCCCGATTGTGGCGGCTGGCGGCGTTTCCGCCACGCTGCTAGCGTGTCTGCAAAACATTAACCTTGGGGAAGCGCGCTCATGTCCAAACCGCAGCTCACATTCTGGTTCGATTTCGGCTCGACCTATTCGTTCCTCGCAGCGATGCGGATCGAACAGCTTGCGAAAGACGCGGGCGTGGAGGTGACGTGGAAACCGTTCCTGCTCGGCCCGGTGTTCCAGTCGCAGGGCCTGAAGGATTCGCCGCTCAATGTTTTTCCGGTGAAGGGCAAGGCGCTGATCCGCGACGCGCAGCGCATCGCCGAGGACATGGGCATCCCGTTCAAGTGGCCGGACAAGTTTCCGCAGTCAAGCGTGCTCGCAGGACGTGTGGCGCTTGTGGGATTGAAGGAGGGATGGGGAAAGGATTTCGGACGCGACGTTTTCTCCGCGGAATATTCCTACGGCCGGGACATTTCCGATCAGAACACGATTACGGAAATTCTGGCGAAACACAAAGTGCCGGTCGAGGCGACGCTTACCAAAGCGCAAAGCGACGAGATCAAGAGCGAGTTGCGCGACAACACCGCCGATGCGCAGAAGCGCGGCTTCTTCGGTGCGCCGACATTCACGACCGCGAGCGGCGAATTGTTCTGGGGCAACGACCGTCTCGAACAGGCGCTGCGCTGGGCGAAGAAATAGTTATTGCGCCGGGGTGCCGCGCCAAAATCCGGCGTTGCGGCCCGCGATCATCCAGTAGACGACGCCGCCGACCACGCCCGCACCGACCATCACTTCAAGATGGCGGCGCACGATGCCGTTGAACGTCATCGTCACCGTGTCGAACGGAATGAAAGCGAGATAGCAGCACAGGCCCGCCAGCGCGCCGACGATGGCGTAAGCGAGAATGTGCCGGATGTAGAACGCCTCGGTAATCAGCACGAGCACAAAGGCCGGCACCAGCGCAAAGCCGCTGATAAGAATGAAGCCGAATCCGAAGATCGTGTTGATGCCGTCTTCGTCCAGCGTCGCATCCTTCAGTTCGGGCAGCAGCAGCGCGAACGCCACGACCATTCCCGCCGCAAAACAGGCGAGAAGAAATCCGAAGAAGATTGCAAACAGTCTGCCGATGAGTGCCATTTCAAAATCCAGTCCTCAAGCGCTCCGGCCTCATCCTGAGGAGCGCACTCTCGTGCGCGTCTCGAAGGATGAAGATGTTTCGTCCTCATGGTTCGAGACGGCGCAAGCGCGCCTCCTCACCATGAGGAGTGTCGAAGCCGCAGCCAACATCAATCCGTCATCGCCATCGCGCGCAAAGCGTCGCGCTCGCGCACCGACAATTTTTCCGTTTCCGACTTCAGTTGTCCACACGCGGCGAGAATGTCGCGACCGCGCGGCGTTCGCACCGGAGACGAATAGCCCGCGTTGAAAATATACTCCGAGAATTTTTCGATCTGGTCCCAGTCCGAACATTCGTACTTGCTGCCGGGCCACGGATTGAACGGGATCAGATTGATCTTGGCGTGAACGCCCTTGAGCAGTTTCACCAAGAGCTTTGCGTCTTCCATCGAATCGTTGACGCCCTTGAGCATCACATATTCAAAGGTAATGCGCCGCGAATTCGACGAGCCGGGATAGTTGCGGCAGGCGTCCAGCAATTCCTTGAGCGGATACTTCTTGTTCAGCGGCACAAGCTCGTTGCGCAATTCGTCGCGCACCGCATGCAGCGAGATCGCCAGCATGCAGGCAATTTCCTCGCCGGTGCGGGCGATGTTCGGCACGACGCCAGATGTCGACAGCGTGATGCGGCGGCGCGACAGGCCGATACCTTCATTGTCCATCACGATGAGCAACGCATCGCGCACCGGATCGAAATTATAAAGCGGCTCGCCCATGCCCATCATCACGATGTTGGTGACGAGCCGGTTGCCGTGCGGCGTCTCGCGGTCGATCCAGTCGTTGAGCCGATCCTTCGCGACCATCACCTGCCCGACGATTTCGCCGGCGGTGAGATTGCGCACGAGACGCTGCGTGCCGGTGTGACAGAACGAGCAGTTCAGCGTGCAGCCGACCTGAGACGACACACATAGAGTGCCGCGATCCGTTTCGGGAATGTAGACACACTCGACTTCGTGTGCGCGGCCCTTGCCGTCGCCGGGCAACCGCAGCAGCCATTTGCGCGTGCCGTCGTTAGAAATCTGTTCGGTGACGACTTCGGGCCGGTCGACCGTGAAGCGTGATTCCAGTTGTTCGCGCAGAGCCTTCGACACGTTGGTCATGTCCTCGAAGGACCGCGCACCGCGCACATACATCCAGTGCCAGAGCTGCGCGACTCGCATCTTGCGCTGCTTGTCGGGCACGCCGAGCTCGCCGAGCCGTTCGGAAATCTCCTCGCGCGAAAGTCCGATCAGCGACGGCTTGTCCGGCGGCTGATAAGTCTCTAACGCGATTTTTTCGAGCGGAGCGTCGCCGGTTGCGGTCTCGGTCATGGCCATCAAATAGGCCCTTCAGGGCCTTCTGGAAAGCCTCAGCGTTTGCATTCCTGCGCCAGCCGGTCGAGCGCCTGCGACAGACCCTTGAGCGGGAACGTGTCGATGGTGTCGGTACCCTTGGCGGAAGTGCCCTTCACGACGGCGTCGGAGCCCTTGCGAAGCGCAGCTATCATTGCGTCTTCCTCGGCGGCGTTCTTGATCCAGAGCCCGTCGCCCTGCGCATACATCGCGTAACGCGCGTTGCCGATCTCGACCGAACCTTCGGACCCCGGCTTCAACTGATAACCGATCATGATCGAGACTTCGTTGACCACTTTTTCCGCCGGTCGCGTGGAGACGAAAGCGAACGACGGATCGCGTGGCTTGTTCGGCGGATTGGTTTTCGACGATGCAGGCTTGGCGAGTGCGAAGCAGACCTTCTTGCCGTTTGGCGACGCCGTGTAAGCGCCCCATGTTCCGAACTGCCCGATCAGATTCGGCTCAGTGCTTCCGGCGGCAGCTGGTTTCGCTGGAGCGGGCGCGGATTTGGCGGACGACTTTGCGCCGTCCTTGCTCGACTTCGCATCTTTCGCGCTCTTGTCGGATTTCGGTGCGCTTTGTGCGGCGGACATCGTTGCGCCCGCCAGCATCAATGCCGCAGCCAATGTCAGCACCACCGATTGCCGGCTCTGCATCGCCCTGAACCTCATCGAGAACCGCCCTGCGGAATGGTCCGTATGAAACAAACACTCAATTCCTGAAATAGACGTGAATCGCGAATTTGGAAAGCGATTGCGGCAACAGCGCGCCATCATGCTCACGAATTGAATTGTGCAGCGGCCTCAAATCCGCCATGAAGAATTCAAGTCCGAGTTCCATCGCTATCGATCAGGTGCATCAATGAAAGCCGTTCTGTGTTCGGAGTTTTGCGGTCCCGACGATCTCAAGCTGACCGATATTCCCGATCCTGTCGCGGGTCCGGGCCAGGCCGTCATCGCCATCAAGGCGGCGGCGCTGAACTTTTTCGATCTCCTGATGATCCAGGGCAAGTATCAGGTGAAGCCGCCATTCCCGTTTTCACC
>JAFKKP010000053.1 GCA_017305515.1 Hyphomicrobiales bacterium
TGCATGAGACGCTCGTTACCGGCACCGCGCGCAAGGCCGATATTCCCGGCTGGGCGGCCGCCGGCAAAACCGGCACCAGTCAGGATTTCCGCGACGCCTGGTTCATCGGATACACGGCAAATCTCGTGACCGGCGTCTGGCTCGGCAACGACGACAACTCGCCCACCAAGAAAGCGACCGGCGGCGGCCTTCCTGTTGAAGTCTGGACGCGCTTCATGAAGGTTGCACATCAGAACGTGCCCGTTGCCGATCTGCCCGGATCGAATTCGCCGGGCGGATTCCTGTCGGGGCTGTTTGGCGGAAATGCACGTTCTTCGTCACAGCCGATGAAACCGCAAGTCAGCGATGCCAATCCGAGCTATGTCCCGCCGCCGACGAATGCGCCGAATCCATATGCGCAGCCGCGACCGCAGCCGACGCAGGCGTCTGTTAAACCGGAAGCGTCGGCGGGCCTCGATGGATGGCTGATCGATCGCGTATTCGGCGGACGGCGCTGAATTCTATTCGCTGATGCCGTAGCGGTGCAGGTCGTTGCCGTAAGTGTCGAGCCACTTTTTCGCGCGCTCGGTCTGCGGGCAGATTTTTCCAACCACGCGCCAGAAACGCGCCGAGTGGTTCATCTCGACGAGGTGAGCCACTTCATGCGCGGCGAGATAATCGAGCACATAGTACGGCGCGAGAATAAGCCGCCAGGAAAACGACAGCGCGCCGGCCGACGTGCACGATCCCCATCGGCTCGACTGGTCGCGGATCGAAATCCGCCTGACCTTCACGCCGAGCACTCCGGCGTAACGATGAGATGCTTCGGCAAGTTCCTGACGCGCTTCGCGCTTGAGAAAATCGCGAACGCGGCGATCGATATGGGCGACGCCGCCGGCAACGCACAAAATCTTCTCGCCGCTTTCGCGCGTCTCCACCCAAACGGTGCCGCGCTCGCCGGCGCGGTGGACGATCTTGTGCGGCACACCATGAAGCGGCACCGATGTGCCCTGTGCAAAGGGTGCCGCTTTCGGCAGGCCGCCGAGACGGGCCGCGATCCAGGCGCCATGACGCTGCGCGAAGTCCTTCGCGTCCGCCAGATTTCCGCGCGGCGGCATGGTCAGGATTGCCTGCCGTGCGGTCGGATGGATACGAAGCGTGTAGCGGCGTGCCTTGCGGTGACGCCGAAGCTGGACTGAGTAAATGGCCGAACCGATTTTCACCGCGAGCGTGCGCGGTTCGGTGGGGCGGCGATAAAGGAGAGCGCGAAACGCCATGTCAGCAGGTCCGGGAAGGGATAATTCGCCGGAAGTTTGCCATAGCCGCCGCCAATCAAATCTATCGGCGCAAAAACAAATCATTTGCCCAATATATCGCAGCGCCGCGATTTAAGGGCCCCATATCCGGGGCACTGAAACATGAATTTAAATTCAGTTCTAAGCTGATTTGGCGCGGCTGCCAGACGGGCTCCGCTCCATCCGAAGCACGACTCAGGAGGAGCCGGAAATGCTAGCGATTCAAGGCTCTTACAGACGCTTCCGGCGGGGACTGCATGCGCGAATCGCAAATCCGCCCGCGAAATCTGGATTTTCGCGTTTAGCAGCGCGAAAAACGGTTACTCGGCAGCCGCCAAAATCGGCTTGCTGTGGGTCGACGACCGCATGAAATCGGCGATCCGAGGCACGATCTCCGACCGGAACCGGGAGCCGTTGAAGACTCCGTAGTGGCCGACGCCCTTCTGAACGTAATGCACCCGCCGCCCGTCGGGAATCGAGGTGCAAAGCCCATGCGTGGCCTCGGTCTGGCCGAGACCCGAAATATCATCGTTCTCGCCTTCGACGGTCATGAGCGCCACGCGCTGGATTTTCGACGGATCGACCGGCTTGCCGCGATGGGTCATCTCGCCTTTCGGCAGCGCATGTTTGACGAACACCAGATCGACGGTCTGGAGATAGAATTCGGCCGTCAGATCCATCACCGCGAGATACTCGTCGTAGAACTCGCGATGCTTGTCGACGAGATCGCCGTCGCCCTTCACGAGATTCTCGAACAGCCGCTTATGCGCATCGACGTGGCGATCCATGTTCATGCTGACAAAGCCGGTCAGCTGCAGGAATCCCGGATAGACGTCGCGCATGAAGCCGGGTTGCGGAAACGGCACCTTGGTGATGACGTTGTTGCGGAACCAGTCGATGCCTTTTTCGGCTGCGAGATCGTTCACACCGGTCGGGTTCTTGCGCGTGTCGATCGGTCCGCCCATCAATGTCATCGACGTCGGAAAATACGGATCTTTCTCCGCTTCCATGACCGAGACGGCCGCGAGAACAGGTACAGAAGGCTGACAAACCGCAACAATATGAATGTTGCCGCCCAGCGCATGCATCATCTCGATGAGATAATCGACATAGTCGTCAAGATCGAAGCGGCCCTCGGAGACCGGCACCATGCGCGCATCGGACCAGTCGGTGATGTAGACTTCATGCGCCGGCAGAAACGCTTCGACAGTCCCCCGCAGAAGCGTTGCATAGTGGCCCGACATCGGGGCAACAATCAACACGCGCGGCTGCTTCTCGCGCAAAGGCTGCGCCAGCTTGCGCTCGAAATGCAGCAGCTTACAGAACGGCTTTTCCCAGACGGTTTTGATCTCGACCGGCACACGCATGCCGTTGACTTCAGTCGTGGGCAGATTCCATTCCGGCTTGCCATAGCGGCGCGTAGTGCGCTCGAACAGCTCGCAGGCCGCGGCGACGGATTTTCCGAATTCCGTTCTCGCGAACGGGTTCATCGGATTCTCGAACATCAGTTTTGTGAGATCGGCCACGGCTCGCGCCGGAGTCAGCGACGCCTTGCCCATCTCGTACATCCAGTACATGGGCGTGGTCAGTGCTGGGCTGACCTCGGATGGAAGGCCTGGCGGCCTGCCAAATTCGCCAATCGGCATGATGATTCCCCGGTCCCGTTTCGCGGCGCAGCATACTGTCCATGAGGCAACAAGCCGTCAATGCGGAGATCATCGCTTGCGAATGGTTATTAAGGCGTATGGAACCGGCCCCGCGCATATCGCGCCAACTATTCATTACCCTGGATCAGGGACCCCTGCTTGCGGGCGCTTGCCAGCAGGGCAAGAAACGCGACAACCGAAACGATTAGTAATCCGGCGTTCAAAGCGAGCGCCTCCAGCATCAAATCCGCCCGGAATTGACGGTCGATCAGCAAGGCTCGCATGCCCTCGAAGACGTAAGTCGGCGGCAGCGCCCAGGCGATAAGTTGCAGCCAGTGCGGCAGCACGGCCACCGGATAATAGACGCAGGCTAGCGGCAGCAGAATGAACATCAGCGTCCAGGCAAAGCCCTCGGCGCCAAGCCCGTTTCGCGCAACGAGGCCCGACGCAATCATGCCCACCGACCAGCTGGTGAAAATGAGGTTGCAGAAGAACGCGACCAGCGCGAGGCCGAGACCGTAAAAGTTGAATCCGAAGAACCAGATAGCCAGCAGCGTCATTGGGATGACGCCGATCGACAGCCGGATGATGCTCATCGCCATCAGCGAAATCAAAAATTCGCTAACCTTGAGCGGAGACATCAGGAGGTTGCCGAGATTGCGCGACCACATTTCCTCGAGAAACGACATCGAGAAACCGAGTTGGCCGCGAAACAGGATGTCCCACAGGATAACTGCCCCGATAAACGTGCCGCCGGCCTGCGTGAAAAAGCTCGAATTCTGAGAGATGTAGGCCTGCGAGAAACCCCACGTCACAAGCTGCATCGCGGGCCAGTAAATGAGTTCGAGCACGCGCGGCCACGACGACGTCAGCAGATACCAGTGACGCAACACCATCGCGAAAACGCGATGAAGCGCGATGCCGGAGTGATTGTGCTCAATTGCGGCAGGCTCACTCACAGTTGCGACTCCTGAACCCTGCCGCGAGCCACGTCGAGGAATACTTCCTCCAATGTCGCGCGATTGTAGCGGGAGAGAATTCGCGTCGGCGTATCGTCATCCGCGATGTGACCGCGTTTCATGATGATGACGCGGTCGCAGAGCCGCTCGACTTCGAGCATGTTATGCGAAGCCAGCAGAATCGTTGCGCCACATTGTCTGCGATAATCTTCCAGATGACCGCGGATCCAGTCCGCCGTATCGGGATCGAGCGACGCGGTCGGCTCGTCCAGCAACAGAAGTTCCGGCCGATTGACGAGAGCTTTCGCGAGCGCCACACGGGTCTTTTGCCCTGCCGACAGTTTGCGGCTCGGGCGATCGATGAATTCGGTAAGATCGAGATCGCCGGCGAGTTCTCGGATTCGATCCTTCAGATTCTCGACCGCATAGAGACGCCCGAACACCGTGAGATTTTGACGAACCGTGAGACGGCCCGGCATATCCACATAGGGGCTTTCAAAATTCATTCGCCCGAGCACATGATCGCGCTGCCGCGGCATCGGACAGCCGAGAACACTGATGCGCCCCGATGTCGGCAACACAAGCCCCATAATCATCGCGATGGTGGTGGTCTTGCCGGCGCCGTTGCCGCCGAGAAGTCCGGTCACGGAGCCGCGCGGAATCGAGAATGAAATATCATCGACGGCGCGGGTTGTTTTGTAGACCTTGACCAGATGCGCGACATTGATCGCTTCCTCGGGTGACGCAGGAGGAAGCGCGGCGCCGGCTTGAGAGGGCAGATCGCGGAGCTTGTTCATCGGACGGCTTCATTGAGCCAATGTAACGGCGCACGCAAGGTCCGGCGCGGCTATCTGCATCGTTTGTGATCGGCATGGGCAGCCGCTAATGTCGTTCCCATGAGCGATATTGCCGCTTCGGAGTTTCGTCCCTCACGCCGCGATGTACGGCTCGACACCGTTTTGCGTCTGCGCTGGCTTGCGGTGCTCGGCCAGCTCGTGACGATTTTCGTCGTCACGCAGGGTCTCGATTTCGATCTACCGGTTATTCCCTGCCTCGCCATCATCGGAGCGTCGGCCCTGCTCAATCTTGTATTGCAGATGGCGTTCAATCCTGTCCACCGGCTTGAACCCGGTTACGCAGGCGCATTGCTCGCCATCAATATCGCAGAACTTGCGGGATTGTTGTTTCTCACCGGCGGATTGCAAAACCCCTTCTCGTTTCTATTTCTCGCGCCTGTGCTCATCGCGGCCACCGCCCTGACAACGCGTCTCACGCTGGCTCTGGGATTTCTCGCTGTCGTCTGCGCAAGCGTGCTTGGCTTTTATCATCTGCCGCTGCCGTGGAACGGCGACGAACCGCTGGTGTTGCCGCGCACTTACATGATCGGCGTCTGGCTTTCGATCGTTCTGGCCATCGGGGTCACCAGTCTCTACGCGTTTCAGGTCACGGAAGAAGCGCGCAAACTGTCGGACGCTCTGGCGGCGACCGAACTTGTTCTCACGCGAGAACAGCATTTGACGCAAATCGACGGCCTGGCAGCGGCAGCGGCGCACGAACTCGGCACGCCGCTCTCGACGATCTTTCTGATCTCGCGCGAACTCGAAAAGCTGACGAGCGACGCGTCTCTCGACGAACATGCGCGCACCGATCTCAAGACGCTTCGCGAACAGGCACAGCGATGCCGTGAAATTCTCGCAAAAATCACCCAATTGTCCTCACAAGGTGCGCCGTTCGACCGCATGCCGCTGTCGACATTGATCGAAGAGGCGGTTGCGCCGCATCGCGACTTCGGCATCGCCATCAAAGTTCGCATCGCTATTGCACCGGCCGCCGAGCCCGTCGGCATGCGCAATCCCGCGGTTCTCTATGGTGTCGGAAATCTGCTCGAGAACGCCGTGGACTTCGCGCGTGAGAGCGTCGAAGTGAACGCTTGGTGGAATGACGACACGGTCGAGGTCGTTATTTCGGACGACGGACCCGGAATCGCGCCGGATATTCTCAAGCGGATCGGTGAGCCGTACCTGACGCGCAGACGCGCTAACGATGAATTCCCCGCAGATCACGGACTTGGCCTCGGCGTATTCATTGCGCGGACTTTGCTGGAGCGGACCGGCGCAAAAGTATCGTTCACCAATCGCGTTTTTCCCGATCATGGTGCGGTGGTCACGATCGTATGGCCGCGGGCGAACTTCGAGACCGCCGACATGAATTCGCTTCCCGCATAGGCCGAGACGCATCTTATTCTTAAGCAGCCTTGGCAGCGCCCCAATACCGCGCCATAT
>JAFKKP010000054.1 GCA_017305515.1 Hyphomicrobiales bacterium
GGTCTTGAACGGACCCTGAACCTGAGCCGAGCCTTCCACGAGCTTGTGGAAGTTCATCGAGCCGAACTCGCCGCCAATCACCCAGAAATTGCTGCCGCTCATGTGAGCCTCCTTCAGTTGAAAGTTGTCGTTAGCCGAACTGGTTCATCGTGTTGTGAACGCCGCCTGCTTTGAGAGCAGCTTCACCGGCGAAGTATTCCTTGTGGTCGTCGCCGATGTCGGAGCCGGCCATGTTCTGATGCTTCACGCAGGCGATACCCTGACGAATCTCCGCGCGCTGCACCTTCTTCACGTAGCCGAGCATGCCCTGCTCGCCGAAGTAATCCTTCGACAGGTTGTCCATCGTCAGAGCCTCCGTGTGATAGGTCGGCAGCGTGATGAGGTGGTGGAAGATGCCTGCACGCTTCGACGCATCGGCCTGGAAGGTGCGGATACGCTCGTCCGCTTCGATCGCCAGCGGCGTCTCGTCGTATTCCACCTTCATCAGATCGGCACGGTTGTACTTGCTGACGTCCTTACCCGCGTCCTTCCAGGCATCGTAAACCTGCCAGCGGAAGTTCAGCGTCCAGTTGAACGACGGCGAGTTGTTGTAGGCGAGCTTCGCATTCGGAATGACCTTACGGATGCGATCGACCATTCCGGCAACCTGCTCGATATGCGGCTTCTCGGTTTCGATCCACAACAAGTCAGCACCGTTCTGAAGCGACGTAATGCTGTCGAGCACGCAGCGGTCTTCGCCCGTGCCTGCACGGAACTGATACAGATTGCTCGGCAGACGCTTCGGACGCAGCAGCTTGCCGTTGCGGCTGATGATGACATCGCCGTTGCCGACCTTCGATGCGTCGACTTCGTCGCAGTCGAGGAAGCTGTTGTACTGGTCTCCGAGATCGCCCGGCTTGTGGCTGACAGCGATCTGCTGCGTCAGGCCTGCACCGAGCGAGTCGGTGCGGGTGACGATCACGCCGTCTTCCACGCCCATTTCGAGGAACGCATGGCGGCAGGCGCGGATCTTCGCTAGGAACACGTCATGCGGCACAGTGACCTTGCCGTCCTGATGGCCGCACTGCTTCTCGTCCGAGACCTGATTTTCGATTTGCAGCGCGCATGCGCCGGCTTCGATCATCTTCTTGGCGAGCAGATAGGTTGCCTCGGCATTGCCGAAGCCTGCGTCGATGTCGGCGATCACCGGCACGACATGGGTCTGGAAATTGTCGATCTTTTCGATCTGCGCCTTTTCCTTCGCCTTGTCTCCAGCCTCGCGCGCTGCATCCAGCTCGCGGAAGATGTTTCCGAGTTCGCGCGCGTCGGCCTGACGCAGGAAGGTGTAAAGCTCTTCGATCAGCTTCGGCACCGAGGTCTTCTCGTGCATCGACTGATCCGGCAGCGGGCCGAATTCGGAGCGCAGTGCGGCGATCATCCAGCCCGACAGATACAGATAGCGACGGTCGGTCTTGCCGCCGAAATGCTTCTTGATCGAGATCAGCTTCTGCTGGGCGACGAAGCCGTGCCAGCAGCCGAGCGACTGGGTGTACTTGGTTGGGTCCGCGTCATAGGCGGCCATGTCCGCGCGCATCAGCGCAGCGGTGTAACGCGCAACATCCAGACCGGTCTTGAAACGGTTCTGCAAGCGCATGCGGGCGACGGCCTCGGCCGTGACGCCGTTCCAGGTCTGCTTGTCCTTGAGCAGGGCTTCAGCGGCCTTGATCTCGCTCTGATACGAGGACGGGCCCTGAATTGCGTATTCGGAGTTGCGCGTTTGATAATTCATGATCTCTATCTTTCTTCACATTCGTGACAGCGTGTCTGCGAAACGTGACGGGAGATAAACGCCGGAATCACTTATTTTGATAGATAGCTTGTAATTGAATGGTGATATGTTGTATCATAACGACATGTCACAGATGTTATATTGTCAATTTTGTCACAAAATGGCCTATGGCTGACGCGGGCAAGAAGTTATTCGTTGGGCCGCGCTTCCGGCGCATCCGGCAGCAGCTGGGGGTATCTCAAACCCAGATGGCCGAGGCGCTGGGGATTTCTCCCAGTTACGTCAACCTCATAGAGCGCAACCAGCGGCCTGTGACCGCGCAGATTCTGCTGCGGCTGGCCGAGACCTACGACCTCGATCTGCGCGACCTCGCCACAGCGGACGAGGACCGGTTCTTCGCCGAACTGAATGAAATCTTTTCAGACCCGCTGTTCCGGCAGATCGACCTGCCCAAGCAGGAATTGCGCGACCTCGCTGAACTCTGTCCCGGCGTCACCCATTCGCTCCAGCGTCTTTACGCCGCCTATACGGAGGCCCGCCGCAGCGAGACGATGGTTGCCGCACAGTTTGCGGATCGCGACGAGGGCACAGGCGCGCGCTACGAGGGTAATCCGATCGAGCGTGTGCGCGACCTGATCGAGGCCAACCGCAATTATTTTCCCGAACTGGAGACCGCAGCGGAAAAACTGTGCGACGAGATCGATCTTTCCTCGCAAGATCTGTTTGCCGCGCTTTCGACCCGGCTGCGCGAGAAACACTCGACGACGGTGCGCGTCATGCCGGTCGATGTCATGCGCGAAACGCTGCGCCGCTGGGATCGCCATCGTCGTCAATTGCTGATCTCCGAACTGGTCGATGCACCTGGCCGCGCCTTCCAGCTCGCGATCCAGATCGGCCTGTCGGAAAACGGCGCAATCATCGACAGCATCGTGGCGCGCGGAGGTCCGCTCGACGACACCCCCCGCAAACTTTATCGCATCACGCTGGCGAACTATTTCGCCGCCGCCGTGATGATGCCGTATCAGGCGTTTCATTCCGCCGCCGAAACGCTCGGCTACGATCTTCAGGTGCTGGGCCAGCGTTTCGGTGTCGGCTTCGAGCAGATTTGCCATCGCCTGACGACGTTGCAGCGGCCGAACGCACGCGGCGTGCCGTTTTTCATGCTGCGTGTCGATAATGCGGGCAATGTGTCAAAGCGTTTTTCGTCCGGCACGTTTCCGTTCTCGAAATTCGGCGGTACATGCCCGTTGTGGAACGTGCACTCGACGTTCGACACTCCGGATCGCATGCTTCAACAGGTCGTCGAATTACCGGACGGCAGCCGTTACTACTCCATCGCGCAGATGGTGCGGCGTCCTGCCGCGCCCTATCCGCAGCCGCAGCCGCGCTTCGCCATCGGGCTCGGCTGCGAAATCCGCCACGCGTCGAAGCTGGTTTATGCCAGCGGTCTCGATCTCGAAAAAATTCAGGGCACGCCCATCGGCGTCAACTGCCGCCTTTGCGAGCGGGAGAATTGCAGCCAGCGTGCCGAGCCGCCGTTGACCCGCACCTTGATCCTCGACGAGAATACGCGCCGCGTGTCGTCGTTCTCGTTCAGCAATGCGCGGGAGTTGTGAGCAAAACCCTATTCGTCATTGCCGGGCTTGACCCGGCAATCCATCGCAGCACAAATCGAACCCGATTCAAAAAAAGATGGATGGCCGGGTCAAGCCCGGCCATGACATTGGGGAGAAACTCTCATGCGGCGTTTTTTTGCTTTATCGGGCATCTTTCTTATTGGCGCCGCCGCATCACTCTCCGCCACTGACGCCCTCGCCCAAACGCAAGCCTGCCGCACCGGAACGAACTTCGACCGCTTCCTTGCTGAACTGAAGCAGGATGCGATCAAGGACGGCGTGTCGCAGCGCGCGATTGCCAGCGCATCGCCGTTCCTTGTCTACGATCCCTCCATCGTCAATCGCGACCGCGGCCAGCGCGTGTTCGGCCAGATTTTCACCGAGTTCTCCGGCCGCATGGCCTCCGAAGGCCGGCGCGCAAAGGGGCAACAACTCATCCAGCAATACGCTCAATATTTCGCGCGCGCGGAGAAGGAATATGGCGTTCCGCCAGCCGTCATCACCGCGTTCTGGGCGCTGGAAAGCGACTTCGGCGCCGTGCAAGGCAAGCTCTCGACGCTGCGTTCGCTGGTGACGCTGGCCTATGACTGCCGCCGCTCGCAGATGTTTCACGACGAGACGATTGCGGCTTTGAAAATCATCGATCGCGGCGATCTCACGCCCGAGCAGATGATCGGCTCATGGGCCGGCGAACTGGGACAAACGCAATTTCTGCCGGGACACTATTTCAACTATGCGGTGGACTATGACGGCGATGGACATCGCGATCTGTTGCGCAGCGCGCCCGACGTGATCGGCTCGACGGCGAACTACATCGCGACGGGATTGAAATGGCGGCGCGGCGAACCGTGGCTGCAAGAAATTCGCGTGCCGCCGAACCTGCCGTGGGAGAAAGCCGATCTCACCGTCAAGCTGCCGCGTTCGCAATGGGCGCAATGGGGCGTGACACTGGCCGACGGACGCCCGCTGCCGAAGGACGATATGCCGGCGTCTGTCCTACTGCCGATGGGACGCACCGGACCAGCATTTCTCGCTTACGCAAACTTCGGTGCCTATACCGAATGGAACAACTCGCTGATCTACGCCACGACTGCGGCCTATCTCGCGACCCGCATCGCAGGCGCAAAACCGATGACCAAGCCCGCCACGCCGGTCGTGCAGTTGCCCTTCGAGCAGATCAAGGAATTGCAGCAGCTTCTCGCGCGTCAGGGCTTCAACGTCGGCAAGATCGACGGCGTGCTCGGCCAGCAGAGCCGCATCGCAGTGAAGACGATGCAGGTGAAATACGGTCTGCCCGCCGATTCATGGCCGACCGAAGACCTGCTGTCGCGGATGCGCGGCGGCGTGCGCTGATTCCGAAATAGCAAGCGCAAATCTCAGTTTTTCTGCGCCTTGTTATTTTCAGAGAAGAAACTAGCTGCCCCTCGTCGAAAACATAGAAAAGCAATCAGGGGCATTCATGTCATTTTACGAAGGTTCAGCACCGGTTTTCATTCGCCAGTTGACGGCACTCTCTGCGATCCTTGCAAAGGGCGAAGCCTACGCCAAGGAAAAGAACATCGAGCCGGGCGTGCTGTTGAACGCGCGGCTGCATCCGGCGATGTATCCGCTGACACGCCAGGTGCAGTTGGCCTGCGATTTTTCCGGCAAAGCGTGTGCGCGATTTACCCAAACCGAATTGCCGACGATGCCGGACACCGAAACCACGTTCGAGCAGTTGCAGGCCCGCATCAAGAAGGTGCTGTCCAACATCGAGGCGCTGCCTTCCGCAAAATATGACGGCGCGGAAAAGCGCGACATCACTTTCAATATCGGTCCCGACAAAACCATGACGCTGTCAGGCCAGCAATTTCTCAACCATTCGGTGTTTCCGAATTTCTTTTTTCATTGTGCGACCGCCTACGACATCCTCCGCCACAATGGCGTCGAATTGGGCAAACGCGATTTTCTCGGCGTTGCCTGAACTGCACGATCAAGAAGCCCGGAGATGTTTCATCTCCGGGCTTTTGCCTTTTTGGACTGACTTTCCCCGCCGTTCCGGATTTCCAGAACGCGCATTGCATGTGAGCCATGTTCAAGCGGCCGTGACTTGAAGCCTTCGCAAAGCGGCTTTACATGCAGTTGCATCGACCCTGACCGCACTGGAAAAGTCATGACAACTTCAAAACTCTTTGAACCCTACAAGCTCGGCCCGATTACGCTTGCCAATCGCACCGTGATGGCGCCGCTGACGCGCAACCGCGCCGTTGCCGGCTTCGTGCCGAACCCGCTCGCAGTCGAGTATTACGGCCAGCGCGCATCCGCCGGGCTTCTCGTCACAGAGGCAAGCCAGGTGTCGCAGCAGGGTCAAGGCTATCAGGACACGCCCGGCATCTACACGAAGGATCAGATCGCGGGCTGGCGAAAAGTCACCGACCGCGTGCATGGGCGCGGCGGCAAGATTTTCCTTCAGCTCTGGCATGTCGGCCGCATCTCGCACGTCGATTTGCAGGAAAACGGACAGGCTCCGGTTGCTCCGTCCGCAGTCCGCGCAAAAGGCAAGACCTTCGTCGGCGGGACGTTTGCCGATGTCTCAGAGCCGCGCGCGCTCGAACTGAATGAAATTCCGGGCATCGTCGATTCGTTCAAGCGAGGTGCCGCCAACGCCATCGAGGCCGGATTCGACGGCGTCGAAATCCACGGCGCCAACGGTTATCTGCTCGACCAGTTCGCCAAGGACGGTGCCAACAAGCGCACCGATGCTTACGGTGGTTCGATCGAGAACCGC
>JAFKKP010000055.1 GCA_017305515.1 Hyphomicrobiales bacterium
TCGGATCGCAGGGCGGCGCGATAGAATGCCGCTGCGGCAGTCGCATCGCGATCGACACTGGCATGGCGCGCGGCGAGATAGCTGCCGGAAACCGTCAGGCCGAGAAGGTCGCGGCTTGTCGGATAGGCCGCGGACTGACGGCTTTCCTCGCCGGGGTTGGTACGCGTCTGCGCGCTCAGCGGAGCCGACAGCGCAACACAAGCTGCAACGGCAAGGGTGGCGGCGGCCACGCGATTCAATCGAACAGAAAAGACCACGCTCGCCGGCTCCATGATTTTCAATGATCCGCGTCCCATTGGGCCCGCAGTAGGACAATGGCCCGTTTACGCTCCATCCGCAAGGATTCGACCCAAAACTCCAGCCGATCCGCTCTTCGGGCAGTATGGCGGGAACGTGGCGAAGCCCGATCCTCGCGGATTCGTGCTCACATCGACTGGTAGTTCGGCCCGCCGCCGCCTTCGGGAGGAACCCAGGTGATGTTTCCGTTGGGATCCTTCACGTCGCAGGTTTTGCAGTGAACGCAGTTCTGCGCATTGATCTGGAAGCGCGGGCCCGACGGTTCCTCGATCCATTCGTAGACGCCAGCTGGGCAATAACGGTTCGACGGACCGGCAAAGACATCGTGCTCGGATGTCTTTTGCAGATTCATGTCGGCGACCCTGAGATGGATCGGCTGATCCTCCTCATGGTTGGTGTTCGACAGGAACACCGACGAGAGCTTGTCGAAGGTCAGCTTGCCGTCAGGCTTCGGCGCGGGATTTGGCGAATGCGCTTTCGCCGGATCGAGCGTTTTACGATCCGGCTTGGCGTGAGATTGCGTTCCGAACAGCGAAAATCCGAACAGCGTGTTGGTCCACATATCGAGGCCACCGAGCGCGACGCCGATCACCGTGCCGAATTTGGACCACAACGGCTTGACGTTGCGGACCTTGAAAAGATCCTTGCCGACTGCGGAATCCCGCCAGGCGTTTTCATAGTCGACCAGTTCATCGTTGGCGCGGCCCGACGCGAGTGCGGCAGCTACGTGCTCCGCCGCCAGCATGCCGGTACCCATCGCATTGTGAACGCCCTTGATGCGCGGAACGTTGACGAAGCCAGCCGCGCAACCGATCAGCGCGCCGCCGGGGAAGGTCAGGCGCGGCACCGATTGATATCCGCCTTCCGTGATCGCGCGCGCGCCGTAGGAAATGCGTTTGCCGCCCTCGAACAGCGGCGCAATCGACGGATGAGTCTTGAATCGCTGAAACTCATCGAACGGCGACAGATACGGATCGTTGTAGTTGAGATGGACCACGAAGCCGACCGCAACCAGATTCTCGTTGTAGTGATACAAAAACGATCCGCCGCCGGTGGAATTGTTCAGCGGCCAGCCGAACGAATGCTGGATCAATCCTTTTTTGTGTTTCGCCGGATCGATCTGCCAGACTTCTTTCAGGCCGATGCCGAATTTCGACGGCTCGCTGTTTTTGTCGAGCGCGAATTTCGCAATCAGCTGCTTGGTGAGCGAGCCCCGCGCGCCTTCGGCAAACAGCGTGTATTTGCCGACAAGCTCCATGCCGCGCGTATAGGAATCCTTGTGCGAACCGTCGCGCGCCACGCCCATGTCGCCGGTTGCGATGCCGCGCACCTCGCCCTTGTCGTTGTAGAGAACTTCAACCGCCGCGAAGCCCGGATAGATTTCGACGCCGAGCGCCTCGGCACGCGGACCGAGCCAGCGGCAGACATCGCCGAGCGAACCGATGTAGCAGTGATGATTGTTCATCAGCGGCGGCATCACGATGTTCGGTAAGCGGATCGCAGCCGAACCTGTCATCCAGTAGAAGCGATCGTCCTTGACCTGCGTTTTCAGCGGGCAATCGGCATCATCGCGCCAGTCGGGAATAAGTTTGTCGAGCGATACGGGATCGATCACGGCACCGGAGAGAATGTGGGCGCCGACTTCCGATCCCTTTTCGACCACGACGACCGACAGATCGGGATTGATCTGCTTGAGACGGATCGCTGCACTCAGGCCCGAGGGACCGGCGCCGACGATCACAACGTCGAACTCCATCGATTCACGCGGCGGAAGTGGTTCGGTGCTCATGCTGATGTCTCGAAATGTCGTCTCGGAACGGTTCTAAATATCGTTCTTCCCGATTTTGATCGCAAGAACAACCCGGTTTTGCATGCAAACCCGCTTTGGATTCGGCGGCAAATAACCATGCACCCTGCCGCGATCTGTCATAGAGTATGACGTATGCCAGCACCGCCGGACATTTCAGCGCGCGATCTTCTCGCCTTCTATGCGGAGACGGGCGTCGACTGCGCGCTGTCCGACGAGCCGGTTAATCGTCTCTCCGACAAGGCGGCGGCCGATGAACAGACACCGGCGAAGCCGCCGCTGTTTCGCAATGCGAACCCGGCACCGTCCCGGCCGGCTGCAAAACCGGAGCCGGCTCCGGATCTCGCCATCGCGTCCGCGCGTGAACTGGCGCCGCAGGCAAAATCGCTCGACGAGTTGCGCGCGCTGCTGGAGAAGTTCGACGGCTGCGCGCTGAAATCGACGGCGACGCGCCTGGTTTTCGCCGACGGCAATCCGCAGGCGAAATTCATGATCGTCGGCGAAGCGCCCGGCCGCGACGAGGACATCGAAGGACTGCCGTTCGTCGGCGCGTCAGGCAAGCTGCTCGATCTCATTCTGGCTGCTGTCGGCTTTGACCGCAGCAAGGTTTACATCGCCAATATCATTCCGTGGCGTCCGCCGGGAAATCGCGATCCGTCGCCGCAGGAAACGCAAATCTGCCTGCCCTTCATCAGGCGGCAGATCGAGCTCGTCGATCCCGATGTTCTGGTCTGCCTCGGCAAGCCTTCGTCGCAGGCCGTGCTTGAATTGAAGGACGGCATCATGAAAACCCGCGGCAAGTGGCACGACTACGATACCGGCACAAGAAAGATTCGCGCGATGGCGACCTTCCATCCCGCCTATCTGCTTCGTCAGCCGATTTACAAACGTCTCGCCTGGCAGGATTTCCGCGCCGTCAGAAAGGCGCTTTCGCAAACGAACGCGAACTAGAAGCCGGCGCTACTTTGCGGGTTCAAACGCATTTTCCGGGCGAACGATGGCCCACCCGATCCGCAACACGGTTTGACGGCCCTTAATCAGGCGATCGAAGGCGCGAGGCACTTCCGGCACCAGTCCGGGAAACCGTTTCAAAATCTCATCCGGCGGTGTGCCTGCCGTATCGGCAGCGCGCCAGACAACAACGCCTCCCGTCTCGCTGAACCGCGCAGGTGTCAGCCACGGCGTCAGGTTGGGGGCCGCATCGAACAGCACATGCGGCCGCGTTGTCGAAGCGAAACCGATCAGCGTCGAGAGTTGCGGATCGCCGGCGACCGATTGCAGCGGACGTCCAACACGGCGCTCGTAGTTCTCCTCGAAGAATTTTCCGATCGCATCAGCCGGAAAAGACGTTTTCAATTCGCTCGTGCCTGTCCAGGGCTGAATGAACTTCAGCCCAAGAAAAAACACGACCGGCAACGCCATGATGACGAGCCAGACGGTTCGCAGCACCTGCTGGCGGCGCAGATAAATGAGGTCGCCCGCCGCAACGACGACGGCAAGGCCCATCAACATCAACGCGATGCCGTCGCCGCCGATCGTCCTGTCGCGTCCATAGAGCGCAGCTATGAGACTGAGAACAAACAAAGGCGCGAGCGCAAACACCAAAACGAATTGCCGCGCGAACAAGCTGAGCGGCGGACGATAGATCACGGGAGCTTCTTCCGGCCGGCGATTCAATCTGCGTGAATTGAAAACCAGCAGCACCGCGATTCCCGTAAGCGAAAACAGCAGCGCACTCACAAGCTCGGCCCAGCCGGTGAATTTGATCGCAAGCTTTGAAAATGCCGGTGCCGCGCCGATAGACAGGCCATTTGCGCGCAGCAGCCAGACGCCGTAAGGCAGCACGAGCACCGCAACAACCAGAATTGCGAACAGCGAATCGAATGACAAAATCGCACGCCGCCCCTGGCGGGTCGCCAGCGCAAACACGATCAGCATCGCGAGCAGCGGAATGGCAGCATAGGTCGTGAGAAACAGCAGCCCGATCTCGATCGACAGTGCGAACCACGCATTGCGTTTGTTCTGCCCCATCACCTGCCAGGCGTGCAGCAGGATCAGCGCCCAGATCGGACGCGCCAGAACCAGCGGCCCGAATTCTGCGCCGTGGAATGCGAAGGCCCAGATCGTTACGGTGAGCAGCACGGCGAGGATCGCCTACTGCCCGCCGACGATGGCACGGCTCAGGGCGAACAGCGCCCAGAACGTCAGGATGAAGCAAATCTGCGCCAGCAGATAGACGCCGAAACGTGATTGCCTGCGAGACGAAACGCGATGTCGGCGGCCCAGAACGCGAGCGGAGGCCCGAGATGGCTGCCGACCTGGTATTCGCGCCCGAACGCGACTACCGTTGCCAGATCGCCGGGCGGGCTGTCGTAAAACAGCGTCGGCAGAGCAAACCAGATCGCGGCCTGAAGCAGCACGACGATCCAGAACACGAGCCGGGGCCGCGCACGTACCAGTTCAACGATCAGGGATGTGAAACGCATGACGCCGGTTGAGCGAGAGATGTCCGATCCCGCTTGATAAAGGCCAGCAGCCGATCAGGCAACCGAGCGAAGCTCAGGCGGTGGCCGCGAGGGCATCCAAAGACAGCTGGGCGTCGCCCAAAAGTTCATCCGGGTCAGGCCCGTGATGTTTCCGCCTCGCTGCGGCTACAGGCGCAAAGAACCGGCGATGGTGCGCGCTGGGACCGAGCCGATCGAGTGCTTCAAGATGCGCCGGTACGCCATAGCCCATGTGTCGCTCGAAGCCGTAACCGGGACAATCGCGCGCGAGGGCGCACATCAGCCTGTCGCGTGAAACCTTCGCCACAATCGAGGCCGCGGCAATCGACAGCACGATGCCGTCACCGCCGATGACCGCGGCACATTCTCCCCTTACTGCGATTTTGTCGCGACCGTCGACGAACACATGCTTCGGCATTTCCGGCAGACTATTGACGGCACGGGCTAGCGCCCACAATGACGCGCGCAAAATGTTGTCGCGGTCGATCCGCGACGGCGGTGCTATGGCGACGGACACCAGCGCAGTCGCGCAGATGTCCTCGAAAATTTCTTCGCGCCGCTCGCGCGTCAGCTTCTTGGAATCGTCGATGCCCTTCGGGATGCGCTTCGGATCGAGAATGACGGCTGCGGCGACGACAGGTCCGGCAAGCGGCCCCCTTCCCGCCTCGTCGCAACCTGCAACGGGCCAGATGCCCTTCTTCATCAGCGCACGCTCGCGCCGGAACGAAGGCGCAGAAATGACTGCGCGCTCTTTCACTTTCGGACCTGGCTTTGCTGCGGCTTTTTCCCGACTCATCGCCGGATGCTGGTGTCAGGGAGGTTTCATCGCAAGCAAGAATTATTGTCGTGCCCGCAATTCATGCGGCTCAGAACAAAGCCAGTTGCTCGTTGGCGCGCGGCGGCCTCGCGAAGTGCTCTGTCGTCAGCTTCGAGCGCCGCTTGTTGAGCCCGAGCTTTTCGCAGGCGATCTCGAAACGCCGCCCGATCATCCATGCCATCGGGCCGGTTCCCTTCATCCGGGCTCCCCACTGCGAGTCGTAATCGCGCCCGTCACGCATGTCGCGGATCAGCGTGAAAACATGGCGGTACCGATCGGGATAATTGGCCATCAGCCATTCGCGAAAAAGATCCCGCACTTCGAGCGGCAGCCGCAACAAAACGTAACTCGCTTCCTTGACGCCGGCATGAGCCGCCGCGTCGAGAATGCGCTCAATTTCGGAGTCGTTGAGTGCGGGAATTACGGGAGCAACCATCACCGTCGTCGGAATGCCCGCCTCGGACAATTGCCTGAGCGCCTCAAGACGCTTCGGCGGCGTGGATGCACGCGGCTCCATCGTGCGCGCGAGTTTCGCATCCATCGTCGTCACCGAGATCGCAACCTTCGCCAGATTGCGCTTGGCCATGCGCGCGAGAATGTCGATGTCGCGCGCAACCAGCGCCGACTTGGTGACGATGCCGACCGGATGCGACGTTCTGTCGAGCACCTCCAGAATGCCGCGCATGATTCTG
>JAFKKP010000056.1 GCA_017305515.1 Hyphomicrobiales bacterium
GACCAGATATGGTTAACAAATGCTGCTTCTGGTCCGCAAGCTCTATCGTGCCATTTTTGTCGAATCGCGCTAAGATGTTGCGTATAGGCAGCTTTTCTAACCGTATCCGTTCGTAATCCACATTAAGAGTCGGGCCTAACCGACTCTCGCGACTCACCCTTTTTTCTAAAGGGCAAGGCGCTCTCAGTCACCAAAGACAGTGACGTAATGATTAACGATGCGGGTAAACACGGGGTTAAGGGATGGAGCCGGAATCGCCGAAATTTAAGGTTTTCGCAATGAAGGCAGCTTTTGCGTGAAAGCCCTTGCCGAGCAGATCACCGATTTGGATGGGGCCACGATTTACGGCCGTGTCGTCGGCGTGCGCGGCCTGATGGTGGAGGTTGCCGGACCCATTCACGCGATGTCGGTCGGCGCGCGCATCGTTATCGAGACCGGTACAAATCGATTCATACCGTGCGAAGTGATCGGCTTTTCCGGCAACAACGCCGTGGTGATGCCGTTTGCTGGTCTTGAGGGCGTGCGGCGCGGCTGCCGCGCGGTCATTGCAAATGCGGCGAGCCAGGTTCGCCCGTCGGTATCGTGGCTCGGTCGCGTGCTCAACGCGATGGGTGAGCCGATCGACGGCAAGGGGCCGCTGGTGCAAGGCCCTGAGCCGATGCCGTTTCGTAACGCGCCGCCGCCGGCACATTCTCGAAAACGCGTCGGTGAACCGCTCGATCTCGGCGTGCGTGCGCTCAATACCTTTCTGACCTGCTGTCGCGGTCAGCGCATGGGTATCTTCGCGGGCTCCGGTGTCGGTAAATCCGTGCTGCTGTCGATGCTCGCGCGCAATGTCGATGCGGACGTCTCGGTGATCGGTCTTGTCGGTGAACGCGGCCGCGAAGTGCAGGAATTTCTCCAGGACGATCTCGGCGAGGAAGGCCTGGCGCGCTCCGTCGTTGTCGTTGCGACATCGGACGAACCCGCATTGATGCGGCGGCAAGCGGCTTATTTGACTCTCGCCATCGCCGAATATTTCCGCGACGAGGGACAGGACGTGCTGTGCCTGATGGATTCCGTCACGCGCTTTGCAATGGCCCAGCGCGAAATCGGTCTCTCCGCCGGCGAACCGCCGACGGCTAAGGGCTACACGCCGACCGTGTTCACGGAGTTGCCGAAGCTGCTTGAGCGCGCGGGGCCTGGCATGGGCGAGGGAACCATCACCGGCATTTTCACGGTGCTGGTCGATGGTGACGACCATAACGAGCCGGTCGCCGACGCGGTGCGCGGCATCCTCGACGGCCATATCGTGATGGAACGCGCCATCGCCGAGCGCGGACGCTACCCGGCGATCAACATTCTCAAGTCGGTTTCGCGCACCATGCCGAGGTCGGCCGATCCGGCGTTTCTGCCGGTCATCACAAGGGGCCGTCAGGTGATGGCGACCTACGCCGATATGGAAGAGCTGATCCGGCTTGGTGCCTACCGGGCCGGGTCGAGCCCCGAAGTGGACGAGGCCATCCGGCTGCACGAGCCTCTTGAAGCCTTCCTCAAGCAGGCCAAGGACGAGGCCACCGGGCTTGGGGAAGGATACCGCCGTCTGGACGAAATATTGCAGGTTCCTCAATCGGTTGAATCTTAGATTTTGGAAACGGAACGCTAACTTTGTCGCGCCATGATCCCGCCATCTGTGTCCGACCGGAACGGCCCTCGCGGGATGCCGGTCACTGTCCCGCTGAATGTTTGGGACTTCTGGGGAGTATGAGTCGATGAAGTCACGAGAAACGCTGATCCGACTTAAGAAATTTCAGGTCGACGAGAAGCGCCGCCGGGTCGCCCAGATCGAGGGCATGATTGCTGACTTCCAGCGCATGTCGGTCGATCTCGAACGCGAAATCCAGACTGAGCAGGATCGCGCCGGTATCCAGGATCCGTCTCATTTCGCCTATCCGACCTACGCCAAGGCGGCCATCCAGCGCCGCGAAAACCTCACCCGTTCGGCCGACGAATTGCGGGTTCAGCTCGAGGACGCCAAGGCGCTTCTCGGCGAGGCCTTCGAGGAGTTGAAGAAGGTCGAATTGCTCGACGAGCGCGACCAGGCGCGCGAACGCGCTGAAGAAAACGCCCGCGAACAGGCGGACATGGACTCCATCGGTCTGATGCGCTCCCAGATCGGCGCGATGGCCTGATCTCAGCCGCCTAAGGTTGCAATCGCAAATTCAGGAACCCGGGCCAAAAGGCTCGGGTTTTTCTTTTCGAGAGGCCTCGGATGCGGCCGTTCGGAGGGTGGACCATCCCCACGCAAGATGTGATACGAAATGGCATAGTACCAAAATAGATGGGCCCATGCTGCCGGGCCATCCGAAGGCGGTTTTTCGACGTGATTTCCAAGGAAGCTCAATGCTGACGCCCGGCGAACTGGTTTGGCTGCTCGCATCGGTTGCGAAGGGCGATGAGGCTGCTTTCGAGCGGCTGTATCAGAACACGCGCGCGAAACTGTTTGGCGTGGTGCTCCGTATATTGAGACGTCAGGATCTCGCCGAAGAGGTCATTCAGGAAGCTTACGTCAAGATCTGGAACAGCGCCGGACAATTCAATCCGGGAATTGCGTCTCCGATCACCTGGATGGTTTCAATCGCGCGAAATCGGGCGATCGATGTCGTTCGCAAGCGTAGCGAAACGTCGATCGAGGAAGAGCCTGCGGCGATGGAAGTGGCGTCCGATACGCCGGAGCCATTGGCGCGGCGCGAGATGACAGAAGAATTAAAGCGCATTCTTGAATGCGTGGGGCAATTGGATCCAGAGCGGCAGAAGCTGGTTCTGCTTGCTTATTACAACGGCTGGAGTCGCGAGCAGCTCGCCGAGAAATTCGATACGCCGTTGAACACGGTGAAAACGTGGCTGCGGCGAAGCATGATCGAGATTCGTGAGTGTCTCGGTCTGGATCTGGTGAGATGACCTACAGCGAAGACCATATCGCGCTTGCGGCTGAATACGCGCTCGGCACTCTCGACGCCGACGAACGCGCTTTGGTCGAGACCATGATGATCGTCGATCGCGGCTTCATGGATGTGGTTGCCGCGTGGGAGCACAAGCTCGCGCCGTTGCATCAGATGGTCGGCTCGGTCGAGCCGCCGGATTACGTCTGGGATAACATCAAGGCCGCCGCAGGACTGACCGGCAAGCAGATGCCGATGTCCGAAATGCCGGTCTATGTCCCTCCGCCGCCGGTGGAAGAACCGCCATCTGCCTACGTTCCTGAAAAGCCCGCACCCGTTCCCGAGCCGCCGCCGAGCTATCGTCAACTCGCGCCGAGCGAAGAAGACATCGCCCGCGCCCGCGCCGAGATCGAGGCTGCCGTGCGTGCGGCGCAGCCGCCGAAGATCGAGCCGGACATCGTCGTCGCTCCCGTGCCGCCGCCGGAATCGGTCGCGCCGCCGGCTCCGGCTCCGCCTCCGCGCATCGAGCCGGAACGCACGAATGTCGTCGACATATCGAGCCGCCGGCGTGGCGCGCCGGTGTTCGGCTTCCTGATGACGGCGGTTGCAGCCTCGCTCGCCGCTGTCGTCGCGTTGCAGGCGTACCGGCCGGAACTGCTACCCGAGCAGTTTCGCGTGAAGCCGAAAATCGTGACGGTCGAAGTGAAGGTACCGCCGCCGCCTGTCGGCTCGCAGTTTGTCGCGCTGCTTCAGCAGGACACGTCACTGCCGGCGTTCATCCTGACGGTCGATACCGCGACCAAGAATTTCACCGTCCGCAAGGTCGGTGCCGTGACCGAGCCTGGCAAGAGTTATGAGCTTTGGCTTGTTTCGGACAAGCTAGCGAAGCCGCGTTCGCTTGGCGTTATCGGCAACAGCGATTTCACAGTTCGGCCTTCGCTCGCCGCCTTCGACAGCGACACGATCAACAAGGCGACTTACGCGGTGACTCTTGAGCCGGAGGGCGGCTCTCCGACGGGTTCGGCGACAGGCCCAATCGTCTTCACCGGCAAGCTCGTCGAGAGCGTACCGACGCTTCCCGCAGCGAACCGCTGATCTCAGAAATCCGGACAACAAAAAACCCCCGTGGGGAGCGGGGGCTTTTCGTTGACTCAGACTTGGGGACTCTGAGCAATCACGAGGCGACTTCGGGGGGCGGGGAAGAGTGCCTCATGAGTTCTTGAATTCTGTTAGCGGATCACCCGCTGGTCGGTGCTTGCGGAAATAACTGTCTTACTGGCTTTCACGACCGGGCCGGATGCCTGCGCGTAGCTGTCGCCAGCCGTCACGCGCGCGGAAATGCCGGCGCCCGCGACACCGATCGCAGCAACAAGCGCGACCACCACGATCTTGAGGTGGGTCATACGGTCGGCGCTGTAAAACGAATGGTTCATCGCACTCTCCCGTCGCACTCTCGAGCTGAACATTGGTTTGTTCTTTCGCCCGCCGGTTCAACGTCTCATTTGTTGTAGAGAACGTACGCGCCCGGATTTTGTTTCCTAGGGGGTCTCACAAACCAGTGAATTGTGTTGAGGCCGGAAAAGGCATCGGGGATGCCAGAAAAATTCCGCAACGGTTTCAGGCTGTTCCAAAATCGCGGCAATCACAGCGTCAGGTCTGCTGACCCAACCGGAATCGCAGAAATCGCTTGAATGTGGTCGTTTTGTCGCAGCCGGAAGGGCCGATTTGCGCCGGACGATCAGACGCTGCCGACGGTTTTCAGCCGCGCGCGCGGATGAATTTCAGCCTGCGACAGAACCGTGGTCTGCGCGCGGAAACGCTCGACCAGTGAGCGCACGAACGGACGGATCGCGGCGGAGGTGACGAGAACCGGACCTTCGCCCTCGCGCGCCGCCTGTTCGAACTTGTCGCGAACAGCGGCCATGAACTCCGACAGTTTCGATGGCTGCATTGCAAGACTGCGTTCTTCGCCGGTGCCGATGATGGATTCGGCGAAAGCCTGCTCCCATTTCGCGCTGAGCGCGATCAGCGGCAGGTAGCCGTTGATCGAAGTGTTCTGTGCGCAGATTTGCCGCGCCAGCCGCGCGCGGACATGTTCGACCAGCGTTGCCGGATTGCGCGAGAAGGCGAGCGCGTCTGCGATACCTTCGAGGATCGTGCCGAGATCGCGGATCGAAATACGCTCTGCGAGCAGCAACTGAAGCACGCGCTGGATGCCCGACACCGTGATCTGGCTCGGCACAATGTCCTTGACCAGTTCGCCCTGTTCCTTCGGCAGTTCCTTGAGCAGCTTCTGCACTTCGCCGTAGGACAACAGGTCCGACATGTTGTTCTTGAGCAGTTCGGTGAGATGCGTGGAGAGCACCGTCGGCGAATCCACGACGGTGTAGCCCTTGAGCGAGGCTTCTTCCTTGAGCGAGGCTTCGACCCATGTCGCAGGCAGGCCGAATGTCGGCTCGGTGGTGTGTGTGCCCGGCACGTTGACCTGATTACCGGCGGGATCCATGACCATGAACTGGTTGGCCCAGATGCGGCCGGTGCCGGCATCCACTTCCTTGATCTTGATGACGTAGGTGTTGGCTTCGAGCTGCACGTTGTCGAGGATGCGCACCGCCGGCATCACAAAGCCCATCTCGATCGCCAAGGAACGGCGCAACGCTTTGATCTGCTCGGTGAGGCGGTCGGTGCCGTCCGGCCCGTTGACGAGCGGCAGCAACGCATAGCCAAGTTCGATCTTGAGATCGTCGATCTTGAGAGCCGTCGAAATCGGTTCTTCCGCTTCTGCTGCGGCCGCAGGATGAGGAAATACATGATGACCAGAATGATGGCGAAAGGCGCCAATTGGGCGATCATGTCCAGTTGGCCGGAGCCGGCAGCCTGGGCGTAGGCCGGAGTGATAAAAGACATTGGAAACTAGGCTCCATCGAGCGACTGGCGGGCACCGGCGCGAACCGGTCGGTTATTCGGCGCGGAATATAGCGGCCGTCGCCCGTAAAGCAATGCCGGCTCTGCGCTTTCCGAACCCCTCAAATGCCTGTTTCGGCATGGACCTGCCTCATTTCACAAGCTAAACCGCGCCAGCGTCAGGAAGGCGTCGGACATCGGCGCCGAGCAGAACCATTTATGGCCGGTCAGAGCATAGGAATCGCCCTCCAGCAGCACTGCCCGCGTGGTGTTGGCGCGCACGT
>JAFKKP010000057.1 GCA_017305515.1 Hyphomicrobiales bacterium
GTTTCATGTGCCGATCGGCAAATTCGAGGGCATCGAGGAGCGTCTCGCGCGTATCGCGGGCACCGCCTATCAGGTCGACGCGGCGCGGCGTCTGACATGCGCGGCGCTGAATCAGGGCACGCATCCGGCGGTCATTTCCGGAATCATGAAGCTGCACGCCACCGAGCGGCTGCGCATCACGGTCGATGACGCGATGGACGTGCACGGCGGCAAGGCGGTGATCGACGGCCCGCAGAACTACATGGGCGGGCTTTATCGTTCGGTGCCGGTCGCGATCACGGTCGAGGGCGCGAACATTCTTACACGTAACCTGATTATATTCGGGCAGGGCGCAACGCGCGCGCATCCTTATCTGCTCGAAGAGATCAACGCCATCGGCAATCCGGATCAGAAGCAGGGGCTGGCCGACTTCGACAAATATTTCTGGAAACATGCCGGCCACGCGGTCATCAATATTTTCCGCGCGTGGGGACGAAGTTGGACCGGCGGTTGGTTTGCACCCGCGCCGGATGCAGGCGCGGCGACAGGCTTCTATCGCCAGCTCTCGCGGCATGCGACGGCATTCGCGTTGTGTGCCGACATGGCGCTGCTGACATTGGGCGGCGCACTGAAACGCCGCGAAATGTTGTCCGCGCGCTTCGGCGATATTCTTTCCGAACTTTATCTTCTCTCCGCGGCGTTGAAGCGTTGGGAGGATGAAGGCCGTCAGAATGCCGACTTGCCCGCGCTGCAATGGGTGATGGCCGACGGCATCCAGACCATCGAAATCCGTTTTGCGGAAATCCTCGCCAATCTGCCGAATCGTTTCGTGGCGCTGTTCCTCAAGCTGATCGTGCAACCGCTGGGCGCGAATTCGCGCGGACCTTCGGACGAAGTCGTCCATCGATGCGCGCAGATGATCCTTGTGCCCGGCGCGGTGCGCGATCGTCTGACCGCAGGTCTCTATCATATCGACGACGACGGCCCGCTGGCCCGGCTCGAACGCGCGTTCCTTGCCGTCACCGCCAACGAGCCCATCGAAAAGAAAATGCACGCGGCGCATGTCCACGATCCAGACGAGGCTGTGAAGAACGGCGTCATCACGCCGGACGAGGCGGCAAAACTGAAATCGGCGCACGAAGCCGTGAGCAAAGTGATCGAAGTCGACGACTTTGCGCCCGAGGCGCTGTCGCCGATCTACAAGAAGCGCGCTGCCTCCACGCAGGCGCCTGACCGGGCGGCCAGCTAATGGCGCGTCCGGTTTATATTATCGACGGCGCACGCACGCCGTTTCTGAAAGCGCAAGGCGGACCCGGACCTTTCACGCCGGTTGATCTTGCTGTGCAATGCGGCCGCCCGTTGCTCGCGCGTCAACCGTTCGCGCCCGATGCGTTCGATCAGGTCATTCTCGGCTGCGTCAACGTGATTGCCGACGAGATGAATCCTGCGCGCGTGGCTGCCCTTCGTCTCGGCATGGGCGAGCGCATGGTTGCCTTCACGGTGCAGATCAATTGCGGCTCCGGCATGCAGTCGATCGATACGGCGTATCGCTATATCGAGGCCGGCAAGGCCGACATGATTCTCGCGGGTGGCGCGGAGGCGCTGAGCTACGCGCCGCTGGTATTTCCGCAAAATGGCGTGCGCTGGTTTGCGAAATTTGCGACCGCCAAGACTCCCTTCGAGAAGATCGCCGCGTTTCTGAAAGTGCGTCTGTCCTATTTCAATCCGATCATCGGACTTGAACGCGGTCTGACCGATCCGGTGACGGACCTCAACATGGGCCAGACCGCCGAAGTGATAGCGCATCTGATGGGCGTGACGCGCGAACAGGCCGACGCATATTCGGTGGAAAGCCACAAGCGCCTCGCCAACGCTCAGGAAAACGGCTTTCTGAAAGGCGAGGTCGAAACCGCGTTCTCGCGCGACGGAAAATTCTACGATCACGACGACGGCGTGCGGCCGGATTCGTCGATGGACAAACTTGCGAAACTTAAACCAGCATTTGAGCGGCCGTGGGGTCAGGTGACGCCGGGTAATTCATCGCAGATCACCGACGGCGCATGCTGGACGATTTTGGCGTCTGAAGATGCTGTCGCGAAACATGGCCTCAAGCCGAAAGCGAAAATCATCGACAGCGCATGGGCAGGTCTCGACCCCGCCATCATGGGATTCGGCCCGGTGCTCTCGTCCACCGATCTGATGAAGCGCAACAATCTCAAACTGGCTGACATCGAGACTTGGGAAATCAACGAGGCGTTCGCCTCGCAGCTTCTCGCCTGCCTTGCGGCGTGGAATGACGACAAGTTCTGCCGCGAGGTTCTCGGTCTCGATGGCGCGGCGGGCGTGCTCGATCCGTCGAAGTTGAATGTCGACGGCGGCGCGATCAGTCTCGGCCATCCTGTCGGCACCAGCGGCAACCGAATCGTGCTGCATCTCGTCAACGCCATGAAACGGCTCGGCACCAAGCGCGGCATCGCCACCGAATGCATCGGCGGCGGTCTCGGCGGTGCCATGCTCATCGAGACAGTGTAAGGGAACGGTCATGGACTCACGGATCATGGACGCTCTCAAGGACCGGGTGCTCGAACTCGGCCCGAAGGCCGTTATCGGCGCATACAAGAATTTCAGCCTCACGCGCGACGAAGACGGCATCGCGTGGCTGCTGTTCGATCGTGCGGGAGCCAGCGCGAACACTTTGTCCGGCGATGTGATCGCCGAACTCGATCAGGTCGTCAGCGCGCTGGAAGGCGACAGGCCGGCCGGACTGGTGGTCCGCTCGGCCAAGACGTCGGGTTTTATCGCCGGCGCAGACGTCAATGAATTCCGCGGCGCGACCGACCCGCGCCAGGTCGAAAGCGAAATGAACAAAGCTCACGCCGTCGTCGACCGGCTCGAGGCGCTGAAGATTCCGAGCGTGGCCGTGATTCACGGTTTCTGTTTGGGTGGCGGTCTCGAAATCGCACTCGCCTGCAATTCGCGCATCGCCATCGACAATGCGCGTTTTGGTTTCCCCGAAGTGATGCTTGGCCTGCATCCGGGTCTCGGCGGCACCGCGCGCTTCACCGAGCTGGTTTCGCCGCTCGAAGCCATGACCATGATGCTGACCGGCAAGACCATCGACGCGCGCCGCGCGAAATCGCTCGGTCTTGTCGATGCGGTGACGCAGGAGCGCCACGTCCGCAATGCCGTGAAGGACGCGATCTTCGGACGCCTGCGTCCGCACAAACAAAGCCTACTCGGTCACATCATGAATTTCGCGCCGGTGCGCGGCATTCTCGGCAATCGTATGCGCGCACAGGCCCGCAAGTCCGCACCCGAGGAACATTATCCCGCGCCTTACGCGCTGATCGACCTGTGGGAGAAGCACGGCGGCAGCAAATCCGCGATGCTGGCCGGCGAGAAGAAGTCGTTTGCCAATCTGATGGTGACGCCGACGGCGCAGAATCTCATTCGCGTGTTTTTCCTGCGCGAGCAGATGAAGAAGCTCGCAGACGGCAAGAATGCTATTGAGCATGTTCACGTCATCGGCGCTGGCGCGATGGGCGGCGACATCGCGGCCTGGTGCGCCAACGAGGGATTGCGCGTCACGCTGGCCGACATGAAGCCGGATCCGATTGCCGGCGCGATCAAGCGCGCTTCAGATCTGTTCGGCAAGATCATCAAGAAGAAAACCGATCAGCGCGATGCGCTTGACCGATTGATCCCCGATCTGAACGGGCAGGGCGTCCGCAATGCGGACCTCATCATCGAAGCGGTGCCGGAGAATCTCGGTCTCAAGCAGAAGGTCTATGCCGGTATCGAGCCGAACATGAAGGACGGCGCGATTCTTGCGACCAACACGTCGAGTATTCCGCTACAGGACCTTCGCACGACACTGAAGAACCCGCAGCATCTGCTCGGTCTGCATTTTTTCAATCCGGTCTCGCGGCTCCAGCTGGTTGAAGTCGTCAGCCATGACGGCGTCGATCCGGCGTCGCTCAAGAAAGCGATCAACTTTGTCGGCGGCATCGATCGCCTGCCGCTGCCTGTGAAAAGTTCGCCGGGCTTCCTCGTCAACCGCGCGCTGACGCCCTACATGCTGGAAGCGATGGTGATGCTCGATGAGAAGGTGGCGAAGGAAACGATCGACGCCGCCGCCGAGAAATTCGGCATGCCGATGGGCCCCATCGAACTCGCCGATCAGGTCGGTCTCGACATTTGTCTCGCCGTCGGCGACATGCTGCGCTCGAAATTCGGAGATCAGGCATTGCCGCTTGCGCCCGACTGGCTGCGCGACAAGGTCAAGAACGGCGACCTCGGCCGCAAGACCGGCAAGGGTTTCTACGAGTGGAAAGACGGTCACGCCGTGAAGATGCCTTCAACGGAGAAGCCGACGCAGGAGATGATCGACAGGCTGGTGCTGCCGATGTCGAATGTTTGCGTGGCGTGTCTGCGCGAGGGCATCGTGGACAATGGCGATCTCGTCGACGGCGCGATGATTTTCGGCACGGGCTATGCACCGTTCCGCGGCGGCCCGGTGAACTATGCGAAGGCGCGCGGCGCGGCCGACATCGTCGCCACGCTGGAAAACCTGCGTGCCAAATTCGGCGAACGGTTCAAGCCGGACGCGGGCTGGAGCAAGTACAAGTAATTTCTTAAGCGATGGAATTTGTTGAATGACCGACACGCCTATTCACGCAGCACCCGCACCTGATTCACCGACCGGCGAACTCTCCACGCGCAATCTGGCGATGCCGGCCGACACCAACCAGAACGGCGATATTTTCGGCGGCTGGCTGATGAGCCAGATGGATTTGGCCGGAAGCATTTTCGCCTACAAGACGACAAAGACGCGCAACGTTACCGTCGCCGTCGAGGCCATGACATTCCGCAAGCCTGTTTTTGTCGGCGACGTGGTATCGGTTTACGCCAATACCGTGCATGTCGGGCGCACGTCGATCTGCGTGCATCTCGAAGCATGGGTGCAGCGGCGCAACGTGGAGAAATCCATTCTCGTCACCGACGGCAACTACACTTATGTCGCGGTCGACGAGCAGGGTCATCCAACCCCGATCAATCAGAATCCGGTGTCCGTTTCCGCCTGACTCTTGCCGCTGCGGCGTCGCATCCAGTCCATCGATCCGTTATCCGCCTGTCGCATGAAGCGCCTAGAGCTTCGGCGCGTTGCACACGCGCGAGCCACGGTTTGCCTTCGGCCCGATCACTTTACCGCTGTTTGAAGGAGCTTTGAGTTGGCCCGCCGCATGCATAGGAGTCGGGAGGAAGGTGTGAGGATATGCCGCCCAAGTAAGTCGATGATCGTTCGCGAGCGGACGAAACCTTTTGTGCCATCCAGCGTTGGTGCGCTGGATAGATCGTAATCGGTTGGGCAACGGACAAAAGAAATGTCGGACACCTACATCATCGAAGTCAGTTCGGAAGCAGCGGGCATCGTCGTGCGCGAGAAAAAGGGCTTCCGCTTTTTCGCAGCGTCCCACCGCTTCAATTCGCTCGACGGCCGCGTGTTTTCCAGCGCGCGTGAGGCGGAACGGGCTGCCACGCGGTTTCTGGCCGTGGGTCACGAGGCGATTGTCGCTTAGTTCAGCTATGAACTCGAACGCGAAAAAGGCCGGGATAAATCCCGGCCTTTTGCTTTTTGTGCCGCGTTATGCCGCAGGCGCCTTGGCGTCCGCGAGTTTCGGATAATGGGTATATCCCTTCGCGCCGCCGCCGTAGAACGTCGCCTTGTCCGGTTCGTTCAGCGATGCGCCGAGCTTCAGCCGTTCGACAAGGTCGGGGTTGGAAATGAACAGCTTGCCGAAGGCGATAAGATCGGCCTTGTCCGCATTCAACCGCTCGTTCGCCAGTTTGAAGTCGTAGCCGTTGTTGGCGATGTAGGTGCCATGGAAGCGTTTACGCAGGCTGTCGTAGTCGAACGGCGCAATGTCGCGCGGGCCGCCGGTCGCGCCTTCGATGACGTGGATGTAAACCAGCTTGAGCGCGCTGAGACCGTCCACGATGTGATCGAACAGCGGCTGCGGATTGCTGTCGGACACGTCGTTGGCGGGCGTCACCGGAGAAATGCGGATACCGGTACGTTCAGCGCCGACGGCCCCCGCAACG
>JAFKKP010000139.1 GCA_017305515.1 Hyphomicrobiales bacterium
TCCGGCGCGCGCATAGTCGAACACCTCGGCCTTCGGGTCGGAGTAATTCTCGGAGAACTTCACGCCGATGGTCATGTCCATGACCTGACGCACGGTCGCGTCGCCGTAAGCCGTGTCTTTCAATTCGGGCACGTATTTCGTGACCAAGGCATTCGGATCGAGCTTGCCTTCGACGGCGAGAATTGCGGCCAGCGTGCCGACGAAGGATTTCGTCACCGAGAATGCGATATGCGGACGATCGACCGCACCCTCGCCGAGATATTTCTCGAACACGATGCGGCCCTTGTGCATCACCAGAATGGCGTCGGTGTAGGTCAGCCCGAGCGCGTCGGCGAAATTGACGGTTTTTCCGTCGAGCGTCTGGAACGTGATCTTGCCGAGGTCGCGCTCGGCGCGAAGCAGCGGCAGTGCGCGCGGCTGACCGCGCGAGACGTTTGCGGTCGGAACCAGTTCGCGGATGTGGCTGAATGCCCAGCGCGTGTTCGGGAAACGCGAACTCGATCCGTCGCCGAAACGGATGATCTTGTCGGGCGGCGGCGGAAAGCCCTGCATCATGCCGCGCGTTTTCGGGTCGCTCTGTGCCGCGTCCGGAATTGCCGGCGGCGCGGTCTGGGCCGATGCTGTGGACACCGAAATGCTTGCAAGAGCGAGCAGGGCGAATGCGCCGCGTGCGGATGTTGCAATCATGGTCATGGTTGTTCCCTCTTTCGTTTTCTCGTTGCCCGGCAGTTCTATTCGGCCGGCTTGCCCGGCGTGCGGATGTCGCGGCGATCCTTGACCACGCCAATGGTGACGCCCATTCGTTCGATTTTCGCAACCACCTTGCCGCCGAGGTTGCGGTCGCAGTTCATATGCGTCGGCGCGATGTAGAAATCGGCATAGCGCCAGTCCCACATCTTGATCCATTGCAGATTGGGGCGCGCGTACTCTTCATACGACACGCGTTCGCCGCAGACCGCGACGCGATAGTTTTTTGTTTGTGCGGTCGCGGGTTCGGTGCGGTCGAGATAATCGTGCAGCTCATCGACCGCTTCCGGCATGATGTTGACCCAGTAATCCGTCACGAACCGGCGCGATGCGCCTTCGAGGCCGCCGACAAGCTGATTGTAATAAAGATATTCATAAGGATGCAGCGCATAGAGCTTGCCAGCCGTTAGCCCATAGAGCGACGCAATGACGGCGAGTCCGGCGATCATCGCGCGGCGATGCCACCGCGCCAGAATGCCGATGAATGCGCTGATCCCCATTCCGGCGAGAATGGCGATCGACGGAAACACAAACATGAAGTGGCGGCAGCCGTCGATTGCCGGACCTTCGGTGACGACCTGACACAGCACGGGAAAAATCGCGGTGAACGCGATGAGGCCGATTTCGCGATGGCGTGCGGGGTTGCCGTCCGCTTCGCGCGCGAAGACTTTCGTTAACAGCAGGCCGAGAGAAAAGACGGCGGCGCCGAGTGTCAGAAGCGGCAGCCGGATCGCGATATAGGTCGGCACGTAATAGCTCGGCACGTCCGCCATCTCGTAAAAGCGGCCGAATAGCACCGTGCGGATGTGATAATGGAAGTCGCCGAAACTCAGCAGACCGCGGATCGGATTGAGCGGCGACAGCGCGGACCACGGCCATGCGCCGATCATAATGACGTAGGCGATCATCATTGCGGGCAGAAAATGCAATGCCGACGTCAGAACAAAACCGGCGCGGTCGCGAACGTGCCCGATGACAGGATGAGGCATGCTCATCAGAATCGCGATGCCGAAATAGCCGACAAGAAGCAAACTAAGCGATTTGATGCCGAGCGCGGCGCCGGTCATGATGCCGAAGCCGATCACATCGCGCATGCGCGGCGCCGGAAGGTCGCGTGTCGCGCGGATCAGGAAATACATCGCGCCGGCCATGAACGTGGCCTGCGGAATTCCCTTGGTGTCGTTGAACATCGTGCCGTACCACGATCCGCACAGCGCCAGCGCCACGACAGTGAAAAAGGCGGCGCGCGCGCCTGAAATCATTCGTGCAGTGAGGGCGGCAAAGCCGATACCGCCGATGCCGATCAGCGCGCAAACCAGATGGCGAAGCTCATACTGATCGAAGGGCAGAATCTTGCCGAGCAGGATCAGGCCGACATCGAACAGGCCGCCGTACAGATACAGATTGTCCAGCTTGAACAGCGACTGGTCGGTGAAGCCGCTCTTGTAATAGGCGATGATGAGTTCGCCGTAATGGTGTTGCACGCCCTCGTCGTTGGAGATCGCATAGTCGTCGAAGGTCGCGCAGGCGAGGATGAGGAGCGATAGCATCGCAATCAGCGAGGCGAGATCGTAGAGGTCGCGTGCCGCGAACCATCGTGCGACGCGTCGCAGACGGCTGCTGAATCCTCCAGCCGCAGCGAATTCGCGGCTGGATTCATCCAGCCGGCCTGTCACGAGATCGGTCATGATTGCCCCGGCATTCCTTGGTTTTGAACGCCGGTTCTTGGGCCCGGCTTGGAACCGAACTTAGGGAAAAATGGTGTGGATGCTCAAGGAAATTGCATTTTGCGGTGCGGCAGCGGAGGTCGGCAGAAAGTCTTAGACGACCACCGTTAACCGCTTCGCCGCGCGCGTGATGCCGGTATAAAGCCAGCGCGCGCGGCTGTCGGCAAATGCAAAGCTCTCGTCGAACAGCACGACGTCGTCCCACTGCGAGCCCTGCGATTTGTGAACGGTGAGCACGTAACCGTAATCGAACTCGTCATAGGGCCGGCGTTGCTCCCACGGAATGTCCTCGATGCCGCCGCCGAAACAGTCGGCGCGCACCGAGACTTTCGTGACTTTCGCGCCGAATTCCTCATCCGGCGACAGCCGCATCGTGATGATCTGCGATTTGGATGCTGCGCGCGATTTCACGCGCCACAGTCCGCCGTTGAACAGCGCCTTCTTGCGGTTATTCCGCAGGCAAACCAGCTTGTCGCCTGCGACCGGCAACGGATCTTCGATGTCGTTCTTCTGGCGCACGCGCATGTTGTAGGAGCGGCGCGTGTTGTTGCGGCCGACGAGAATCTGATCGGCTTCCATCACGCGGCTGGGATCGAGCGCATCGCGCCGCACGACCTCGCTCTCGCCGAAGGTGCCGAGATCGAGCGCGCGACCTTCGCGCACCGCCATCGACATCCGCACGATCGGGTCGTCCTGCGCCTGACGATGCACTTCGGTCAGCATCGCGTCCGGCTCCGCGCTGGTGAAGAAGCCTCCGCCCTGAATCGGCGGAAGCTGCGCGGGATCGCCAAGCACAAGCAGCGGACACTCGAACGACATCAGGTCGCGGCCCAGTTCGGCGTCCACCATCGAACACTCGTCGATGACAATGAGTTTGGCCTTGGAGGCGGGCGCGTCGTCCCACAACTCGAAGCTCGGCTGTTCTTCGCCGGATTCGCGGGTGCGATAGATAAGAGAGTGAATTGTCGAGGCGTTGTCGCAGCCCTTGTTGCGCATCACGAGTGCCGCCTTGCCGGTGAAGGCTGCGAACTTCACCGCACCATCGACGCCGTCCGCGATGTGCCGCGCAAGCGTGGTCTTGCCCGTTCCGGCATAACCGAACAGGCGAAACACCGGCGGCGTGCCGTTCTTGCCGGGCCTGGCCTTGAGCCAGTCGGCGACGGCGGACAGCGCCTGATCCTGATGCGGGGTGAAGGTGGTCATGTTGAAAAATCGAAGGGAGCTTCCGGAGGCTGATCTGCATAACCGACTCGGCGGCGATTAGGGAAATAAATGACTGCCGAACCGTGAAACAGCCGTCGCACTTGCGCCCTTCTCTTATGTATATTTGCCGCAGGTTCGGTCAGGACATTGCCGTCATGGAACGCCTGCTCCTTCAGATCGCGACAATTTTCGGCGCGCTGGTGCTGCTGGCCATCGGGCTGTGCGGCGTATTCCTCGGCGTCCAGTTTCTGCACGGCACCGGCAACGCGGTGATCGACAATTATTTCCGCTTCCTGTCCGCGATCGTGGCCGGCATCGGCGTGCTGTTTCTGACCACGGTCCCGCATATCGAGCATCGGACGCGGCGATTTCGCATCCTGTGTTTTCTGATTTTTCTGGGAGGCCTTGCGCATTTCTACGCATTCCTCATGCGCCCCGTTCCGAGCAACGGCACGATCTTCGGCCTGTTCATGGAACTGATCTACGTGCCGGTGCTGTGGCTGATGCAGCGGCATGTCGCCAAACGCGCGGCGTCCAGGCCGAAATGATGCGCATGCTCAAGCGCATTGCCGTTCTCGCCGTGGTCGTGTTTGTCGTGGCGGTGTTCGGCCTGTTCGCGTTCAATTTCTATCGTCGTGCGGTCGCGACCGATGACCCTGAGCGTCCGCTCGTGATCTTCCAGCGGACCGATACGCCCTCGCGCGCCTGACCGTTTGCACGGCGGCTAAACGGCTCTATAAATCGGCCTCAAGAAAGAAGAACAATCGGGAGCGTTCATGAGTTCGTTCGATTTCGTCCAGGGTCTGCCGCCGCCTGCGATCAAGTGGACGGGATTTCCCAAATACAATTTCGTCGGCGGCAACAACGATGCCGATCAGGTGCCGGTCGAACATCTCACCGCCGCCTCGAACGCGGTGCTGGCACGCGAAGGCGCGACGCTTGCGACCTATGGACTGAACAGCGGCCCTCTTGGATACCGTCCGTTGCGCGAATTTCTCGTCGGCAAGCTCAAGCGCGATGCCGGGATCGTCTGCACGGCGGATGAAATTCTCATCACGTCCGGCTCGTTGCAGGGCCTCGATCTGGTGAACGGCGTTTTATTGTCGCCGGGCGACACGGTGCTGATCGAGCAGGAATGCTATCAGGGCTCGATCACGCGGCTGACGCGGCGCGGCATCAACATCGTCGGTATCCCGCTGGACGACGAAGGCATGAGGATCGACGCGGTTCAGAATGCGCTGGCCGATCTCAACGCGAAGGGTATCAAGCCGAAATACATTTACACCATTCCCACGGTCCAAAATCCGACCGGCACAATTCTGAGCGAACAGCGTCGCCGCGATCTGTTGAAACTCGCGGACGAGTACGGCGTGCCGATTTTCGAGGACGATTGCTATGCCGATCTGATCTGGAACGGCAAGCGCCCGCCCGCGATCTATGCGATGAGCAAGGCGAACAACGTGATCCACATCGGATCGTTCTCGAAGTCCGTCGCGCCGGCCTTGCGTGTCGGCTACATCGTCGCGAAATGGGACGTGCTGTCGCGAATTCTCAGCATCAAGACGGATGCGGGTTCGGGTGCGCTGGAGCAGATGGTGCTTGCCGAATTCTGTGCCGCGCATTTCAACGACCATGTGCCGAAACTCACGAAGGGTCTGCGCGTCAAGCTCGACGCGCTGATGGATGCGCTGGCCGAACAGTTCGGCACAGCGGCGGAGTTCGACGACCCGAAGGGCGGCATTTTTCTCTGGGTCAGATTACCCGACAATGTCGATACGTTGAAGCTCTATCAGGCGGCACTTGCATCCGGCATCGCGATCAATCCGGGTACGGAGTGGTCGGTGAACGCCGCGCACAGCAAGAGCCGGCTGCGGCTGTGTTTCGCCTCGCCATCGGTACATGAAATCCGCGAGGGGATCGCGGCGCTTGCCGAAGTCTGCCGCAAGGAATTCGGCGTGCCGGAGCGCAGCGCGAATATCGAGAAAGCGCGCGCGTAAAGAAAAAGCCGGCGCTTTCGCGCCGGCTTCAAGTTTGCTCGCACTTTTGTTGGTCTGTATCAGGCTGCGCCGCGCAGTTCGCCTGCGCCCGGCGGCGGAATTGGCTGGCCGTCGTCGGCATATTCATTGAGCTTGTTACGCAGCGTGCGGATCGAGATGCCGAGGATGTTGGCCGCATGGGTGCGGTTGCCGAGGCAGTGCTTTAGCGTCTCGAGGATGAGATCGCGTTCGACATCGGCGACGGTGCGCCCGACAAGCGCGCGCGTGACCTGCTCAGCGGCCATCGTTGCGTGTGCGACGGCAGGCGCGGTCTTCGACAGGTCGAGGCGGTCGCCATCC
>JAFKKP010000140.1 GCA_017305515.1 Hyphomicrobiales bacterium
TCGACACCGTGACGCGCGGGCGGCGCGAAATCAAACTGCTCGCCTATCTGTCGCAACCGGCCGTCGGCAAATCCTGACGGATAAAGCCTCGCGAGGCGATGGACCGCGCCTGCGTCAAATGCTAACTCGCGCTCCAGCATGACCGATCTGTCGCTGACCATATCGACCGAAACCGCCAACGACGAGCAGGCCATCGAGCGCCTCCACGAGCGGACGTTCGGGCCGGGCCGCTACGTTCTCAGCGCGTATCGTCTGCGCGAACAGATCGGCCACATCCTCGATCTGTCGTTCACGGCACGCATCGGCACGCTTCTCGTCGGGTCGGTTCGGATGCTGCCGATCTGCATCGGCGATACACAGGCTTTGCTTCTCGGGCCGCTGACGGTGGAGCCGCCGTTCCGCAGCCGCGGAATTGCAAAGGCGCTGATCGAACGCGCACTGAAAGACGCAAAGGCAAAGGGACATCGGCTTGTCGTTCTCGTCGGCGATGAATCGTACTACGGCCGCGCGGGCTTCAAGCAGATTCCGAAAGGCACCGTCACGATGCCGGGTCCGGTCGATCTGGCGCGGCTACTGGTTTGCGAACTCGCAAGCGGCGCGTCCGGCAATATCGCAGGCGCGATCCGGCCAGACTGGGCGATGGCTTCCTGATCCGAACTCAGAACTTCTGCGAGATACCTGCAAAAAATCCGCGGCGCGGCCCGTATTGGGGCGCGAACACGCCGATGCCCGACCCGTCCCTGATTTGATAGATATTGTCGAACGCGTTGACGACATCGAAGCGGACAGTGAGCGGCTTTGTCGATCCCGGCGAGAAGAATTCGTGCGAGATGCCGAGATTGGTCTGCGAGTACCACGGCAGCACATCTGTATTGGCGAACCCTGCGCGCAACCCGCTGCCGAAAATCACGTCTGCGCTGAAGCGCGTGCCTTTCCATAGATAGGACGCACCTGCCGATCCCGAATAAATCTGTGCGTGATCGGTGTAGATGTAGTTGCTCGCGATATAGGCCAGTTCATCCGGCGCGAACAGATACTGGTTCGAGACGACGTTCGTCGCCTTCTGCTGCGCGATCGCGAGATTGGCATAGGCGCGGAAACCGCCATCGACATAGGAGCCCTTGAATTCCACACCCATGTTGGTCGCGCGGTCGTAGTTGAATGCGGTCAGAACATAGGCTGCGCCGAATTGACCGTCGTCGAGCAGGTTACGCGCGATCTTGTAATAGGCGTCGATGCCGAGTTCGAGATTCGATGTCACCTTCTTCGTCACGCCGACATCGAAATAATGCGAACGCTCGGGCTGCACCGGATCGTTCTGCATCACAGCCGGCGTCTGCGTCGAAGGCGGATTCGATACCAGCGCAAGATTTGTGGGCGCAGCCAGAACCTGTTGCGGAGGCGTGAAGTAACGGGCGTAACCGGCGTGAAAGGTCGTGTCCTCGAACGGCTTGTAGGTCAGGCTGATGCGCGGGCTCAACTGGTTGGCATCGACATATTGATACATCTGGTCGAAGCGCAGGCCGGTGTTGAGCGTGAGCTGGTTGGTGATCTTCCATTCATCGGAAATGTAGGTGCTGAACAGGTAGCCGGTCTTGGCGCTGACATCGCTGATTGTGTACGGCGTGTCGGTGGTCGTATTTCCGAACCCGTCGACAGGCAGAAGGTTCGACGTATTGTTGACCAGCGTTCGCTCGCCGCTCGCCTGAAAACCGGCACGTATCGTATGGGCATCCGTCAGGCGATAGGCGGCGTCGCCTTGCACTCCGTTGATGAAGCTGCGGCGATAGACATCGGACGCGACACCATTGAAGGCGAGATCGCCTCTGAGGTCCGGCGTGAAATGAACTGTGCTGTAGCGGTTGAAATAGGCGAGCTGAAAATCGAGTCCGTTGATCGATTTCTGATAGGCGAGCACGCCGAACTGGCTGTTCTCGATCTGGCGCTGATTGAGATTTGCCGAGTCGAACGGATAGGTCACGAAATTGTTGCCGCCGGCGGAGGTGCCCGGCGGCTGGCCCGGATTGTTCGGTATCTGATACGCGCTTGTTGACGTGCCGCCGATGAAGGACAGGCGCGACGTCTCGTCGATCGTCGTTGAGACATACGCGAAGCCTTTGCCCTGATCGGTGTGATCGTGAATGGCACGATTGGCGGGTGTGGGATTTTCAAGTCCGATATCGCTGCCGAAATATCGGCCAGAGAAAAAATACTGCGTGTTACCGGCAGTGCCGCCGTAGTCGAAGCTCGGTGTGATCGTGCCGCGGCTGCCGCCATAGATGCTCGCGGTGCCGCTGTTGTTGAACGCATCGTTGCGGGTCTGAATATCGACGACACCGGCCGTGCGCAGCCCGTATTGGGCGGGCAGCGCGCCGGTGATCAGCGAAAGATTGCCGACAATGCCCGTGTCGATGATCTGTCCGAATGCGCCGACTCCGTCCGGCAGCATGATGCCATTGATGCGGTATTGAACGTTGGCGTGTTCGTTGCGGATGTGAAGATCGCCGCCCGCAGCGGAATCCTGCGTGACGCCGGGTGTCCTGAGTAAGACCTTGTCGAGCGATGCCTCGGTGCCTTGAGGAAGCGACTGGATGGTTTCGCGGCTGAGTGTTGTGGGTGCGGTGCCTGCGGGAAAGACAATGTTGCTTCGAGCGCCATCGAGCTGCCGGTTGCGGTTCGCCGTCACCTGTTCGTCGCTGGGTGAAGGTTCGGTGTGAATGATGACGCGCGCGCGCTTTCTTTGCGCATCGGGATCGCGCCTTGGAGCGGTGACGTTGATTTCCGGCAGCGTCTGGTCCGCAGCAGGGACGTTCGTCGTAGGTGCGGCAGGTGCGGGCGGCGTTTGCGAATGTGCAACTCCGCCGACCGACGAAAAAAAGACCAGCGAACAGCTTCCGAGAAGAAGCGCGCGCATCGTAGAGGGACTGGACATGCTGACATTCCTGACGCCTCAGAATCCGCCTCATCGAGGGTTTTGGATTCCGGACGGCTGCTCGCCGATTGCGCGAGCCGGACCCGATCTGATCCCGTATTCGCCGCGCAAGCATGCGTCGGCATGGGACCGGTGAAAGGCCGTATGTCAGGCGATGGGTGGTGCGCGGGACTGGAAGCCGAGCGCGGTTGTGCTCGCGCCGCTTGCGACAGCGACAGGCAGAATGTCCGATGCGGTTGTCACGACCGGCAGCGGCAGAACCGGCGGCGCCGAGTCGATCAGCGCATTGGCGATCGCGATGGTAACGCAGACCGCGCACAGATCGGCGCGGTTGTCGGTGTCGTTACCGGAGTCGGACGAGGTCGAAGACAGAAGACCGGCAACTGCGGTCTTGCCCGCAAGGGCGCGGTCGGCGTGAACGTGACCGAACGACAGGCCAAGCTGCAACGCCAGCGCGAACAGTGCGACGAATGACAGGCTTTTTGCCTTCGATCTCAACCAGAACATCGACTTAACGCCCACCCAACAACATCCGGCCAAAGCATTCGGGACCAGATGTTATAATATAACATCGCCGTTCCAGGCCTGAGTGTCAACGGCCTTCGCGCAGCCAGGTCGATGCAAATGCGCCGAGCAGAAGCAACAGGCCGATCAGCCCTGAGAAAATCGGCAGCACGCCGATCCCGCGCACGACGCTCACCTCGCGCATTTTCAGACCGAGCCAGCCTTCGCCGCGAAATACCGACGAAGCGCGCACGGCGAGGATGCGCGGAAGTTCGATGCTGCCGTTATCGGCAACACGCCGCGCATCGCCGCCTGTCGCCTGCACAAGCGGCCGCAGTGCCTCCGTCGTCGATGTCACCTCCGAGAACTCCTTCGGATTGACCGGCCCGACATTGATGAGTGCCTTCAGCGTGCCGTCGATTGCCTGCCAGAGCCCAAGCTCGTCGGCGCCGGTTTCCGCACGCCATTCGCCGCTGTCGCCGGATTTGAGATCGAGTTGCCGCGTCGTGCCGGACGGCGACGTCACGGTCACGGGTTGCGCGGTGTCTGCCATCGTCTGCCGCACAACCACAAGATCGCGGCCTTCGATTTTCAGCCGCAGCGCCTCTTCATCCAGATCGGGCTGTTTCATCAGCCAGTGCGAAATCCGCCGCAGCAAATCGAGATGCGGACCGCCGCCTTCATAGCCGCGCGCCCACAGCCAGATCTGATCCGACAGCAAAAGCGCGACGCGGCCTTCGCCCTGCCGCGACAGCAGAAGCAGCGGCTTGCCGTCGGCGCCTTCCATCACAGGGGGCACCGTTGTGTTGCGCGTATCGACGAGACGGAAGAAACGACTCCAATGCGGCGGCTCGCTGTTGGAGCCTTCGAGACCGCGCGTCACGGGATGTCGCTTGCCGATGTCGCTCAATCGTGCGGTGAACGCCTGTTCGGAGACGCCGACCGGCTCGGCGGGCAGAACGGCGTCGAGCGGCGTGCGCCAGATGCTTGTGGGACTCGCATAGTCCGGCCCAGCCGAGACGAGTACCGCGCCGCCGTTGCGCACGTAACGCGCGATGTTGTCGAAGTAGGAAATCGGCAACACGCCCTGACGCGCGTAGCGGTCGAAGATGATGAGCTGAAACTCGTTGATCTTCTGCTGGAACAGTTCGCGCGTCGGAAACGCAATCAGCGACAATTCGTTGATCGGCGTGCCGTCCTGCTTTTCTGGCGGGCGCAAAATCGTAAAGTGCACGAGATCGACGCTGGCGTCCGACTTCAGAAGATTGCGCCAGGTGCGCTCGCCCGCATGCGGTTCGCCCGAGACAAGAAGCACGCGCAGTTTGTCGCGAACGCCGTCGATAGACACCACAGCGCGATTGTTGACGGGGGTGAGCTCACCTTCGAGCGGCGATGCTTCGATCTCGACGATGTTGGCTCCCGCGTGCGGAATTTCGAGCGTCACGCTGACCTGTTCGCCGCTCGCGACTGCGCGTTCACTGAGCACGTCGCCGTCGCGCCGCACGGTGACGCGCGCGCTTTCGCCGGTAACGCCCTGATCGTCGAGGCGATAGGTGATTGTCTGCGCCTGACCGACAATGCCGAAACGCGGTGCGGCGACAATCGCAATGCGCCGGTCGCGCTCATCGCTTCGTCCCGTCACCAGCGCATGAACAGGCGCGTTGAAACCGACGGCGGCCGCATTCGCCGGAATATCGTGAACGCGTCCGTCGGTGATGAGGAATGCGCCCGCGACGCGGTCGGTCGGGACATCCGACACCAACGATGCCAGCGCGGAAAACAGCTTGGTGCCGTCGGTTTCACCGTCGGCCTGACCGGCTTCGACGACGCGGACTTCGAGTCCCTTTATGTCCTTGAGTTTGGCGACGAGCGCATCCCGCGCCTGATCGGTCTCGCGGGTGCGGTTGCCGAAATTTTGACTCGGGCTTCTGTCAACGACGACAGCAGCCACCGACGTCAGCGGTTCGCGCTCTTCACGCGTAAACGACGGATTGGCCAGCGCCAGCAATACAAGCGACAGCGCCGCAACGCGGACAGCCGCTCCCCGCGCACGCGCAATCAGCAGCACAGCGGCTATGACAACAATCGCACCCAGCGCCAGATAAAGCGCGAGGACCGGGACCAGAGGTGCGAAAGCGATGCCGTAGGTCAATCGTCTCTCCTGTTATCCTCATGGTTCGAGACGCATTGCTGCGCAATGCTCCTCACCATGAGGCCCTCATCCTGAGGAGCGCGCCCTTGCGCGCGTCTCGAAGGATGGGAAATCATGCTCACTGCCCCAGCCGTTCGATGAGGGCAGGCGCGTGAACCTGATCGGCCTTGTAGTTGCCGGTCAGCGTGTACATCACGATGTTGACGCCCGCGCGAAATGCGAATTCGCGCTGTCGCGGCTCGCCGGGCGTCAGCGGCAGCATCGGCTGGCCGTCGGGGCGCATCGCCCATGCACCGGCAAGATCGTTCGACGTGATGATGATCGGCGATACGCCATCGCCGCCACGCACGGGACGCTCCGCATTCTCGTCGTCTTCCGTGCGCGGAAGCGCCTCGACCCAGGTCTGCCCG
>JAFKKP010000141.1 GCA_017305515.1 Hyphomicrobiales bacterium
CGATGAAGCCTTCGACGTCGGTGTTGGTTGAGCGCAACTGGCCGCCGTCGAAATAAAGCGTATTCGCAGCACCGACCATCTGCGCGCGCTCGTCCGGCGACGCCAGCGCCAGCGCCTGCTCCTTGTGCGGGATCGTCACATTCGCGCCGCGATAGCCGCGCGAAGCGAGCCCCGCGATAAAACTCGCAAACGCATCCGGCGCCACCGCCTCGATGCGATAATCGCCGTCGATGCCGAACTGCTTCAGCCAGTATTTGTGAATGATCGGCGAACGCGAATGCGCGGCCGGCCAACCGATCAGACAGGCGGCGGGACTCTGATTCATCGCTCTATGTTATATAAATTCGTCGTCCGATGTCGAAGCAATCGACGACGATTTGCCCTGCCGCCTGCGAATGAGATAGATCGCGCCGCCGATCAATGATCCGACCGCGATGCCCTCGGCGAGGCCGATGAAGATCGTCAGCAGAAATGTCGTCAGCAGCACGGCCGCCGTATCCGGGGCGCGAAGCAGTTGTGCGAATTCATGCTTCTCCGCCATGTTCCACGCGACGACGGCGAGTACTCCGGCAAGCGTTGCAAGCGGAATAAAACTCGCAAGCGGCGCGGCCAGCAGCATGAACGCCAGCAGAAACGCCGAATGCAGCATGCCGGCCACGGGACCCCGCGCGCCCGCGCGCACATTCGTCGCCGTTCGTGCAATCGTTCCGGTGACGCAGATGCCGCCGAAAATAGCCGAGCCGATGTTGGCGACGCCCTGTGCGACGAGTTCGCTGTTGGAGCGGTGACGGCGGCCGGTCATGCCATCGGCGACGACTGCGGATAACAGCGACTCGATGGCGCCGAGAAACGCAAACATGGCCGCATCGGGCAACACAGCGATGATTTTCGCCGACGTAATCTCCGGCAGCGACGGCAGCGGGAAGTTCTGCGGGATGCCGCCGAAACGCGTGCCGATGGTTTCGACCGGCAGCGCGAACAGACCGGCGGCGACGGCAGTCAATGCAACTGCGATCAGCATGCCGGGCCACGCGGGGCGGATTTTTTTCAAACCGAGAATAACAACGATGGTCACAACCGATATTGCGACAGCAACGACATTCACCGTCGGCGCGGCGCGCGCAAGCGTCGTGAGCTTCGCGACGAGTTCGCCGGGTTCGCTGCCGCTTAAATGCAATCCGAACAGATCGCGGATTTGACTCGCAAAAATAATGACGGCGATGCCTGCGGTGAAACCGATCGTCACCGGATAGGGAATGTAGCGCACGTAAGAGCCGATCCGCAGAAATCCCGCCAGCATCAGGACCGCACCTGCGATCATCGTCGCGAGCAGAACGCCGTCGACGCCGTGACGCGCCATCGATGCCGCGACAAGCACGATGAACGCGCCCGCAGGTCCGCCGATCTGGAAACGGCTGCCGCCCAACAGCGACACAAGAAATCCGCCGAAGATCGCCGCATACAGTCCGCGATCGGGCGTGGTGCCGGACGCAATCGCAATCGCCATCGACAGCGGCAGCGCGACGATGGCAACGGTCAGTCCTGCAACCGCGTCCACGCGCAAATCGTGAAGCGAATATCCCTCGCGCAGCACCGTGACGATCTTCGGCAGAAAAAGATCGGGTGTCGGCGGCGCGGGCGGCTTCGCTTCGGCGGTGATTTGATGCATTAGGAGGTTACGTCTTTCGCGAGGCGATCAGGAGATATGACGGTAACGCCGCTACGGCGTCGTTGAGATAGCTCAATAGCGACCGGGCCGAAGCTCCATGCTCTGCACGCCGCCTGCGACATTTATTCCGGTCTGGCCCTGCACGCTCAAGGGTTGCAGCGCGTAGGTGTTGTTCGATCCGCCGACCATCGCGTTGCCGCCGACGCCAACGCCGATCGCGGCACTCGCATCGACGCCTGCATAATTGCCGGAAAGCGCGCCGGGTCCGATCTGCACGGTCGGGGCGAACACCGCCCACGACAATCCCGTCTCGCCGGTGATACCGAGATCGACGCCAACCTTGGTGATGCGCGCGGTGTAGAGATCGTCAGGGTGTCCAGTGATGCGAAGCACGCAGCCGAAATTCGTCACCGAGCCGACGATGAGACCGACACTGCCGGGGCTGCGGCATTCGAGAACGCCGACCTGCGTGCGGGACTGTGCATTCGCATCAGCCGCGCCAAGAACCAGAACTGCGAGGGCAAAACACAAATGGGACGGAATGCGGCGCATCGGTCAGGCTCCGGTGTTGTAAACGGCAAAATGAAATTGTCCGCGCATCTAGTCATACCGCGCCGGTTTGTTCAATTGCCGCTCCCGCCGACGCGCAACAAAAAGGCCCGCTCGCGCGGGCCTCTGCTATTTCGTAACTGCCGATCAGCGGTGGCGGCGATGCGTGCGGCGCTGCGGGAAGATACCGTCCTGATGCAGTTCGACGCTCAGGATGCCGCCGGTCGCGTTGATGCCGGTCTGGCCCTGAAGGCTGAGCGGTTGCAGCGCGTAGGAATTCTGCGAACCGCCCCACAAGAGATTGCCGCCGCCGCCGACACCGACCGACGCGTTGGCGCCGAAGCCGCCGTAACGGCCCGACAGATCGCCGGGACCGACGCGATAGGTCGGCGCAAACACCGCCCATGCCAATCCGGTCGTCTCGGTAACGCCGACATCGACGCCGATGCGCTGCACGTTGGCGAGATAAGGCTCAGGCCGGCGGCCCTGCGCGTGGAAAACACAATGCAGTTGCGTCATCGATCCGACGACGTAGCCGACATTGGGTCCGCCTTCGCACGAGATGGTGCCGACCTGGACGGTCGCCTGCGCGCTGGCTGCGGACACAGTTGCGGCAAGGGCTGCGAATGCGGCGCCTGCGATGAATGAAATACGCATGAATTGGGACTCCCCGATGATTGAATTTCGATGCGGGCGGACAAAAGGAAAGCGCCATGTCAAAAACATGGCGCTTTCTCGAATTGCCCTCACGGCATCGTGAGGAAAGTCCGGAACGGCTCTCGCTTACCGCAGGTTTCCGCAAAAACGCTGGATGCGCTTGCAGGCGTCTTCGAGGTCCGACGTTTTGGTCGCATAGGAAATCCGGAACGCCGGTCCAAGACCGAACGCGGACCCCTGTACCACCGCGACGCCTTCGGTTTCCAAAAGCTCAGTCACGAACTCTTCGTCGTTGGTGAGCTTCTTGCCCGACGGCGCGGTCTTGCCCATCGTGCCAGCGCAGGACGGATAGACATAGAACGCGCCTTCCGGACGCGGGCATGAAATGCCGGTCGCCTGATTGAGCATCGACACCACGAGATCGCGGCGCTCCTTGAACATCTTATTGTTCAGCGGAATGAACTCCTGCGTGCCGTTCAACGCCTCCACCGATGCCCATTGCGCAATCGAGCACGGGTTCGACGTCGACTGCGACTGGATCGTCGCCATCGCCTTGATGAGCTGCTCCGGCCCACCCGCATAGCCAATGCGCCAGCCGGTCATGCAATAGGCTTTCGATACACCGTTCACCGTCAGCGTGCGGTCGAACAGTTGCGGCTCGACCTGCGCGGGCGTCGTGAACTCAAAATCGTCGTAGACAAGATGCTCGTACATATCGTCGGTCATCACCCAGACATGCGGATGCTTCACCAGCACGTCGGTAATCTTCTTCAACTCCGCGCGCGTGTAGGCAGCGCCCGTCGGGTTCGACGGCGAGCACAGGATGATCCATTTGGTCTTCGGCGTGATCGCCTTTTCCAAATCCTGCGGCTGCAACTTGAAGCCATGCTCCGCCGTGCAGACGATCGAGACCGGCGTGCCGCCCGCAAGCGACACCATTTCCGGATAGCTCACCCAGTATGGCGCCGGGATGATGACTTCGTCGCCGGGATTCAAAGTGGCCATCAGCGCGTTGTAGAGCACCTGCTTGCCGCCGGTGCCGACCGTGATCTGGCTCGGCTTATACGTAAGCCCGTTCTCGCGCTGAAACTTCGCGACCACCGCGTCCTTCAGTTCGGGAATGCCGTCCACTGCCGTGTACTTCGTCTTGCCGGCTTCAATCGCATGAATCGCCGCGAGCTTGATGTTGGCCGGCGTGTCGAAATCGGGTTCGCCAGCACCAAGGCCGATGACGTTGCGGCCCGCGGCTTTGAGCTGACGTGCTTTATCCGTGACCGCGATGGTCGCGGACGGCTTCACACGGTCAAGCGCAGCGGACAGAAACGGCATCTTTTTCTCCTGTTGGGTTTGCCCGGAATCGCGAAGTCGCGCCGGACAAAACCACCCTAAAGCGCGTTCCGCCGCATCGCAAGAACCGACGCCGCAAACGTCAAAACTCCCGATGCCGCTTTAGGAAACATTAAAAGGGAAGCCATAGGATCGGCGCAACATTCATAAAGTTAAGCCCGCAAATGGCCGATTTCTGGCATTCGTTCAATTCGTCGCTGCGATCCGGCGATTGGCTCACTCCGGAGCGCGCGCGCAATTACAGCGCGATTTTGCTCACGGCCTGCGTGCTGGCATTCGGTGCATGGATTGCGATGTCGGACCGCATGATCGATCCGAACGGCAAGCCCATCGGGACCGATTTCTCCAACACCTATGCGGCCGGGACGCTGGCCTGGGCGGGGCATGCTGTTGATGCCTATGTGCCGTCGCTTCAGCATGCCGCCGAGAAAGCGGTGTTCGGCGGACGCGATGTGCCGTTCTATGGCTGGCACTATCCGCCATTTTTCTTTGCGGTTGCCATCATCGTCGCCGCCGTTCCCTATGCCTGGGGATTGCTGATCTGGCTGGCCGCGAGTCTCGCCGGCTATATCGTCGTGTTGCGCGCAATTCTGCCGCGCAGGGAAACGCTCCTGAGCGCGCTCGCTTTCCCTGCCGTGTTCGTCAACGTCGGCCACGGCCAGAACGGATTTCTCACCGCCGCACTGCTCGGCGGCGCGCTGCAATTGATGGATCGCAGGCCGTGTCTCTCCGGCATGCTGATCGGCATGCTCGCCTACAAGCCGCAATTCGGCGTGCTGATTCCGGTAGCCCTGCTCGCGGCCGAACGCTGGTCTACTGTCGTCGCGGCGATTGCCACGGTCGTCACGCTGGCGCTGACGTCGTTCGCGGCGATGGGCATCGACATCTGGAAAGCATTTCTGGACTCGACCGCATTCACGCAAAGCGTCGTGCTCGAACAGGGCGGCACTGGCTGGGAGAAAATCCAGTCGATCTTCTCAGCCTTGCGCGCCCTCGATTTCGGAATTCATTCCGCCTATGCGGCGCAGATTTCGCTCGCGCTTGCGCTCGCTGTCGGCATCGCATGGCTGTGGCGCACGGACGCGGCGTTCGAGCTGAAAGCATCGGCCCTCGCGACCGCGTCCCTTCTCGCAACGCCTTACATGCTCGACTACGACATGGTGGTGCTTGCGGTTTCGATTGCGTTCTTCGCGCGGCATGGCCTCGCGCGCGGATTTCAGCCTTATGAGATCACCATTCTCGCTTTCGCCTGGATCGTGCCGCTGATCTCGCGCAGCATCGCGGGCGTCACCTTCATACCGCTCGGGCTGATCGCGATGCTGCTGCTCTATGCGATCACGCTTCGGCGCGCGGCCTGCGATCTCGGACATGTCCGGCGCGCCACACGCAGTTTTGCGCAGGCGTGATTCGGCAAAGCCGTTTGTGAAAACTATTCTTCCCTGAAATCGCCGCGCTGCGATGCAATTCGACTATTTCCAGTTCCCCGCCCTTGCGGCATGCGACGCGCGACCTCATTGTTATTGGATTGGGGACGTGAAACATCACTCTATGTACAAGCTCTATTCGATGCAGCGATCCGGCAACAGCTACAAGGTCCGCCTTGCGCTGGCGCTGCTCGACGCCCCTTACAAGGCCATCGAAGTCGATATTCTTCACGGTGAAAGCCGCACGCCGGAATTCCTCGCCAAGAATCCCAGCGGCCAGGTGCCTCTGCTTGAAGTGGAAG
>JAFKKP010000142.1 GCA_017305515.1 Hyphomicrobiales bacterium
ACTCGCCGGGGCCGTTGACGATGCAGCCCATCACCGCGACGTTGAGCTGCTCGACGCCCGGATATTGCGTTTTCCACGTCGGCATTTCATCGCGAATGAACGACTGAATGTCGCGTGCGAGTTCCTGGAACACCGTCGACGTGGTACGACCGCAACCGGGGCACGCAGCGACAAGCGGCACGAAGGTGCGGAAGCCCATCGTCTGCAAAATTTCCTGACCGACCTTCACTTCGAGCGTGCGGTCGCCATTCGGTTCGGGCGTTAGCGAAACACGAATGGTGTCGCCGATTCCGTCCTGAAGAAGGATACCGAGGGCGGCGCTCGACGCGACAATGCCCTTCGATCCCATGCCGGCTTCGGTCAACCCAAGGTGAATCGCGTAGTCGGAACGCCGCGCGAGTTCGCGATAGACCGAGATCAGGTCTTGCACGTTTGAAACCTTCGCTGAAAGAATCATGCGATTCTTCGGCAGACCGATCTCCTCGGCGCGGGCGGCAGAGAGCAACGCGGACTGTACCATTGCCTCGCGCGTCACCGCGCGCGCATCGATCGGATCGGGCGACTTCGCGTTGTCTTCCATTAGTTTCGTGAGCAATTCCTGATCGAGCGAACCCCAGTTCGCGCCGATACGAATGGTCTTGCCGTATTTCAGCGCCATCTCGACAATTTCGGTGAACTGCGTGTCGCGCTTGTTCTTGAAGCCGACATTGCCCGGATTGATGCGGTACTTCGACAGCGCCTTGGCACAGTCGGGATATTCGGCGAGCAGCTTGTGGCCGATGTAGTGGAAGTCGCCGATCAGCGGCACATCCACGCCCATCTTGTCGAGCTTTTCACGAATGTGCGGAACGGCGGCGGCAGCTTCGTCGCGATCCACCGTGATGCGGACCATTTCCGAGCCGGCGCGCGCGAGAGCCGCGACCTGTTTCACCGTACCGTCGACATCGGCGGTATCCGTGTTGGTCATCGATTGCACCACAATCGGTGCGCCGCCGCCGACTTTCACGTTTCCGACCATCACCTGAACGGTCTTGTGGCGACCCTTGGGGCCGGCCGGAATCTCTCTCGTTCGTTCTTTCAGATCGCTCATGGTGCTCAAATATCAGGTTTTTGTGACAGGAGGCAGCAACGGATCCCCGGCAGCCTCTTTCGGGCGGTTTACCAGATATAGGCCTGCCATGACCAGAAGTGCAGCCCCGCCGAATGCGAAAGACAGGCTGTCGTGCATGATGAAATAGCCACCAATCACGCCGAATAGCGGCGTCATGAAGGTAAATGACGACAATTTGCTGGCCGAATAGGATCGGATCAGGAAGAACCAGATCAGGAATGTAATCCCAACGACCCAGACAGTCTGGTAGATCATGGACACCGTCGCGACCGTCCCTGGCATGTGGGTCAGTTTTTCGCCGGTCAGGAGCGCGCCGATCGCCAAGATCGGAACCGATGTCGCGACCTGATAGGCCAAGGTTTTCTCAGCGGGAGCCTGCAACAGTCTGGTGGATTTCACAACGAGCGTCGTCGCCGCCCACAGAATTCCTCCAACGACAATGAGCAGATCGCCAAGAATGACTTTCGCATCGACGAAGGGCTGCGGCACGCCGATTGCGAGTGCGACGCCTGCAAAAGACAGCGCCATTCCCGTCCACTGAATGGTGCTGAGTTCTTCGTGAAGATATCGCTTCGACCCAAGCGCGACGACAAATGGCGCAACGTAGAGAAAGACGACCGCACGCGAGGCGCTCGTGAACGTCAGTCCGATGTAGATAAACACAAACTCAAGGCCGAACAGCGCGCCTGCAAACAATCCCGGCCACAACGTACCGTCGCGCTTGAAAATTCCGACACCGCGAACTCGCGCAATCAACAGAATAACGATCAGACCGCCGAACGACCGGATAGCTGCCTGAGTCAGCGGCGGAATGTCCGGCAGCGCGAGCTTTACCGAAATCTGATTGAAGCCCCAGCTCAGACAGAGCATCAGCATCAGCATGATGGCGGTCGCGTTCAGCGGCTGTCCGGCACGCGTAATCGTCGTTGGATTTTTTGTCATGAAGCTCCGTTCGGCTTCCCGCCGATTTTCTTGCTTTGAATTACCGCGCAGCCTTCTGACAGTAGGCGCAGGTGCCGGTAATTTCCACCACCGAGAGTTTTGGGGAAAATCCCGTGCTGCGTGCGGCGTCGTTGAACGTGCGCGCAATAGCGGCGGATGGAATCTCTCCGACGGACCCGCATGCCTCGCAGATCAGAAACGCCACGACGGCGGTTTCGTCGTGATTGTGCGAACAAGCGAGAAACGCGTTCCGGCTTTCGATGCGATGGACGAGACCGTTATCCATCAGAAAATCGAGCGCACGATAGATCGTGATCGGTGCCGGACGCGGCATATCCTTCGCGAGCTGCTCAATGATCTCGTAAGCACCGAGCGGGCGATGGCTTACAAGAAGCGCGCCCAGCACATGCCGCCGAATTGGCGTCAGCTTCTGCCCTCGCCCCTTGCATACCTTCTCGGCGTGCAAAAAAGCATCCTCGGCGCATCTGCCGTGGTCGTGATCGGGTGCTGGGAACGCCGGTTTCGTTTGGGACATGTACAGACCATTTAACTCCGTCAGTGTCATTACGCTCGATATTTCAGAGAGATGACATCGAAATTATTCCGGAGCCAGATTTCTTATTGCAATGCAACATAATCTCCCCAAATGTTCTTTGAGGTACGGATCACTTCCGCTTCGCCGCCGGTCTAGGATTGTGCGGGCCAATGAGAGGACAGCGCGACCTTGGCGACCAATCTCAAATCCTACCTCGACAGTCTCGCACCGTGGAATTTCACCGGCGCGCGCAAATCAAGCACGGCGAAGAAAATCAACCTCGCCCTTCAGGGCGGAGGATCGCACGGAGCCTTCACCTGGGGCGTGCTCGATCAGTTGCTCGCCGATGGCCGGCTTGAGATCACCGGAATCTCCGGCGCATCGGCAGGCGCGCTAAACGCGGTGATGCTCGCCGACGGTCTCACGCGCGGCGGCCCGGAAGAAGCACGCAAGCGGCTTGCGGATTTCTGGCGCGCGACGAGCGCCGGCGGCGACCTGCCTCCGATCCAGCGCGCGCTCACCGACCGCCTGTTCTCAATGATTCCGTTCGCGTCGGCGCCCGTGCAGAACTGGTTCGAGGCGCTGACGCACTATTTTTCGCCATATGAACTCAATCCCCTCAACATCAATCCGCTGAACAGCCTGATCGAGCGGTTTGTCGATTTCGAAGCACTCGGCAAGAACAAGGATCTCGCGCTCTATATTTCGACAACGAATGTTCACACCGGGCGATTGCACATCTTTGCAGGCGACAAGATTACCGCCGATGTCGTTATGGCGTCCGCCGCGCTACCTTTCATGTTTCGCGCGGTCGAAATCGAAGGGGTGCCGTACTGGGATGGCGGTTACATGGGCAACCCGGCCATCTTTCCGTTTCTGCAAACCACGGAAGCGGAGGACGTCCTCGTCGTTCAGATCAATCCAGTATCGCGCACGACGACGCCACGCACTTCGGCGGAGATCATCAATCGCCTCAACGAAATCACTTTCAATTCGGCGTTGATTTCAGAATTGCGAACGATGGATTTCGTAAACCAACTAATCGATGACGGGCGACTGCCGCGCGGCACGGGGAAAGGCCAATACCGGCGCCTCAACATTCACCGGATCGATCTCGGCGGCCTTGGCACGCGGCTTGCGGCCTCCAGCAAAATGAAAACGGATTTCGATTTCTTCGAGTTGCTTCACCGTGCCGGCATGCGCGCGGCAAAGAAATTTCTCGACAATCATTTTGACGACATCGGCAAGCAGAGCACGATCGATCTTGCCGCCGAATCCGGCGTCGAGTGGGCCTGAAGAAAATCAGACGTCGAAAAACACGGTTTCCTTGTCGCCCTGCAAGTGAACGTCGAACCGATAGGTCGCAACCTCACCGGCTTCGCGTTTGGCTATGAGTGTCGCGCGACGATCGGGCGGAACAAGCGCAAGAATTGAATCGGCCGCGTTGGCCGCATCGCCATCGAAATAAATTCGCGTCATCGCCTGTTGCGTCATTCCGCGCGCATAAACCGCAAGAAGAATGTGCGGAGCCTGAGGCTTGCCGTCAGGTCCGGGTACTTTACCCGGTCTGACGGTCGAGAAAGAAAATGCACCGTCGGCATCTGTCCCGCAGCGTCCGAACCCCTTGAATGCGGAATTCGGAATTGCCCGCCTGTCCTGCGGGTCGGCGAAGCGGCCCTGCGCATCGGCCTGCCAGATTTCCAGCATCGAGTCGCCGATCGGCTTGCCGTCACCATCGAACACCCGTCCGACGATGCGAATACGTTCGCCCGTCACGTCGGTCGTGACGAGATCGTTGCCGAACGCATCGTTCCATTGATACGCGCCGCCGGGCGTCAGGCCGTACTTGAAATATGGGCCGACGGTTTGCGAAGGAGTGATGCCGCTCATCAATCGTTGTCCAGAGGCGTTGCGTTGCGGCCGCGCAGTACAATGTCGAAGCGATAGCAAAGTGCCCAGTCGGGTTTGGTGTTCTCGAGATCGAAATGAGAGACCATTCGCATCCGCGCTTTTTCATCCGTCACCGAGTTGAAGATCGGATCGTATGCAAACAGCGGATCGCCGGGGAAGTACATCTGCGTCACGATACGCGAGATGAATGAATGCCCGAACACCGAGAAATGAATGTGGGCGGGCCGCCATGCGTTCGGATGATTGCCCCAAGGATATGCGCCAGGTTTGATCGTGACAAATCTGTAGTAGCCCTTTGCATCGGTCTTGGCGCGGCCCGCTCCCGTAAAATTGGGATCGAGCGGCGCGGGATGTTGATCCACGACGTGGATGTAGCGTCCGCACGCGTTCGCTTGCCAAACTTCGATGAGGGCATTCGGAACACCGCGTCCGTCCTCATCCTTGACGTGGCCGTGAACGATGATGCGCTCACCGAGCGGCTCGCCTTTGTGCTGGATCGTAAGATCGTGGTCATTTTCGCGCACGGCCTCCTGCCCGTATACGGGGCCCGTCAACTCGGACAGCGTATGAGGCATCACGATCAGAGGTTTCGTCGGCGACCGCTTGACCGTGCTTTTGTAGGCAGGCGACAGCGGCGTCGCAAAAACCGATTTGCTCTCGCGCGGATAAATAAGAGTCATGCCGTACTCTGCCTTGCGCGGGCCGCGTTAGTTCAACTTCTCAAGCGCCAGCGCAACGCCCTGCCCAACGCCGACGCACATTGTAGCAATCGCGAATTTGCCGCCCCGCTTCTCCATGCCGTGGACCGCCGTCAGCGCCAGCCGTGTCCCGCTCATGCCGAGCGGATGACCCAGCGCAATCGCCCCTCCATGCGGATTGACGAAATCGGCATCGTCTTTGACGCCAAGCTGACGCAACACAGCGATACCTTGGGACGCGAAGGCTTCATTGAGCTCGATCAAGTCGATGTCGCTGATTTTCAGTCCAAGCTGGGCCAGAAGTTTCTGCACGGCCGGGACTGGACCAATTCCCATCACGCGCGGCGCGACCGCTGCGGATGCCATGCCGAGGACTTTCGCACGCGGCTTCAGACCGTGCTTCTTGACTGCTTCCTCCGACGCAAGAATCATCGCCGCTGCGCCGTCGTTGACGCCTGACGCGTTGCCGGCAGTCACCGTGCCGGGATTGCGGACGATCGGCTTGAGCTTGGACAATCCCTCGAGCGTGGTTTCGGGACGCGGATGCTCGTCCTTGTCGACTACAATCGGACCGGCCTTGCCTCCCGGAACAGTGACAGGCGTGATCTCATCCCTGAAATAGCCGGCCTCGATTGCCTTGCCGGCGCGCTGCTGCGAGCGGATCGCGAACGCATCCTGATCCGCGCGCGAAATCTGATAGTCCTCGGCCACATTCTCCCCGGTTTCGGGCATCCGATCGACCCCGTACT
>JAFKKP010000143.1 GCA_017305515.1 Hyphomicrobiales bacterium
CGCGCCGCTTCGTCACCGAATCGAATGCCGACGTCATCATCGGCTCCTCGATCACGCCCGCCACCATCGCGGTTTCGACAGTGGCCAATGAAGCGGGCGTTATGCATTTCAGCCTCGCGCCGTTCCCGATCACGCCGGCCCGCGAGAAGTGGTCGGTGGCGATGCCTCAGCCGATTCCGATCATGGGCAAGGTGCTCTACGATCACATGAAGAAGAACAATGTGAAGACCGTCGGCTATATCGGCTATTCGGATTCCTACGGCGATCTGTGGATCGGCGACCTGAAGAAGCAGACCGAAGGTTCCGGCATCAGCATCGTCGCCGAGGAGCGTTACGCGCGCACCGACACGTCGGTGACGGGCCAGGTGCTCAAGCTGATCGCGGCGAACCCTGACGCGGTACTGATCGGCGGCTCGGGTGCAGCGGCGGCGTTGCCGCAGATCGAACTGCGGAGTAAGGGCTACAAGGGTCTGATCTATCAGACGCACGGTGCCGCAGCGTTCGACTTCATCCGCATCGCGGGACCTGCGGCGGAAGGCGTCATCATGGCGGCCGGTCCGGTGATGGCACCGGAAGGCCAGCCCGACAGCGCGCTGACCAAGAAGCCGGGTCTTGCGCTCGACACCGCCTATGAGGCGAAGTTCGGCGCCAACACCCGCAGCCAGTTCGCGGGCCACATGTACGACGCCTTCGAGATGCTCAAGCGCATCGTTCCTGTTGCGCTGAAAAAGGCGAAGCCGGGCACACCGGAATTCCGCGAGGCGCTTCGTCAGGCGATCATGACCGAGAAGGAAATTCCGGCCAGCCAGGGCGTCTATAACTTCACCGAGAAGGATCGCTACGGCACCGACGACCGTTCGCGCATCCTGCTGACGGTGAAGGACGGCAAATACGTCGTCGTCAATTAAGTTTTCAAATCGATGCGAAATGCCCGGCCTCGCGCCGGGCATTTCTGTTTTCAGAGCGCGCTCGATCCCTCGTGCTGGAAACCGAGATAGCTCGCCGCCACGCGCTTGTCGTCGGCGATCTCTTTGGCCGATCCGTTCAAAATGAAATCGCCCAATTCCATGACATAGGCGCGATCCGCAATCGCAAGTGCTGCGCGCGCATTCTGTTCGACGAGAAGCACCGCGACTCCGGCCTGCCGCAACTCGCCAATGATGCGGAAAATGTCGGCAACGATCAGCGGCGCGAGACCGAGGCTCGGCTCATCCAGCATCAGGAGTTTCGGCTGACCCATCAGCGCGCGGCCCATCGCCAGCATCTGCTGCTCGCCGCCCGACAGCGTACCGGCCAGCTGCGTGCGGCGTTCTTTCAGGCGCGGGAAAAGCGCGTTGACCCGCTCCAGCGCGGTTGAGGCCTCGGCGCGCGGCGCGCGAAACGCCCCGAGTTGCAAATTTTCCTCGACCGTCATGGTGCCGAACAGTTCACGATGTTCCGGCACGATGCTGAGACCCATCGCGACGCGATCCTCGATCTCGAGGCGCGAGATCGGCTGGCCGTCGAATGTGACGCCACCTTTAAGCGGCAGAATGCCCATGATGGCGTTGAGCAGCGTCGTCTTGCCCGCGCCGTTCGCGCCGATGATGGTGACGATCTCGCCCGCGCCGACATCGAGCGACACCGAGCGCACGGCTTCGACCTTGCCGTAAGCCACCGACGCGGCGCTCACTTTAAGAAGCGGCTCGCTCATGACGCCGCTCCCAGGTAAGCCTTGATGACATCGGGGTTGGCGCGCACTTCGGACGGCGTGCCTTCGGCGATCTTGGTGCCGAAGTCGAGCACGACGATGCGGTCGGCGAGATCCATGACGAAGCCCATGTCGTGTTCGACCAGCAGCACCGACATGCCTTCGGTCTTCAGTTGCCGCAGCAGCGCGGCGAGTTTCTGCTTTTCCATATGACGAAGACCTGCCGCAGGCTCATCGAGCAGCAGCAAAATTGGATCGATACATAACGCGCGCGCGATCTCGACGATGCGCTGCTGGCCGAGCGACAGATTGCCGGCGAGCTGATGTATCTGATCGCCAAGTCCGACGCGCTCGATCTGCCTTGCGGCTTCCGCAAGCAATCTGGCTTCGTCGGCGCGATCGAGCCGCAGCATGCTTGAGATCGCGCCGGAGTGGCCGCGCAGATGCGCGCCGATGGCGACATTCTCCAGCACGCTCATGTCCGGTACGAGCTTGACGTGCTGGAAGGTGCGGGCGACGCCGAGATGCGCCACGCGCTGCGGCGGCGTGCCGTCGACATTTTTGCCCGACAGGAAAAAATGTCCTGCGGTCGCGTAGAGAATGCCGGTGATGAGATTGAAGGTCGTGCTTTTGCCTGCGCCGTTCGGCCCGATCAGGGCGACGATTTCCTGACGCTGCACGTCGAACGATACATCGTTGACGGCGACCACGCCGCCGAAATGCTTGCTGGCGTTCTGGACCTGCAACAGCGGACCGGTGCTCGTTTGCTTTTCGCGCGGCGGAAGCGGAGAGGCGGCTTGCGGCTTTTGCGATTTGTCCCTTGTCGGGAAGAGTGCGACGATCTGCGGCCAGAGTCCGCCGGGCGCGACCTGAAGCAGTGCGACGAGAAGAAGTCCAAAGACGACGGTCTCCAGCTGCGCCTGACCGTGGAAAATCAAAGGCAGATAGCTTTGCAGAATTTCCTTCAGCACGACGACGATGCCGGCCCCGAGCACGGCACCCCACACATAACCCGCGCCGCCGACAACCGCGATGAACAGATATTCGATGCTGGCCGTCAGTCCGAACGGCGTGGGGTTCACCGCGCGCTGGAAATGCGCGTAGAGCCAGCCGGACAGGCCCGCGAGCACGGCCGCATAGATAAAGACGAGGAGTTTAGCGCGCGCGGTCTGCACGCCGAAGGATTCGGCTGCAATATGGCCGCGCCGCAAAGCCCGAATGGCGCGGCCGACGCGCGAGTCCAGAAGGTTCACCGTCAGCAAAGCTGCAATCACGACCGCGAGCCAGATCACGAAGTAGATTTCGCCGGCGCCGGTAAGATCGGTGCTGCCGATACGAAGCGGCGGAATGCTTGAAATGCCGTCATTGCGGCCGAGAAATTCCAGCTTGGTGAACAGATAGAAGAGGCTGAGCCCCCACGCGATGGTGCCGAGCGGCAGATAGTGACCGGACAACCGCACCGTCATCAGGCCGAGGATGACGGCGGCGAGGCCGCTTGCGATGAGCGACAGCGGCAAGGTCAGCCACGGCGACATGCCGTAAGAGGTGGTCAGGATAGCGGTGACGTATCCGCCGAAACCGCAGAACGCCGCCTGGCCGAACGACGTCAGTCCACCGACGCCGGTGAGAATAACGAGTCCCATCGCGACCAGCGCCGCGAGCCCGATATTGTCGAGCAGCACGATCCAGAACGGCGGCATGCCCGGAATGAACGGGATCGCCGCCATGACGAGTGCAAACAGAACGATGGCCCGGCGTTGCGTCATTTTCAGTCCTCGTCCTCTTCGACCGTGGGCGAGGCCAATGAGCGAAGCACGAGAACCGGCAGCAGCAGCGTGAAGACGATCACCTCTTTGAAGTTGCTGGCGTAGAACGACGAGAGCGCCTCGACAATGCCGACGACGATGGCAGCGAGTGCGGTGAGCGGATAACTCACCAGTCCGCCGATGATGGCCGCGACGAAACCTTTCAGGCCGATCAGGAAGCCCGTGTCGAAGAACACCGTCGTGATTGGCACGATCAGAATTCCCGAAATCGCGCCGATGATGGCTGCGAGCAGGAACGCCATCTGTCCAGACAGCGACGTGCGGATGCCGACGATGCGTGCGCCGAGACGATTGACGGCGGTGGCACGCAGCGCCTTGCCATAAAGCGTGTAGCCGAACAGCAGCCACAAGCCTGCAATCAATCCGATAGTGATGGCGTAGATGCCGATGCTCTGGCCGGTGATGCGAAGCGGCCCCATCGCGAAGGAGGACGCCGTCATTGCGGGCGCGCGTAGACCCTCAGGCCCGAAGAACACCAGTCCCAATCCCTGCATGGCGAAATGAATGCCGACGGATGCGATCAGCAGCACCAGCACGGAGGCGTGCGCGATGGGCTGATACGCGATCCTGTAAACATAAAGTCCGATCGGCGCGACGATGGCGACCGAGAGCAGGAAATTCACCGTGACGTTGGTTTTCTGGGGGTGGAGCGCGAGGGCAATGGCGTAGATCGCAAGCGGCAGCGCGATGTTGATCGCGACGGAGCGGGCGATCATGCGCGCGTGCAGCGCGTTGCGTCCGCCGATCATGTCGAAACAGAAGGCGACGATTCCCATCGCCAGCGCCAGTGTCGCAGTGCCGGGCATGTTGCCGCTCGACAATGTCGCGTAGGTCAGCGCGCCGTAGGTGACGAATTCGCCTTGCGGAATGAGAATGACGCGGGTGACGGCAAACACCAGCACGAGCGCGAGGCCGAGCAGCGCATAGATCGCGCCGCTGGTGATTCCGTCCTGAAGCAGGAACAGAAGGATCGTGCTGTCCAAGCCTGGCGCTCCCCTCACGCACCGGCGCCAGACGGACTTTTGCAGCCGGTCCGGTGCCAAATCAGCGGTTGAATTCCGCCGTTACTGATTGGTATAGTTGATAACTATTATTTATTATAATCGCAAGATCGGATTGTCCGGACGTTACAGCAGATCAACCGCGAGAAGCACAAGATATGGCTGTTTCCAGAACTGCGGGGGCCGGCACAACAAAAGGAAAGAGGCCGTCGCCGGCGTCGCAGTTCGACGCTAACGACACCCCGGTCCTGATGGAACAATTATCCCAATACGTCGGCTATCCGCTCAAGCGCGCGCAGCTTCGTCTGTTCGAGAACTTTATTCGCTGCGTTGCGCCGCTCGATCTCACGCCTGCGCAGTTTTCTGTGTTGCTGCTGCTGGAGAAGAACCCGGGCCGTAACCAGACCGAGATCGCCGGCGCGCTTGGAATTCTGCGGCCGAACTTCGTGGCGATGCTGGACGAACTGGAAAAGCGCGGCCTTTGCAGCCGGATTCGTTCCAACAACGACCGCCGGTCTCACATCCTTGCGCTGACCGAAAAGGGGGCTGCGATCCTGGCGCGCGCCAAGAAGCTCATCGAGGCCAAGCACGAGTCGCGCCTTCGCGAACTGCTCGGCGACGGCAATCGGGTATTGCTGCTGGCGATGCTTGAAAAGATCGCAGAAGAATTCTGATAGAGCGGCTTATCGCCGCGCAATCATACATCGATCAGAATGACGCGAATGTCGTTGACGTTGGTCAGCGTGGGTCCGGTCAGCAGCAGATCGCCGGTCGCGGCAAAAAACGCCGTGGCGTCGTTGTTGTCGAGCGCGGCCTTCGGATCGAGCTTGAGGCCGCGAATTTTCGCAAACGTTGTGCGATCTGCGATGGCGCCTGCCGGATCGGTCGCATTGCCCGCGCCGCCGTCCGCGCCGTCGGTGTCGCCGGCGAGAATCGAAATGCCTTCGGTTCCGCCGAGCAGGCCTGCCAGCGCCAGCACATACTCCTGATTGGGTCCGCCTCGCCCGGTGCCGCGCACGGTGACGGTCAGTTCGCCGCCCGACAGGATGGCGAGCTTGCGTTTTTCATCGCGTGCCTTGAGCGCAAGTTTCGCGTGAGCGTCGGCGACATCGCGCGCTTCGCCTTCGAGGTCTGCGCCGAGATCGAGCACTTCATATCCGGCCTTCTTTGCGGCTGCGATTGCCGCATCGAGCGAATCCTTCGGGCGCGAAATCAATTCAAAGCGTGAGTTGGCGAATGCCGCGTCACCCGGCTTGCAGCTTTCGTTGCGCGGGTCGTCGAGCGCGCGGCGCACGGCGTCGTCGATGTTGAGCTTGTAACGATCCACGATGGCACGGGCGTCTTTCAGCGTCGTCGCATCCGG
>JAFKKP010000144.1 GCA_017305515.1 Hyphomicrobiales bacterium
GATCTGCACAATGCGGCCTTCGACGGCGGCGGCGCTGTAATTGCGGTCGACATATTCGCCGCCGACCATGTCGAGGATGACGTCGACGCCCTTGTCGTTCGTTGCGGCCTTCGACTTCGCGACGAAGTCTTCGGTCTTGTAGTTGATGCCGACATCGGCGCCCAGCTTTATGCACGCGTCGATCTTGTCCTGCGAGCCGACAGTGACGATCACCTTGGCACCGTGCGCCTTCGCCATCTGGATCGCCATCGTGCCGATGCCGGATGAGCCGCCGTGGATGAGCAGCGTCTCGCCGCTTTTCAGTCCGCCGCGCTCGAACACATTGTGCCAGACCGTCATCAGCGTTTCGGCGGTCGCGCCGGCTTCCTGAATCGTAAAGCCCTTCGGAATGCTCATGCCGTGCGTCTCATGCGTCAGGCAATATTGCGCGTAGCCTCCGCCTGCGACGAGCGACATCACCTTGTCGCCGAGCTTGAACTTCGTCACGCCGTCGCCGAGAGCCGCGACTTCACCCGCGACTTCAAGTCCCGGAAGATCGCTTGCACCCGGAGGCACCGGATAACGTCCCATGCGCTGGAGCACGTCGGGACGATTTACGCCTGCCGCCTGAACCTTGATGAGAATCTGGTTCGGTCCCGGCTTCGGCACGGGACGCTGTTCGGGAACGAGGACGTCCGGTCCGCCGGGTTTGCTGATCGCGATGGCGGTCATTTCCGAAGGCAGTCTGTCCATGGTTGGTCCTCGTCAATTCTTGCAGCGAAGTGTGTTGCGAAATGATACAGCGAAGCGAAGCTATAGTCGCGCAAATGGCCGGAGGGAAGCATGGCGACCGAGGATGACGACAGACCGAGAAAGAAAATCACCCATGAGATCGGGCAAGACCTCTACGCATTGTCGGCCGGCGATCTCGACGAACGGATTGCGCTTCTGACATCGGAGATCGAGCGGCTGAAAGCCGAGAAGGCGAAGAAAGGCGCGAGCAAGGATGCCGCCAGCGCCTTCTTCAAAACGTGACGCGTTTACCACACCGGCCACAGACGCGAAGAGAAGGTAAAAAGAATCCCTCATTTACGGTCTATTAGGCTTTCAGGTTTATGATTGGGATTGTCCTTGTTTGGACACCGAGTGGCTCCTGTCCACTCTGTTTGACGCCTCCCTGTTATAAACTTTCAAAAGCCGCCAGAAATGGCGGCTCTTTTTTTGCGCAAACGCCATCGACATTCTTCGTTCGGGTCATGGGTATGGAAACCATATCCGAGCTTGGCGCTGGACTCGGGGCCATCGGGCGCGCAATGATTTGTTAATCATAAAAAAATCCGCGTAACAGTTGCGTGAGGCGTTAACCATGTCCGATCAGCCGCAAGACGATACGGCGCTCGTTGTTCTGAAGGAGCGCATCACCGGTTCGGCGGCGTTCGGCAATCTGTTTCGCGAAGGCATGGATCTCGTTGAGGAGACTGCAGCCTATCTCGACGGCGCGGGCCGCGCTGAAGCCAAGGCGCTGGAGCGTTCCGTAAGTCTTGCCTATGCGACCGAGAGCATGCGCCTCACCACGCGGCTGATGCAGCTCGCGTCATGGCTGCTGCTGCATCGCGCGGTGAAGGAAGGCGAGATGACGCTGACGCAAGCCAACCGCGAAAAGACCAAGGTCAAGCTGACGGCCGCCGATCCCGGCGCCGAAGACGTGATCTCGAAACTGCCGCCGAGCTTGCAGGAACTGATCGCGCGTTCGATGTCGCTCCAGACCCGCGTTCGCCGGCTTGATGCGACGATCCACGCGCCGCCGTCCGACCAGGTCTCGATCGGCAATCCGCTGGTGCCGCAGATGAACATGCTGAAAGCGGCTTTCGAGCGCCGATAATTTTCAGCCCACTGCTCAAAGAAAAACGCCCCGCTCGAGCGGGGCGTTGTCGTATTCGCGCCGGTGAGAAGAATTACTTCTCCTTGACGAAGCCCGCGAACTTCTTCTGGAAGCGCGAAACGCGTCCGCCGCGATCCAGCATCTGCTGGGTGCCGCCGGTCCAGGCCGGATGCGACTTGGAATCGATATCCAGGTTCAGCGTGTCGCCTTCCTTGCCGTAGGTCGAGCGGGTCATGTACTCGGTGCCATCGGTCATCACGACCTTAATGTTATGATAATCCGGGTGAATTTCGGGTTTCATGGCAAATCCTCTGGCGCTGGGCGCCCTTGATATCGGTCAATGTGGGTACGAATTTGCGCGGTCTATATCGCAGGATCGGCGCTGAAACAAGCAGGGAAGGCCGTTTGCCAGCGCCCTTCGCGGAGCCTATTTGAAGGCTGCAAATAGGGTGTCAGCGGCCTCATGAACGTCGTCGATCGCGTAGAAGAGAAGGCCGCCATAAAGGCCACATTGGACGATCTCGCCGCGGCGCCTGCGGCCGAGGCCGCGCCGAAATCCCGCCGTCCGAAACTGCGCCCGTTGCTGGCGCTCGCCCCCTATGTCGCGCGCTACAAAGGACAGGCCCTGGCCGCGCTCGTCGCCCTGATCGTGGCCTCGGCGGCGACGCTGGCCGTGCCGGTCGCTGTGCGCCGCATGATCGACATGGGCTTCAGCCCCGAAGGCGTGGCTCTCATCAACAGCTACTTCTCCGTGATGATCGCGGTTGTGGCCGTGCTCGCGGGTGCGAGCGCGATGCGTTACTACCTCGTCATTACGCTCGGCGAGCGCATCGTCGCCGATCTGCGGCGCGACGTGTTCAATCATCTGACGTCCTTGTCGCCGTCGTTCTTCGACACTGCCCATAGCGGCGAGCTTGTTTCGCGCCTCACCGCCGATACGACGCAGATCAAATCCGCTGTCGGTGCATCGGTGAGCATCGCGCTCCGAAATCTCGTGCTGTTCATCGGCGCGTCCGCGATGATGGTGGTGAGCAGTCCGAAATTGTCGGGTTTCGTGCTCGCGGTTATTCCGCTGATCGTGCTGCCGCTCGTCGCGTTCGGACGGCGCGTGCAGAAATTGTCGCGCGGCGCGCAGGACACGCTCGCCGATGCCTCGTCCTATGCGTCGGAATTGATCGGCGCGATTCGGACGTTGCAGGCTTTCACAAACGAGCGTCTTGCCGAGACGCGTTTCGGCAAGGAGGTCGAACGGGCTTACGTTGCCGCGCGCAATTCGACGCGCGCGCGCGCGTTCCTGACCGCGATTGTGATCTTCCTGATTTTCGCCAGCGTCGTTGCAATCCTCTGGGTGGGTTCGCACGACGTGCTGACGCACCAGATTTCGCCGGGGCGCCTCGGACAGTTCGTATTGTATGCGGCGTTCGCGGCGGGCGCGCTCGGCGAACTCAGTCAGGTGTGGGGCGAAATTTCGCAGGCCTCCGGTGCTGCGGAGCGTCTGTTCGAGATTCTGCGGATCAAGCCTGACATTGCTTCTCCTGTAAATCCGCGTGCAATGCCTTTCCCTGCGCGCGGCGATGTGGCGTTCGACAACATTCGCTTTGCCTATCCGACAAGGCCGGAGAACTTTGTGGTCGATGGCGTCTCGTTTGCGGTGAAAGCCGGCGAGAAGATCGCGGTGGTTGGACCGTCGGGCGCGGGCAAGAGCACGCTGTTTCATCTGATGCTGCGTTTCTACGATCCGGCGAGCGGCAGCATTTCATTCGACGGCGTGCCGATCCGCGAAACCGATCCGTCCGAATTGCGTTCGCGCATTGCGCTGGTGCCGCAGGATTCGGCGGTGTTTGCGACGAGCGCGATGGAAAACATCCGCTTCGGCCGTCCCGATGCGAGCGATACGGAGGTCGCGCGCGCAGCCGACCTCGCGCACGCGACAGAGTTCATCAAACGCCTGCCGCTGAAATTCGAGACCCAGCTCGGCGAGCGCGGTGTCACGCTTTCCGGCGGCCAGCGCCAGCGCATCGCGATTGCGCGCGCCATTCTGCGCGATGCGCCGCTATTGCTGCTCGATGAAGCGACGTCGTCGCTCGATGCCGAAAGCGAAACGCTGGTGCAGACGGCGCTCGAAGATCTGATGCGCAATCGCACCACGATCGTCATCGCACACCGCCTTGCGACGGTGCTGTCATGCGACCGTATTCTGGTGATGGAACAGGGCCGCATCGTCGAGCAGGGCACGCATGCCTCGCTCGTCGCGGCGAACGGACTCTACGCACGGCTTGCGCGACTTCAATTCGAGAACGCCTAACTATCGTCTCCAGCCCATGCCGTAGACCGGACGGCCCGACACCGGGTTGACGTCGTCATGGGTGTGGACGAATCCGTTGCGCTCGTAAAAGCGAATCGCGCGGTCGTTGTCGATGTTCACCAGCAGCGTCAGCCCGTCCGGCGACATCAGCTTGGCGTGGCGTATCAGCGCGTCGGCGAGCGTCGATCCCCAGAAATCGGGATCGACCACAAGCTGATCGAGATAGCCCGTCGTATCGACGGTCACGAATCCGACAATGGCTCCGCTTTTTTCGGCCACAACGATTTTGGCTGCGGGCGCGAGTTCCTCACACCATCGCTTTCGCCATGCTGCGAGACGCTCGCTGAAATCGATGGCCGGATATGCCTCCTGCCATGTGCGATGCCACAGCGCGATGGCGACGTCTTCGTCGCTCGAACGGTACGGTCTGAGCATGAATTCAGACATGCGCGGCAGCCTAGCGTTCGGTCAGCTTCAACTCAATGCGGCGATTGCGCTTGTAGGCTTCTTCGGTCTTATCGGTGTCGAGTGGCTGAAATTCGGCAAAGCCTGCGGCGACAAGCCGCTGCGCCGGGACGCCGCGCGAAATCAGATATTGCACGACTGAGATCGCGCGCGCGGACGACAATTCCCAATTTGACTTGAATTGAGAACTGTTGATCGGCCGCACGTCGGTGTGGCCATCGACGCGCAGTACCCAGGCGATTTCAGCCGGGATTTTTTTGGTCAACTCATTGAGGGCGTCCGCGAGCTTGTCGAGTTCGGCGCGCCCTTCCGGTAGCAGCACGGCCTGTCCGGTGTCGAAGAACACTTCGGACTGGAACACGAAGCGGTCGCCGACCACGCGAATATCGGGCCGGTCGCCGAGAATGCTGCGCAGCCGTCCGAAAAATTCGGAGCGATAGCGCGACAGCTCCTGCACACGTTGTGCAAGGGCGACGTTCAGGCGCTGGCCGAGATCGGCGATCTTGGTTTGCGATTCCTTGTCGCGCTTCTCGGAGGCGTCGAGGGCTTCTTCCAATGCGGCAAGCTGGCGGCGAAGCGCGCTGATCTGCTGATTGAGAACTTCGACTTGCGCAAGCGCGCGTGCGGAAATCTGCTTTTCCGAATCGAGCGCCTTGCCGAGTTCATTGGCGCGGCCTTCGGCGCTCGCGCCTGCGCCCGCAAGACCGTTGTAAAGGCCCTGCACGCGATCGCGTTCGGCCTGCGCGGATGCAAGACCGGCGCGTGTCTGCGTAAGCTGATCCTCAAGACTGAGTTTGCCGAGCTTTTCCAGCGACAACAGGTCGTTCAACTGCGCGATCTGCGCGTTAAGCCGCTCCAGCGCCTTGTCCTTGCCGGTGACTTCCTGCGACAGGAAGAACTGCACCACGAGAAACACCGACAGCAGAAACACGACGGCGAGTACCAGCGTCGACAGCGCGTCGACAAATCCCGGCCAGTAGTTGAATCCGCTGTCGTTGCGGCGTGAACGCGAAAGCGCCATCGCTTTGCCTCTTTGTCAGCGGCTTTCCGGCTCGCGCGCGATGCGCTCCAGAAGCCTTTTGATTTCGCGGTTCTGCTCGCCCTGTCCGTCGGCCCATTCGCGGATCAGCTGCTGTTCGCTGCGCATGTGGCTGACCAAACCCTGAATGGCTTCGGCGAGATTGGCCATCGCGGTGGTCGTCGCGCGTGTCGAGC
>JAFKKP010000145.1 GCA_017305515.1 Hyphomicrobiales bacterium
GCTCTTCCGATCTCGAGAGAAATCGACCGATCGCGGCATTGTCATCGCCGCGATGGAGGACGCAATCGCCAAAGCAGCACGCGCACGTTACGGCTCAGAGACCGACGTGCATGCCGAGATCAACCCGAAGACCGGCCAGCTCGCGCTGTCGCGTCACATGCTTGTGGTTGAGACGGTCGAGAATTCCTCAAACCAGATTTCCCTGAAGGATGCGCAGAAGGCCAATCCGGGCGCACAGGTCGGCGACACGATTGCCGATACGCTGCCGCCGCTTGAATACGGCCGCATCGCCGCGCAATCCGCCAAGCAGGTCATCGTGCAGAAGGTGCGAGAGGCCGAGCGCGACCGCCAGTATCAGGAATTCAAGGACCGCATCGGCGAAATCGTCAACGGTATCGTCAAGCGCGTCGAATACGGCAGCGTCATCGTCGATCTCGGCCGCGGCGAAGCGATTGTCCGCCGCGACGAAATGCTTCCGCGTGAAGTGTTCCGCAACGGCGACCGCGTCCGCGCCTATCTGTTCGACGTGCGCCGCGAAACCCGCGGCCCGCAGATCTTTCTTTCGCGCACACATCCGCAATTCATGGCGAAACTTTTCGCGCAGGAAGTACCTGAAATCTATGACGGCATCGTCGAGATCAAGGCCGTCGCCCGCGATCCGGGATCGCGCGCGAAGATCGGCGTGATTTCGCGCGACTCGTCGGTCGACCCGGTCGGTGCCTGCGTCGGTATGCGCGGATCGCGCGTGCAGGCGGTTGTGAATGAGTTGCAGGGCGAGAAGATCGACATCATTCCGTGGTCGCAGGACATCGCAACCTTCGTCGTCAACGCGCTTGCACCCGCCGAAGTCGCCAAGGTCGTGATCGACGAAGAGCGCGAACGTATTGAAGTCGTCGTGCCCGATACCCAACTATCTCTTGCCATCGGACGGCGCGGACAGAACGTGCGTCTGGCTTCGCAGCTCACCGGATGGGACATCGACATCCTGACCGAGCAGGAAGAATCGGAGCGCCGTCAGGCCGACTTCGAGAATTCGACCCGCGTATTCGTCGAGGCGCTCAATGTTGACGAAGTGGTCGGGCAATTGCTCGCTTCCGAAGGCTTTTCCTCGATCGAGGATCTGGCGCTGGTCGATCCGCGCGAACTGACAAGCATCGAAGGTTTCGATGAAGAGACGGCAGCGGAATTGCAGAGCCGTGCACGCGAATATCTCGAGCAGCAGGAAGCTGAACTCGAAGCCAAGCGGAAGGAACTCGGCGTGGAAGATGCTTTGAAAGATTTGCCGGGCGTCACCTCGAAGATGCTGGTGAAGTTCGGCGAGAACGACATCAAGACCGTCGAGGACTTAGCCGGCTGTGCAACCGACGACCTGACCGGCTGGATCGAGCGCAAGGACGGCGAGACGACCAAGCATGCGGGCTTCCTGGATGCCAACGAAATCTCGCGTGACGACGCCGAGGCTCTCATCATGCAGGCGCGTCTTGCGGCCGGGTGGATCACCGAAGCGGATCTGGCGAAGCCCGCCGAGGAGGCCGAGGCCTCCGAAGAACCGACGGCGTAAGGAGATGCCTCGCGCATGCTCGCAGTCGCCGATCCCGCCGATCTCGATCAAGGGCCCCGGACCAAATCCGGGGTCGAGCGGATGTGCGCGGTCACGCGGCAGGTTGCGAGCGTTGATAATCTGATCCGGTATGTGGCTTCGCCCTCCGGCGAAATCATTCCCGATCTCAAGCGAAAACTTCCGGGACGCGGATTGTGGATTTCGCTGTCGCATTCGGCCGTCGCCGAAGCAGCGAAGCGCGGTGTTTTCGCCAAGAGCTTCAAGCGCGAGCTCAAGGTTTCCAAGACGCTGGCCGACGATACCGACCGGCTGATCGTAAGAAGCCTCATCGACGCGCTCGCCATGGCAGGTAAAGCCGGACAAGTCGTTTCAGGCTTTGCGAAAGTCGAGGCTGCGATCGATGGACGACAGGCCGCCGCTTTGATTCACGCCACGGACGGCGCTCCGGACGGAATCCGCAAGCTGAACGCCAAATTCGGAGGCGCTGTTACGCCAAATGCTCCGGATTCGGCTGGTTTTCCGGTCGTTAGTGTCCTGACCGCGGATGAATTGGATTTGGCACTTGGGCGGGCAAATGTGGTACATGCTGCCCTGCTCGCGGGCCCGGCAAGCAAGACCTTCTTAACTCGTTGCCAGATGCTCATCCGGTACAGGATGACGGCAGGCGACAAGGTGAGCGGCGCGATAAGAAACGAGACTTGAATCGAACATCGGGCGCACCGGCGCGATGGCACGTGAGCGAAACGAACGGATTGGACTGTTGAATGGCCGATAAAGACTCTGGCGAAAAAAAATTGGGCGTCGGTACCAAAACTCTGTCGCTGAAACCGCGGATAGAGACCGGCACCGTGCGCCAGAGCTTCAGTCATGGCCGCTCCAAGCAGGTTGTCGTCGAAAAGAAGACGAAGCGCCGCGTTGCGGGCGAAACGGCACCGGCTGAAGCCGCCCTCGCTCCTGCCGCCAAGGAAGCGCCGGCAAAAGCTCCCGCGAAAGCGCCGGCGAAAACAGCGCGCGGCGGCGTTTTGCTGCGCACCCTCACTGACGACGAGCAGACCGCGCGCGCCAGTGCTCTCGCCGACGCGAAGGTCCGCGAGGAAGAAGAGCGCCGTATTGCGGAAGCGGAAGCCGCGCGCCGCAACACCAAGGAATACAAGGAACAGCAGGAGCGCGAAGCGGCTGAAGCTCGCCGCAAGGCCGAGGAAGATCGCCATCGCGCCGACGAAGAAGCGAAAGCAAAGGCCGAGCGCGAAGCCAAGAAGCGTTTTGGCGACAGCGACAGCAAGACGGCTACCGTCACGCCTTTGCGTCCCGGTCGTGCCGTCGCGGCAGAAGCCGATGAAGACGACGGTCCGCGTCAGGTTCGGCGCGGTCCCGGCGGTGTTCTTCGTCCGGCGGCAGCCCCGAAAACGACTCATAAGCCCGGTCCCGCAAAGGAGCGCGGGCGTCTGACCATTTCGACGGCATTGAATGCCGACGACGTGCGCGAGCGTTCGATCGCATCGTTCCGCCGCCGCACGCAACGCCTGAAGGGGCACGCGTCGAACGAGCCGAAGGAAAAGCTGATTCGCGAGGTCGTGATTCCCGAAGCGATCACGATTCAGGAACTCGCTAACCGCATGACCGAACGTGCGGTTGACGTCATTCGTCTGCTGATGAAGCAGGGCGCGATGCATAAGATCACCGACGTGATCGACGCAGACACCGCGCAGCTCATCGCCGAAGAAATGGGTCACAGCGTCAAGCGCGTCGCGGCAAGCGACGTCGAGGAAGGCTTGTTCGACGTTGCCGACGATCACGCGACCGACACCACGCCCCGTGCGCCGGTCGTCACCGTCATGGGTCACGTCGATCACGGCAAAACGTCGCTGCTCGATGCCCTGCGCCACGCCAATGTCGTCAGCGGCGAAGCCGGCGGCATCACCCAGCATATCGGCGCCTATCAGGTCACGTCGCCGGAAAGCGGCAAGAAGATCACCTTCATCGACACGCCCGGCCACGCTGCATTTACGGCGATGCGCGCGCGCGGCGCAAAGGTGACGGACATTGTCATCCTTGTCGTCGCAGCCGACGATGGCGTGATGCCGCAGACCATCGAGGCGATCAATCACGCCAAGGCGGCGAAGGTGCCGATGATCGTTGCGATCAACAAAATCGACAAGCCGGACGCCAAGCCCGAGCGTGTGCGCACCGAGCTGTTGCAGCACGAAGTGCAGGTCGAGTCGTTCGGCGGCGAAGTGGTCGATGTCGAGGTTTCGGCGAAGAACAAAACCAATCTCGACAAGCTGCTTGAGATGATCGCACTGCAAGCCGATCTGCTCGATCTCAAGACCAATCCGGATCGCCCGGCCGAAGGAACCGTTATCGAAGCCAAGCTCGATCGCGGCCGCGGCCCGGTTGCGACCGTTCTGGTTCAGCGCGGCACGCTCAAGGTCGGCGACATTATTGTTGCGGGTGCCGAGATGGGCCGCGTTCGCGCGCTCATCAACGATCAGGGCGAAACCGTCGAAGAGGCAGGCCCGTCCGTCCCCGTTGAAGTTCTCGGCTTCAACGGACCGCCGGAAGCCGGCGATCGTCTGGCCGTTGTGCCGAATGAAGCGCGCGCCCGCGAAATCACCGATTACCGCGCGCATCAGAAGCGCGAGAAATTGTCGGCATCGAGCGGCATGCGCGGCTCGCTCGAACAGATGATGTCGCAGCTCAAAACCACGGGCCGCAAGGACTTCCCGCTGATCGTGAAAGCCGACGTGCAGGGTTCGCTCGAAGCAATCCTGGGATCGCTGGAAAAACTCGGCACCGACGAAGTCGCCGCACGCGTGCTTCACGCGGGTGTCGGCGGCATCAGCGAATCCGACGTGACGCTGGCTGAGGGCTTCAACGCGGCGATCATCGGCTTCAGCGTGCGCGCCAACAAGGAAGCGGCCGCCACCGCCAAGCGCAACGGCATCGAAATCCGCTACTACAACATCATCTATGACCTCGTCGACGACGTGAAGAAGGCGATGTCCGGCCTGCTCGCACCGACGCTGCGCGAAACCATGCTTGGCAACGCGCAGATTCTCGAAGTGTTCAACATCTCCAAGGTCGGCAAGATCGCCGGCTGCCGCGTCACCGACGGCACCGTGGAACGTGGCGCAAATGTGCGCCTGATCCGCGACAACGTCGTCGTGCACGAAGGCAAGCTCTCGACGCTGAAACGCTTCAAGGACGAAGTCAAAGAAGTGCAGTCCGGACAGGAATGCGGCATGGCATTCGAGAACTATCAGGACATGCGCGTCGGCGACGTGATCGAATGCTACCGCGTGGAGACCATTCAACGCTCCTTGTAAGTCCAAGTCTTACAGGCGCGGTGAATTTAACGAGGACGTCATGCCCGGCTTTACGCCGGGCATCCACGTCTTGAAATTCAACACGGAAAGATGTCGATGGCCGGGACGAATCCGGCCATGACGAACCGATTTCAGGACCAGCTTCATGCCCCGCTCTCAACGCGGAAAATCTCATTCATCGCCCTCCGGCGCATCGCAACGCCAATTGCGCGTCGGCGAACTCGTCCGTCACGCCATGTCCGACATTCTGAGCGGTGGCAGCGTCCACGATTCTGCACTCGAAGGGCACATCATCACCGTGCCGGAAGTGCGCATGTCGCCCGACCTCAAGCTCGCGACCGTTTACATCATGCCGCTCGGCGGGCGTGACACCGATGAAGTGATCGCGGCTCTTGCGCGCAACAAGAAGTTTCTGCGCGGCGAGGTCGCGCATCGCGTTAACTTAAAATTCGCACCTGATCTCCGATTCCGCGCCGACGAGCGATTCGATGAAGCGGAACGGATCGAGAAATTACTGAGAACGCCTGCGGTCCAGCGCGACCTCAAAACAGATTCGGACGAAGCGTGATGGTTGTGACGACTCCAGGGAGCGCAATCGCGCCTCAAAATGCCGATTCGCACGAAACAGCTGAAAATAATTTTCAGCCTGCCGCGCGGCGCAAAAAAAGCCAGCAACAGCCTCGCCGCGAGAAATTCGACGTTCATGGCTGGGTCATTCTCGACAAGCCGATCGGCATGACATCGACGCATGCTGTCGCCGTCGTGAAGCGATTGTTCAGCGCCAAGCGAGCAGGCCACGCCGGCACGCTCGATCCGTTGGCGACGGGCGGTTTGCCGATCGCGCTCGGCGAGGCGACCAAGACAGTTCCTTATGTCATGGACGGCCGCAAACGCTATCGCTTCACGGTGGGCTGGGGCGAAGAACGCGACACCGACGACACCGAAGGCC
>JAFKKP010000146.1 GCA_017305515.1 Hyphomicrobiales bacterium
GGTTACACGGGCGGTTACAACTGGCAGGTCGCGCCGAACTGGCTGATCGGCTACGAGGGCGAAACGGGCTATCTGCGTATGAAAGGCTCAAACGGATATCCGGGTGCGCCGACCATCATGGCCTACACCAACGTCGGCGACCTCTATTCCGCGTATACTGCGCGCATCGGATACGTGATGGATAAATCGCTGTTCTATGCAAAGGGCGGCGCTACCGTCTTGCAGTTTGAAAACGGCATCTTCAATACCGGCGCGCCTCCTGTCGTCCTGACCGAGAAGAAGTATCGCCTCGGTTATGCGGTCGGCGGCGGCTGGGAATATGCCTTCGATCCGAAGTGGAGCATCAAGGCGGAATACCTTTACCTCGGCTTCGATGGATCGAGCAGCACGACCGGCGGGCTGATCGGATTTTCGACTGTCATCCGCGGTGGCGGCGTCTCGCAGGAAACTGCGACTGCAAGCCTCCAGGGCATTCACACCGCCAAGGTCGGCCTGAACTACAAATGGGACTGGTTCAGCCTGCTGCGCTAAAAGCGGTTGAACTCATCAAGACAATCGAAAACCCCGGACTGAGGTCCGGGGTTTTTGTTTAAGGTATCCAGATACTTATCCGCCGGAATTTTCTGTTACCGATACAGCACACCGGTCAGATACCCGGGCGCGGCGCAGGCGAACGATCGGGAATCGATTGAGCTTGTTTGACCCGCCAAGTATTTCTGTCGCCATAGATGCGGCGGAATCGCGCCGCCAAAGAATTTTTTGGGGGCTACTGATGCGCAAGATTTCTCTTCTCGTGGTTGCGGCGACCAGCCTTGCTTTGATCGGCACCGCTTCGGCAGCCGACCTCGCACGGCCCGTTTACACCAAGGCCGCTCCGATGATGCCGGTCTGGTCCTGGACCGGTTCCTACATCGGCGGCTATGTCGGCGGCGCGTTCAGCACGAACAACTACACCAACACCGATCCCTTCAACGTGACGGCCACCCCCGCCTACAAGCTCAACTCGAGCTTCATCGGCGGCTACACCGGCGGCTACAACTACCAGTTCGCTCCGAACTGGCTGATCGGTTACGAAAGTGAAACCGGCTACATCCACATGAAGGGCACCGGCGCATCGGCGGTGGCTCCCGCTTTCGGCACCGCCGAAATCGGCAACTTCTACAGCGCGTGGACGGCTCGCTTCGGCTACGTGGCGGACAAGTCGCTGTTCTACGCCAAGGGCGGTGTTGTGCTCGCGCGCTTCGACACGGGCATCTACGCCGGACCAGCCGGCGTCGGCTTTACCAACCACGAGTACGAACTCGGCTACGCAGCCGGCGGCGGCTGGGAATACGCCTTCGACCCGAAGTGGAGCGTCAAAGCTGAGTATCTCTATCTCGGCTTCGACCGTAACTTTACCTACGGCGCGCCGACCCTCGGCCTCACCTCGACCTCGCATTTCGGCGGCATCCACACCGCCAAGGTCGGCCTGAACTACAAGTGGGACTGGTTCAGCCTGCTGCGCTAAGCGCCGCTGAGCTAATTCAGACAATCGAAAACCCCGGACTTCGGTCCGGGGTTTTTGTTTGGCTCATAGCCTGTGATCGTGTTTGAAGCGCGCGACTGTCTCGTCGGCAAGACGCTTCAATGCGCCCGGATCGAGCGGGAAATTTGCCGCGAGCCACGCGTCCTCCGCCAGGGCCAGCACATGGCCGAGCGCCGGCCCCTCCGCAATTCCGCGCGATACAAAATCCGCGGCCTTCAATGGAAATGGCGGAGGCGTCCAGCGATCCGGCAACGTTGCATGCTCGCTCCAGAGCGTTTCGTCCGTGTGCTGTCCCGACCGTGCCCAGGCCAGCATGATCCGGTCGCGATAGCGTGCCGCGCCAAGCCGATACAGCCGCCGCCGCGCAACGCCGTCATCCATGCCGACTAGCCGCCACCAGCGATGGCCCATGGAATCGAGATTTCTGGCTTCCGCGTTGGACAGCCGCAGGCGCTGCGACACGCGCCTTGCGTCTTCCGTCACCGCAACCGTCAGCGCGCCGAGCCGCCGGATCGGATCCCCCTCCAGACCGAGCTTGCCCTCGATCGCGGTCATTCGCCTGAACGCTCCGTGGTAGGTCACGCCGCCCACCAGCCGCAGCAGCAATCCGGCGTCATCCATCGCGACCAGCGAACTGTGCGCGTCCTTCGCGATGACGAGTTTCAGCATTTCCGCGCGTATCCGCTCCGCTGACAAACCCGCAAGGCCGTCGCGCCCGGCGATGCAGGCGAGATATCCGCCGCGATCCGGTTCGCCTTTTCCGTAAGCGGCATGAATGCGGAAGAACCGTAGAATGCGCAGATAGTCTTCGGCGATGCGCTGCGACGCATCGCCGATGAAACGTACGCGGCGCGCCGCGATATCGGCCAGGCCGCCGACTTCGTCGTGAACGACGCCATCGGGCGTGAGCGAAATGCCATTGATGGTGAAATCGCGCCGCATCGCATCGCGCGCCCAGTCGCGGCCGAATGCAACTTTCGCCTTTCGCCCGTAAGTCTCGATGTCTTCGCGCAGCGTCGTAACCTCGAACGGCTTGCCGTCGATCACCAGCGTCACCGTGCCATGCTCGACGCCGGTCGGAACGCTTTTGATATGAGACAGCCGCGCGCGGCGGATCACCTCATCGGGAACCGCCGTCGTCGCGATGTCGATTTCGCCGACCGGCAAATCCATCAGGGCATTGCGCACGGCGCCGCCCACGACCCGCGCTTCCTCCCCGTCTGCGTTGAGCATCGCCAGAACCCGCGCGACAGGCCCGGACGTCAGCCACGGAGCCTCCTTCAGGGAGCGGGTCGCCGTCACTTCTCGACGCCCTGAATGAGCTTGCCGTTCTCGATGTGGGCGGGAATGTAAGTCTTGCCCGGCGGCGCGCCGGAAAAGTTCGCCAGCAGCACAAGGCTGAGGATGACGAGGGCCAGCGCGCCCAGCGTCAGTTTTGCGATCAGATGCATTGGCCAGTGAATCTGGTCGAATACTCCCGCGCGCGTTGCGAACAGATAGGCCGCGTAAACCGCGAACGGGATCAGAAAAATTCCGATCTCGGTCAGAACGGGCCGGATCATCGGTAAATCCGCTCGTAAAGTGCGCGCAGCATTCCCGCCGTCGCGCCCCAGATGTAACGCTGCTCGAACGGCATTTCGTAAAACGACCGCTGCATGCCGCGAAATTCCTTGGTGCCGACCTTGTGGTTGTCCGGATCCATCAGAAACGCCAGCGGCACCTCGAACACGTCATCGACCTCGTCGGCGCTGATCGACAGATCGAAGCCGGGCAGCACACGCGCTACGACGGGCATGATGCGAAATCCGAAACCCGTCGCATAGACGTCGAGATAACCGATCGGGTCGATAAAGTTGCGCTTGAGACCGACTTCCTCGTTCGCCTCGCGGAGCGCGGCATCGAGCGGCGATTTATCGGTCGACTCGATCTTGCCGCCGGGAAAGGATATCTGCCCGGCATGCTCGTTCAAATGCGCCGCCCGCGTGGTGAGCAGAACCGTCGGCATCTCCCGCTCGACAACGGGGATCAGTACCGCCGCGGGGCGAACCGGCTTTTCCTTCGCAACGATCTGAAGCATTTTGTCGGTGCCGAAGTCGCCCGTTGGCGCGAGGATGTTCGGATCGATCAACCCCGGCGGCACATCGAACCGGAGACGTTCGCGCGCGCGCTGAAAAAACTCCTGCGACGTCATGTTGAGCGGCGCATCGAGCTTGGCGATGGCATGGTGCAGATCGCTGTCGGTCACGTAACTTCTCTCGCTTGCGCCGCGTCAGCCATTGCAAAAAACTCGCCGTTCGAGATCACGCCGAACATTTCGCGACCCTCCACGATCCGTTCCTCGCCCATTTCGACGAGATCATAATAGAGGGGTCGTGTGACCTTGGCCCATAAATCTGCGCGCACATGCAGATAAGGCGTCAGTCCGCCGTCGGCGGCCATTTCGAATCTCAAGCGGTGATCGCGATTGCATGGTACCCAGTCGTCCATGTTCGTGCGGAAGCTCAGTTTGCGCGATGTGCCCTCTCCCTCCTCGATCAGTTCCACCGCCATAAACGGAACGTCATCGACGCGAATGCCCACCTTCTCCACTGGCGTGACGAGAAAATACTTTCCGTTTTCGCGTTTAAGGATCGTCGAAAACAATTTCACCAGCGCATGACGGCCGATCGGCGTGCCGAGATAGAACCACGTTCCATCAGTGGCGATGCGCATGTCGAGATCGCCGCAGAACGGCGGATTCCAAAGATGCACCGGCGGCAGACCTTTTGCCGCAGCCCCGCGCGCCGCCTGGGTCAGACCTTCGAGCCGCTGTGCGGAATTGACTTCCTGCTTTTGCCCTTGGTTCGCCATTCTTTAACCCGACGTTTCAGCGGTTGTTTGGCACGATCGATGCACGTTCGATACGCTGAAGTTAACGATGAAACTGCCACCACGGCAGGAATTACTCGCCACAACGTGATCCGGGGTCATCCCTTCGGGCCTTAATGTGGGGACGATGAATATATAGCGGAATACTTGGCCTTTGCATGAGTTTAGCATGGGCCGGACGCAGATCGGATTGCGGGAATCGCCCGCACTATGGAGCGCGAATCGGCGCGCTAAAGCAAGGAGCGGTGAAATGGCCGGCAACGAAAGTGTCGAGAAACTCGAAGACGTCATCGTCCGGTCCGCCGAGCAGATTTCCGGCAACATCCGCGCCGTCAAGGAAGCGATTTCGGCGGTGATTTTCGGGCAGGAGCGCGTCGTCGAGAATGCGCTGGTCACGATCCTGTCCGGCGGACATGCGCTTTTGATCGGCGTGCCCGGTCTGGCCAAGACCAAACTGGTCGAGACTCTCGGCGTAACGCTCGGCCTCGACGCCAAGCGCGTGCAGTTCACGCCAGACCTGATGCCGTCCGATATTCTGGGCGCCGAAGTGCTGGATGAATCCGCCGCCGGCAAGCGATCCTTCCGCTTCATTGCGGGACCTGTTTTCGCGCAACTTCTCATGGCGGATGAAATCAACCGCGCCAGCCCGCGCACGCAATCGGCGCTGTTGCAGGCGATGCAGGAGCAGCACATCACGGTGGCGGGCGCACGTCACGATCTGCCGAAGCCGTTCCACGTTCTCGCAACCCAGAACCCGCTCGAACAGGAAGGCACCTATCCGTTGCCCGAAGCGCAGCTCGACCGCTTCCTGATGGAGATCGACGTCGAATATCCCAATCGCGATGCGGAGCGGCGTATCCTGTTCGAGACGACGGGTGCAGAGCAGACCGCCGCGAAATCGGCAATGACGGCGGACACGCTTATCACCGCGCAGCGGCTTGTGCGGCGGCTGCCGGTTGGCGACTCCGTCGTTGAAGCCATTCTTTCGCTGGTGCGCTCGGCGCGACCCGGCGACGAAGGCGGCGCAACCGGCAAACTGATCGCATGGGGACCGGGGCCCCGCGCCAGCCAATCGTTCATGCTCGCAGTCCGCGCTCGTGCGCTGCTCGATGGACGCCTCGCACCATCGATCGACGACGTCATCGATCTCGCCGAGCCAATTCTCAAGCACCGCATGGCGCTGACATTCGCCGCGCGCGCCGAAGGCGAAACGGTGTCCAACGTGATCGCTCAACTGAAGGCCCGGATCGGATAAATAATGGCGCAACCGCGCATCGACAACGCACAGGACAAAGAGGTTCGGGCAGCGGTCGGCAAAAGCCGCAAGCTGGCGGCGCGCGTGCCACGTCTGATCCTCGAGGCACGGCGCGTTGCCGCAACGGTCATTCACGGCCTGCACGGGCGG
>JAFKKP010000147.1 GCA_017305515.1 Hyphomicrobiales bacterium
CAAACTCATGATGATGCGCTGGCCATCAGGCGAGAAGCGCGGCGAAAACGACATGCCGGGGAAATTGCCCACGATTTCGCGCTGACCGGTTTCGACATTGAACAGATAAACGCGCGGATCGCCCTGCCCGTATTCCATGTAGGTGATTTCCTGCGTGGAAGGAGAGAAGCGCGGCGTGATGACGAGATCGGCACCGCGCGTCAGATAGCGTACATTGGCGCCATCCTGATCCATCACGGCAAGCCGCTTGACGCGACGGTCCTTCGGACCCGTCTCATCGACGAAGACGACGCGGCTGTCGAAATAGCCTTTTTCGCCGGTGAGGCGTTCATAAATCTGGTCCGAGATAATGTGCGCGATGCGCCGCCAGGATTCTGCGGCGGTGAAATATTGCTGACCGGCAAGCATGTTGCTCGCCGGCACGTCCCACAATCTGAATTCCGCCTTGAGCCGTCCGTCGCTCTGCCGCGTCATGCGGCCGACAACCAGCGCCTGCGCATTGATCGCGCGCCAATTCTGGAATTGAGGTGCAACGTCGGGATTTGAATTGCGCTCGATGAACGCCGCCGGATCGATCGGCGCGAACAGGCCGCTGCGCTTGAGATTGTTGGTGATGACCTGCGCGACGCCATTCGCGACTTCGCCGTCGGCCTGGCTGCCGGGCGCGAAACTCGGAATCGCAATCGGGATCGGCTGGAATGTGCCTTCGGTTACCGTGACGCGCGCCTGTGAGAGCGCTTTGCTCAACGGCGTTGCAATCAGAAGCCCCGACGTTGCTCCAGTTACCAACTGTCGGCGAGAGAGAGAGAAATTCATTTTCGGGTTTTCTGCTTTGTGATTGTGCATCGATCCAAACTTCATTCTAGCGAATTCGCCGCTTTGTCAGTTCACGAAAATTTTTCCGTGAAGACCGGCTCGAAGAATTTCCACTCGTCGAAAAACTGCGGCGGCAAATTATACGGCGCGCATTCGATGATCGCGCGATACGCACTGTCCTGATAAACACGGAAGTACTGACTGGAGTCTCCCGGAATTTTTACGGGCATTGCTTCCAGCGAGCCGTCACGCTTCAGCTTGATCGTGAAGCTCGTCTCGATCTTCTGCGCTTCGATGCCGCCGTAAGGTTTTTTCCAACAACGCTCGACCTGCGATTTGAACATCGCCCCCCACGTTGCCGAATTGTCGGCAGACTTGCCCTTCGCCGTTCCGAGCGAGGCCTGCGAATTCAATTCGCTTCCTGTGATCGACTGCCGTGTCGGATCGCGCTTGTCGAGCAAGGCTGCAATCTTCGATTGATCGAAGACACGCTCGGCCTTCTTCTCAGGCTTGGGCGGTTCGGCCTTGGCCTGCTGCGGTTTCGGCGGCGGCTTTTTCGATTCTTCTTTCTTCAGGGCCTCTGCAATCGGATCGATCTTGGCCTGATCCGGCTTCTTGTCGGCGGGCTTGGTCTCTTCCTTCGGCTTGTCTTCGGCGACCGGCTTCGGCGGCTCAGGCTTTTTTTCGACCGGCTTTTCGACAGGCTTAGGCGGAGGCTGAGGCGCAGCATCGGTGACGACGGGCGGCTTCTTGTCATCGACCTTGCCGACGGCGTCATCGACCGGCGGTTTCGCTTCGGCGACTTTCTCGACCAGCGGCTTCGGATTTTCTTTCTTACCGGTCTTCATGCCGGACGTGACTTTTGCGAACTGGTCCGCGGAAATAATGTCGACGGGAAGCGACTCTTCCGGAGTCGTCTCGAACGCCTTCGAGGTAAACGACACCAGTCCCCAGCCAATGACGATGACATGGAGCGCGATCGACGCAGCGAGTGTTTTGTCGATCTTCGGGATCTTCACCTTAAGTCCCCTGCTCAACCTCGGTGACGAGAGCAACACGCTTGAATCCTGCCGCCGACAGCCGTCCCATCACGCGCATAACCGTACCGTAATCCACTTTGGTGTCGCCGCGCACGAAGATGCGCTCATCCATCCCGCCACGCGCCTGCGTGATCGCGGTCAGTTTCGGCACCAGCTCCTCGACCGGAATTTCAGTGTTGTTGAGAAACACCTTGCCGCTGATCTGCACGGAGACCGTCAGCGGCTCCTTGTCCTGATCCAGGCTTTTGGCAGCCGTCTGCGGCAGATCGAGCGGCACGCCGACCGTCAGCAACGGCGCGGACACCATGAAGATGATGAGCAGCACCAGCATCACGTCCACCATCGGCGTGACGTTGATCTCTGCCATCACGTTTGCGCGACGATAACGGCGCCGGCCGCCTCCGCTGGAGCCGCCAGCCATGTTCATGCCCATGACGGACACCTTATGGTTAGGCGCAAGGCGATTGCACTCACCGGATTACCTCTCAGGCGCGCTCATCGATCTGGCGCGACAGAATCGCGGAAAACTCATCGGCAAACCCTTCCAGACGCTGGGCCTGCCGGTTCACCTCGGATGTGAACTTATTGTAGAAAATAGTGGCAGGAATTGCGGCGATAAGACCGATGGCGGTGGCAAAAAGAGCCTCCGCGATGCCGGGGGCAACCACCGCCAGCGACGTATTCTTGGACGCCGCAATCGACTGGAAGCTCGACATGATGCCCCAGACGGTGCCGAACAGTCCGACGAACGGACTGGCGGAGCCGACAGTCGCAAGCACGAGCAGGCGACGGTCGAGACGTTCGATTTCGCGCGCGATCGAGACGCTCATCACCTTGTCGATGCGCATCTGAAGACCCGCAAAGGAGTTGGAGCGGCTCTCGAACGAGCGTTTCCATTCGCGCATTGCGGCTACGAACAGCGCCGCCATCGAATGCGTCGGCTTGGACGCGAGCGAGCGGTAGAGTTCGTCGATGGACTGACCCGACCAGAACGCCTGCTCGAAGCGATCCATCGCTTTTCGCGTGCGCGCGTAGAGGAATATCTTGTCGATCGCGATGGCCCACACCCAGACCGAGCAGGCGAGAAGGCCGAGCATCACCGCCTTCACGATGAACGCGGCCTGCAAAAACAGCGAGATCAATGAGACGTCGGCAGAGGCCAGCGGCAGGGCGGACTGCGCCACTTCGCCTGGATTCATGATCGGGGTCCTCTCACAGCGATATCCCTAAAATTTTAAACGCCAACTGCTCATCCGGCGCATGCAGCAACAGCAAAAAGCCGACGCTGCCGATCGCCCGGTTCCGATCTCGTCTCGCGTGGGATGGCCCGTCCCAAGGCCACGGCCAAAATCCCGCGCCAACGTGTCAAAACAAGGGCTGTAAGCGCCGTTTAGCCCCATAACCAGACGCTAATCATGGTTAAGGGGGAGTTACCAAAATCAGCATTGCAACCTGATGAAAACCGTCGTCACAGCAAAACGCCCGCCTCAATGAGGCGGGCGTTCCGGGTTTCGGATTTGGCAGCTTCAGCCCTGGGTTCAGCCCTGGGACTGATCTTCCGCCGGCTTCGGCCGCTGCTTGTGCTGCGACATGAACTCGTCGAACTCCTGCTTGTCTTTGGCGTGACGCAGCCGGTCGAGGAAATCCTTGAATTCAGCCTGTTCGGCTTCGAGACGGTTCAGCGTCTCCATGCGGTATTCGTCGAAAGCGCGATTGCCGCTCGATGGGGCGTAGAAGCCACGCCGCTCCATGCGGTCGCGCATCCGCTCCATTTTGTACTGCATGCGCTCCATCTTGTTGGCCCAGCGGCCTTCGTAGCCGTGATGATAACAACCCATTTTTCTGCTCCAGATTGTGTAGGCGAGAGCGACGAGGCCGAGCGGCCACCAGACGATAAATCCCGCGACCATGACGAGGATCATTCCCGGATGCCAACCGGGCCGCCAAGCGTAATGGCCGTCGAAATTGCTGTTCTGCGGACCCGCCCAGTCTGGGCGGGTCCATTTGTCGAGACGAGCGGTGTTGGCGTCTGCGGTACTGGCCATGAGCCTCTCCCTAACGGCATCGCCGTTGTTAATGTAAATAACATTTACATAGATAAAACATCCCCGGATTTTGTCAAGCGGGGCACCGAATGGCCTTCAGAAATTATTTTTTAGGCGTCGAAGCGTGGCTCCCGGCGGCATGATCGATCGGAAATCCGAGGCCTTTCAGATAGATCAGCACGCCCGCCTCCAGGAGATCTTCCGGGGACATCGGCAGTTTGCGGCTGGCTGCGTCTCCACGGCCGAACAGCGAGGCGATGCCGTGCGACAACGACCAGATGTGCAGCGCCATCATCAGCGCGGGCGGGCGCGGCACACCCGGAGGCGCCATCGCGACGAGGCGTTCGGACGCCGCGCGAATGATCGCGAAAGCTCGCTCACTCGCAACCAGCAATGCTGGGTTTGAATCCAAGGGAAGCCCGGATTCAAACATCGCCGAGTAGTGCGCCGGATGTTCGCGCGCGAAAGCAAGATACGCCTTGCCGACTCGCTGAAACGCCGCCGGTGTGTCGGGACGGCCATCGTCCCACGCTGCCGTCAGCACGCTCTCGAACTGCTCGTAACCCTGCTGGGCAACGCTCGCCAGCAACTCGTCGCGATCGCGGAAATGACGATAGGGCGCGGCAGGACTAACCCCCGCAGAGCGCGCCGCCTCTGCGAAGGTGAAACCACCGGCACCCTTCTCGGCAATCAGATCGAGCGCAGCCTGGACCAGCGCCTCTTTCAGATTGCCGTGGTGATAGCCGCCTTCTCGGCGGCGTCGTTCCTTGCGCCAGCTCATATGCGATTGCCGGGTTGCAGCATGTGAATAGATTTTACATGAGCCAGGTACGCGCGTCACTACCCGCTTATATCTTTTCGCCAGTGGTCCTAGTGCTTCTCGCGATCCGCCGTCATGGCTGTGCGCAATGCTTTCGGAATCGGGCGCGCACGCCCGCCGGAGACAAAGGCGACCTTGACGTGACACTCCAGTAAAAGCTCGTCTGCCCGCCGCACTTCCTGATGCAGCGTGATCGACGCGCCCTTGATGTCGTGCGGCGACGTGACGATGGTGAGGATGTCGTCCATACGCGCAGACTTCAGATAGTCGATCTGCATCGCGCGCACAACGAAGGCAAATCCCGGCGCCTCGCTTTCCGCTTCCGCGAACAGCGCGTGCTGATCTGCGCCAAGCAGGCGCAGATAGTTCGTGCGCCCGCGTTCCATGAAGCGCAGATAATTGGCGTGATAGACAATGCCGGTGAAATCGGTGTCTTCGTAGTAGACGCGCACCTGCATGACGTGCCGGCCGCCAATGATCGCGCCGTCGAGCGAATTAATCATCATCCGATCCGAACATTCCGAATTGCGACGGATCTCGTGACGGCTCGGCGAGGCCGAGGTGCTTGAACGCGTGCGATGTCAGAAGACGCCCGCGCGGCGTACGCTGAAGATAGCCGCATTGGATCAGAAACGGCTCGATGATGTCCTCGATGGCGTCGCGCGGCTCGGATAGCGCCGCCGCCAATGTTTCGACGCCGACGGGACCGCCGCCGTAGTTCATCGCAATCGTCGAGAGATAGCGGCGATCCATCGCGTCAAGGCCGGCCTTATCGACTTCCAGCGCGCCGAGCGCACTGTCGGCGATCTTGCGATCGATGGCGCTGGCGTCTGCGGCGGACGCGAAATCGCGCACGCGCCGCAGAAGGCGGCCCGCGATGCGCGGCGTGCCGCGCGCGCGGCGTGCGATTTCATTTGCGCCGTCCGGCGTCATGCCGATGTTGAGCACACGCGCCCCGCGCGTGACGATCTTTTCCAGTTCGTCTTCGGTGTAGAAATTCAGCCGGATCGGGATTCCGAAACGATCGCGC
>JAFKKP010000148.1 GCA_017305515.1 Hyphomicrobiales bacterium
TTGCAGCTGCGAGAAGCAGGCGTGCGGATTTCTCTCGACGATTTCGGCACCGGTTATTCGAGCCTCAGCTATCTGCACAATTTCCCGCTGCAGAAGGTGAAGATCGACCGCTCGTTCCTCGAAGGCATCGGTAACGACCGGCCGCTGACGCTGCTGCGTGGCGTGGCCCGCTTGAGCGCGGACCTCGGAATGTCGGTCGTCGTCGAAGGCATCGAGACCAATGAGCAGCTTGAACTTGTCAGCGCCGACGGCACAGTGACCGAAGCGCAAGGCTATCTTTTCAGCCGTCCGGTTCCCGCAACGCAAGTGCGTGAGCTACTGAAGGCATCGCATGCGCGAACCGAAGGCCCGGCGCAGATCGGCAAGAAAGCCAAGTCGATCGCGTGAGCGGGTTCCATTTCGCTCCAATCCCCGATTCTCCCTGAGAAATCAGCACCGATGCGCTTGGAGCCTGTCTTCATCCAGGTTCTTCAGTTAACCCTAATATCCTGATGTCTTTGCAATCGAATTAAGAAAACCTTAACGTCTCGGTCACTGCGGCAACGTTGAAATTTGAGCTAGGGGCTCCAATAAAAATGAGTTCGGCAACCGAAGCAGCGAACCGTTTGTACGAGCGCGGCAGCGAACTTCTCAATCGCGTCGATTACAGGCTCGCCCAAACCGAATTTGAAAAAGAAGAAATCTATCGTCTGCGTTATCGTGCTTACATTGAAGAGGGCGCGATCGAGCCGCGTGCCGACAAGCGGCTCACCGACCGCTTCGACAATCTTCCGAACTCCTGGATCTTCGGTGTCTATTACGACGGCGTTCTTGCCAGCTCGCTGCGTGTGAGCGTTGCGGCATCGCCGAACGACGAAACCCCGGCGGTCGATGCGTTTCCGGATTTGCTCAAGCCGGAACTTGCGAAGGGCAAAGTCGTTGTCGATCCGAATCGTTTTGTCGCCGAACCCAATCGCGATCAGCGCATTCCCGAATTGCCGTATCTCACAGTGCGCCTTGGCTATGTGGCCTGCGCATACTTCAATGCGGACATCGGAACGGCGACTGTGCGCAAGGAACATCGCGCATTTTATCGCAAGGTGTTTTTGCAGACCCCGCTTTGCGAGCCGCGGCCTTATCCGACGCTGACCAAGCCGCTCTGCCTGATGGCGGCCGACTATCTCGACGTTCGCGAGAAAATCTTTGAACGCTACCCTTACTTCAGGTCCACATTCTTCGAGCGCCGCAAATTGTTCGAGCGCGATCAGGTCGCGTCGGATTCGCTGGCACCCGTGCTGACGTTGCCGCCGTTTCCGTTCGATCGCGCAACGATTGTGCCGCGATCCTGAGTTCCTTGCCGGTCTGACATCGGGCCGGCGAGCAATATGAATGAAGCAACGCAGCGGCCCCGGATACTGTCCGGGGCCGTTTTCGCTTGCGTCCATTCACTGTCGCGCCATATTTACGGCTCATTAACTATGGCGATTGCTTTCACCGGATTGCGGGCATTTGAGGGGGTTCGGCAACGGCCCATCAAGGTTGACGGAACGTTCGCTTAACTAAGCCACGGTAGACCGGAAGTTGGTCAAAGAACCTGAGCGTGGAGGCTCCGGAATGAAACATCAGATGCGAATCCTCCAGGGATTGAAGCTGGCCGCCGTTCTGGCAGTCGCGCTGTCGATGGGCGCCTGCGCCAACAAGACGGGCTCCGGCGCAGATGCGATGGCGAGCGCCGCCACGCCGGGCAGCCAGCAGGACTTCGTGGTCAATGTCGGCGACCGCGTGTTCTTTGAAAGCGACCAGACCGAACTGTCGCAGCAGGCGATTGCGACGCTGGATAAGCAGGCGCAGTGGTTGCAGCAGTACAATCGCTATTCGTTCACGATCGAAGGCCACGCCGACGAGCGCGGCACCCGCGAATACAATATTGCGCTGGGTGCGAAGCGTGCGCAGTCGGTCCGCAGCTTCCTTGCTTCGCGCGGCATCGACCCGAGCCGCATGCGCACGATTTCCTACGGCAAGGAGCGCCCGGTCGCGGTATGTAACGACATTTCGTGCTGGTCGCAGAACCGCCGTGCTGTGACGGTCCTGAACGCCAGTTCGTAAGGTTATTTGCAAGGACCAAACGCGGCGCCTTCGGGCGCCGTTTTTGTTTCAGGCTGCATGTTTCGCCTGTCGGCTGTCACATTTTTGGCGTACTGAAACCGACAATGCCGGTCGCCCGATAGGCAACGCTTGTTCATATTCGTTGGGTCAAAATGTCATCCAAAAATCGAATTCTTGCTTACGCGTTTTCAGCGTCGGCTTTGTTGTGCATGTCGGGCAGCGCGTTTGCGCAGGCCGACATGGATCCGGAGATGCGTATCGAGAAGCTCGAAAATCAGCTTCGCACGCTGACCGGGCAGAACGAAGAATTGCAGTACCGCAACCGGCAGCTTGAAGAGCAGTTGCGCGCGCTTCAAAGCGGCGCGCCCAATCAGGCTTCCGGCCAGCAGGCCGCACCGCGTCCGAACGGACCGAACGTTGCGACAAATCCTCCGCAGCAGCAGGCACCCACTTATCCGCAGCCGGGCCAGCAGCAGCCTGCTTACAATCCGCCTGTCGCGTCAGTTCCGCCGCCGGTCGTGACCGCGCCGGCAGCCGGCGGTCGTCGCGGCGATGCATTCGATCCAAACCAGAATCCGACGGCGCCGGGCGCGCCGCGTGCGCTCGGTGGCGGACAGATGCCAGTCACTGAAGACACCGCCGTGGGTGCACCCGGCGGTCGCGGCGCGGGGGAACCGCTCGATCTTTCCAATGTCGGCGCGCGCAATCCGAATGTAGCCCCTGTGCAAGCCTATCCGCAGCAAGCGCCGGCTCAAGGCAATGCGACGGCATCGCTGACGACGCTTCCCCCGTCTGCAACGCCGCGCGACGAATTCGATCTCGGCATCGGATACATCCAGCGCAAGGACTACGCGCTGGCCGAAGAGACGATGAGAAATTTCGGCGCCAAATATCCTAACGACAAGCTCGTGCCGGATTCTCAATACTGGCTGGGCGAAAGCCTGTTTCAGCGGCAGAAATATCGCGAAGCTGCGGAAGCCTTCCTCGGCGTCACCACGAAATACGGCACGTCCGGCAAAGCGCCCGATGCTCTTTTACGTCTCGGACAATCGCTGGCCGCACTGAAGGAGAAGGAAGCCGCCTGCGCGGCTTTCGGCGAGATTGGCCGCAAATATCCGAAAGCATCCAACGGCGTGAAGCAGGGCGCGGATCGCGAACAAAAGCGCGTGGGATGCTAGGGTCGAACTGCTAGACTGTCGCGACTCGATGTTCGCGCATTCCGGGTTCGATCATGTCCAGCGACGATGCTGCCAAGGCAATCTCGGCCTCCGAAGCAAAAATTCTGTTTGCCGACTGGAAATCTGCGCCGGCGATCGTGCTTGCCGTTTCGGGAGGGCCCGACTCCGTTGCATTGATGTGGCTCGTCGCGCGCTGGCGCGCGGCGTTGAGGAGGGGCCCGCGTCTCATCGCGGTCACGGTGGATCACGGGTTGCGCGATGAGGCGGCAGGGGAGGCGCGAGATGTGAAGCGTCTTGCGAGATCGCTCGGCGTGGACCATCGCACGATACGGTGGTCGGGCGTCAAACCGAAGACCGGGATTCCTGCGGCGGCGCGTGACGCCCGGTACACCTTGCTTTCAAACGCGGCGCGATCCGCCGGAGCGTCGCATATCTTCACCGCTCATACGCGCGACGATCAGGCTGAAACCGTCATCATGCGTTTGTCGCGCGGCAGCGGTATCGGAGGCCTCGCCGCGATGGCGCGGCAATCAGCGCGCGAGGGCGTCATCCTCGCTCGTCCGTTGCTGGATATTCCCAAGGCGCAACTTGTCGCGACGCTGAGAAAAGCAGGCATCGCCTTCGCGGACGATCCGACCAATCGCGATACCCGTTTCACGCGGCCACGACTGCGCGACCTGATGCCTGCGCTGGCCGCTGAGGGAGCCGACGCGCGCAATCTTGCACGCCTGGCGTGGCGGCTTGCGCGCGCAGACGCGGCGATCGAGAAAATGACGGACGGTGCCGAACGCTATCTTGCGGGAATTGACGGCCTCGACGGACGATCGGGATTCGATCTTGCGGCGTTCGCTGCACTGACGGATGAAATTCGGGTCAGACTTTTGCGGCGCGCAGTCGACCGGGCAGGGCACGAAGGGCCGGCCGAACTGGGCAAGGTCGAATCGCTTCTGGAAGCAATGGATTGTGCGTTGGCGATTGGAAGTCGGGCTTCGCAGAAGGTCCGATTCAAGCAGACTTTGGCGGGTGCCATCGTCAGTATCGATCGCAATCGCATCCAGATTGCCGCCGCACCGCGCCGCCGTGGCAGAACCAGATCGAATTAGGGCCGCGTGCGGCGTCTTAACCACTGTTGGAATAGGCGGGATTGACGCCCTTATTTCACCCGGAATGCCGCTAATATGCGTTAAATAGTCCTAAGCGGTTCCCTTGGCATGGGGGTTTGCCGCACCTAGATTGAACTCACCATCCAAACGGAAAACCTGTTTTTCGGCCAAGGATATAAGGCTGCGGTCCGCGCGGTCATCAAGGAAGCCCAATGAACGCCAATCTGCGCAATTTCGCCCTCTGGGTCATTATCGTCTTGCTGCTGTTGGCATTGTTCACGCTCTTCCAGAATCCGGGCCAGCGCGTTGCGTCTCAGGACATTAGCTTCTCGCAGCTTCTGACCGAAGTCGATCAGTCGCGTGTGCGCGACGTCGTCATTCAGGGGCCGGAGATCAACGGCACCTTCACCAATGGCTCCACCTTCCACACCTATGCACCGAGCGATCCGTCTCTCATCAAGCGTCTCTATGACGCGAAGGTTTCGATTACCGCGAAGCCGCCGGGCGACAACGTGCCGTGGTTCGTGTCGCTTCTTGTGTCGTGGCTGCCGTTCATCGCGCTAATCGGCGTCTGGGTTTTCCTGTCGCGGCAGATGCAGGGCGGCGCCGGCAAAGCGATGGGCTTTGGCAAATCGCGCGCCAAGATGCTGACCGAGGCGCACGGCCGCGTAACGTTCGAAGATGTCGCCGGCGTCGACGAGGCAAAGCAGGATTTGCAGGAGATCGTCGAATTCCTGCGCGACCCTGGAAAATATCAGCGCCTGGGCGGACGAATTCCGCGCGGCGTGCTGCTGGTCGGACCTCCGGGCACCGGCAAGACGCTGATCGCGCGCGCTGTCGCGGGCGAAGCCAACGTGCCGTTCTTCACGATCTCGGGTTCTGACTTCGTCGAAATGTTTGTCGGCGTCGGCGCTTCGCGCGTCCGCGACATGTTCGAGCAGGCGAAGAAGAACGCGCCGTGCATCATCTTCATCGACGAAATCGACGCGGTCGGCCGTCATCGTGGCGCGGGCCTCGGCGGCGGTAACGACGAGCGCGAACAGACGCTCAACCAGTTGCTGGTCGAGATGGACGGCTTCGAGGCCAACGAAGGTGTTATCCTGATCGCGGCGACCAACCGTCCCGACGTGCTCGATCCGGCGCTCTTGCGTCCGGGCCGCTTCGACCGTCAGGTCGTCGTGCCAAATCCCGATGTCGTTGACCGCGAGCAGATTCTCAAAGTTCATGTCCGCAAGGTGCCGCTCGCGCCGGATATCAATCTCAAGACCATCGCGCGTGGAACGCCGGGTTTCTCGGGCGCGGACCTGATGAATCTCGTCAACGAGGCCGCACTCACTGCGGCGCGCCGCAACAAGCGCATGGTGACGCAGGCCGAGTTCGAGG